>NZ_JAWPOM010000003.1:0-469836 GCF_033344285.1 Vibrio sp. 779(2023)
TTTATTTCACCTGAGCCACTACGCTACGACCCTACTCAAACACTTAATTTTCCGAACATGGCGAAAGCGCAAAATCGTGTGCCAAAAACGGAGTTGGTCGCAGCAAAAGGAACCTTGGCAAACAAACAAGCCGCGCGCTTGCTGGACTTGCAGCCTTTCTCGGACGTGTATCGAGTCGACCGTGTGCGATACCTTGAAGATAGACCTGTGGTATTCGTAACAAACTACATTCGCCCAGAGCTGTTTCCGAACCTGCTGGACTACGATTTATCAAATTCACTGACGGACATTTACCGCGATCATTATGGCGTGACGTATCAAAAGATTCGCTACCGCATTTCAACCAGTACTTTGTTGGGTGAAATGGCTCAGGCATTGCGTGCGACAGCCGGTACGCCAGCGATGGTAGTGGAGCGCATCAACTACAACCAGCATGGTGAGTTGATTGATTGCGATATCGAGTATTGGCGACACGATGCCATCAGCATTGAATCTCTGGCGGAACTCAATCGTTAAGTGGATTTTCTCATTATCTAAGGCTCCATCTCGGGGCCTTTATTTTATTCAGACAGGAACATTGAAATGGATTTGTTGGCGATTGGTCTCGTCGTTTTTTCTGCTGTTCTCCATGCGGGTTGGAATATCCTTGGTAAAAGCAACTCAGGCTCTGGACTCGCGTTTACTATGGCCGCCAGCTTTTCTGCATGTTTCATTCTTACCCCTTATTTGATTTGGTATTTGGCAACCATTGGCTGGACATCATTACCGAGTGAGTTTTGGGGGTTGCTGTTCATTAGCGGCATTTCACAAATGGTTTATCTGGTTGGTTTGATTGTCGCTTATAAGCATGCTGACGTGGGTGTGGTTTATCCCATTGCTCGGGCACTGCCAGTGATGATGGTCGGCGCAATCAGTGTGGCATTGGGACATGAATTATCCAGTCAGCAGTGGCTTGGGTTCTTGCTGATTACCCTTGGTTGTATGCTGGTGCCACTGACGAATTTTCGTCAAATGACATTGGGCTCCTATTTGAACGTCGGTGTGTTCTGGGCATTAATTGCCGCAATAGGCACAACGGGTTACTCGGTGGTCGATAAAGAAGCGCTGAGTTTACTTACAGGGCAAGCATCAGAGATCTTGAATGATCAGTACAGTGCGATCTTTTACTTAGGCGTGCAGTTTTGGGCAATTGGTATTCCTGCCCTTGTGTGGTGCTTGGCTACAGGCAAGCCAGATGAGATTAAGACAGCGTGGCAGATCCGCAAAACAGCCAGCATGGCAGGGGTAATGATGGCATCCACCTACGGCTTGGTGCTGTTTGCGATGACCATGACAGACAACGTGAGTTTGGTGGTGGCACTAAGGCAAATCAGCATTGTGTTTGGGTTGTTTATGGGGATTTGGTTTCTGTCTGAGAAATGGTATCTCACCCGAGGGCTTGGCGTTACTTCGATCGTGGCGGGGATCATTCTCGCGCTTACGTATTGACCTATATTCACGAAAAAAGGCAGCGAATGAGCCTCTCGCTGCCTTTTGTATTAACTTGTAAGCCTTGTTTAAAAACGCAGTTGCGCACCAAACATCACACCGCTAGAGTCAAAATCGCTGTTTTTTGAGTACACATATTCTGCATTCAAACCAAAGTGTTTATAGCTCCAGCCGATACCGCCAGCCGCTTCACCTCCGACACTTGAGTGTTCGATGTTCTTGCTCTGACCGTTCACTTTATAAGTGTATTCGAGAGTGTAGAGAGTGATACCTGCCTTGCCGTACAGTTCGAAACCTGAACCCAGAGGATAGCTAGCATAGCCACTCAAGCGAGGTCCGGAGAAGCTCGTATCGGTGACTTCTGAAATCGGACTCACGAGTATCGAGCCGATACCGTCAAACGCGCCTTTATAACCTGCTTCGATACCAAAGTTATGTGTTGGCATGTAGCGGTAATATATTTCACCTAAGAACATGTCGCCTGATTCTTTGCTTGTCGGAGCATCGTAGTTCACATCGCCATAGCCAATGTTTGTACCTATGATGTGCTCACTGGTTTCTGCGTTGGCTGACAAAGAAAAAGCCGACAACACTAAAGCAGTAATGAATGAATAACGCATGAACGCTTCTCCTTAGCTTTTAGCTTGCTCGCCTTTTAATATTTGTTCGAAAGTGATCTTGGTGTTGTCTAGCCATTCATAACGGCGACGATACATCGAACGCTTAGAGCGCGACATGCCTTCGATATCTCGACGGGGTGCATTTACATCAATTGAGTAAAAATGACGATTGTATTCGGTGCCGCCCAATTCTTGCCAGAGTGCATCGTAATCCGTTTTGATTCGCCCTTTGCTGTAGCGCTTAGCTGCGTAAGTATGGGACTGCGTTTTCACTGCTAGAATCGTATTTACTTCCCAAATTTGTGCGAGCAAAGTGAGCAAGCTCACCATCAAGCTTTTTGGTCTCTGTCCGTAAAGCTTACGAGTTAGCTTTTTAATTTTCGCGTTGTTTTCTTCACTGCTTCGCGGTCCTTGTAAGCCGCCAATCATAATGCTGCGTCCAGATTCGATGTGACCTAGCGTAAAAGAGAGCGTGTAGAAGTTGCCATCTTCAGCGCTGTGCAGCACTAGGCTCATGTCGCCTTCTTTTTGATAACGTGCTTCGTATACTAATCTCACCGAGTACAGTATTTCGTCAATTTCAAAAGAGGCTAATGTTAGGCCTTTCGAGTCTGTGTAGATTTCTTCGATTGTTTGTTTAGAAAACAGTTCTGAAATCGTTTTGTAGTGATCAACCACCAAGTTAGAACGATCGAACGCTGAGTTGTTTTTGATGATATACGGACGAAACGGCTTCTCTAAAAATCGATGCGTACGTGTACAAAGCAACTCTAACAATGACGATTCAATATTGTCTGAAAGGTGCTTAAACGCACGTTTGTAATAAAGCGCACGTAAGATGAACTTAGCTCTGTAGGTCCAAATTGGCTTGTAGACATCAGCATAATCATCTGAGTAAATCGATTTGCTATGGTAAAAAATGGATTTGTTCGCGGTCATTTTCACTCCAGATTAACTTGTGCTCAATAGCGACAATTAAGAACCGACGGACGAGCAGCGAAGAACCCGAAAAGGAGGAATGCAAAGCACGACTGAAAAGGGGTGGTTTTTGCTGTGTCCGACGTTTGTGTAAGGTTTTGAACAGTGTTCTTTTGCTGGAATTCTAAGAGAAAATTGACCTTAGGTATTGTATGGTTTGGTAAGGAAGTGTCAGGTTGAAACCCATTGTTCAAAAGGAAGAAAATGCGAATGTCGGCTGAATATGACGTTGAGTTGCTAAGTTAATGTGAAATAAGTTGAACGAAAATTGAACATTATTTGAAATTGTTTTGACGTGTTTTAGGTCTTTATACGTACCTTATAAGTATCGAGCCAATTTTGGCCCGATGTAAAGGTAAGTAAGGAGAGGTTTATGAAACGCTTAACAACTTTAGCAAGTACGATTGCTCTGATTGCTGCACCTTCTATGGCTCTTGCTGGTGGTTATCAGTGGACAAACGATACCGAAACTATCCATGGCGACGTAATGGATAGCAAACAAGCGGCTTATGAAATGGGCCGAGACATGATCCAAAGCTACCAAAATAAATCATCTGGACAACTCCGTGATGAGTTTACGAGCCTTACAATGTATGTTGATCGCCAATCGTTTTCTATCACTGACTCAAAAGTCATGGTAAATGAGTTCTTGCAAAGTGACGGGCAAGTTGTTTACCAGCCTATTCTCAATGTTCAATACGAGTACCGCATGCGTGATACCGGTAAATACTAACCAGTAAGACGGACTTGAATTGTTTACCACTAATATTTTTTGCTGTTTGTTTTGGGGAGCCACGAGCTCCCCATTTTGTTTTTGTCGAAAGCGAAAATTTTCACACTCTCAGTGCAACATTTTCTATCGCTCAGCGTTAGATTTTCTTGCTCGTTGATTGTCATCATCGTTTGTAAAGTGTTTGCGGAAATGGATGTAACGCACTAACGAGGATACCCGATGACACATCATTCATATTGGTTCAAGCAGGCAATTGAAGCTGAGCAACCAGAAACGCCACAACCGTTACAGCAGAACATTAATACTGACGTTGCGATTGTTGGTGGCGGATACACCGGACTTTGGACCGCGATTATGATTAAGCAGCAATCTCCGGAAAAAAAGGTAGTCGTGATTGAAAAAGGCCTTTGTGGCAGTGGTGCATCGGGCGCAAACGGCGGTTGTATGCTGACTTGGTCGACAAAGTTTCCGACATTGAAACGGTTATTCGGTGAAGAACATGCTGCTTGGTTAGTAAAAGAGTCGGAACAAGCAGTGCTCGAGATTGACGACTTTTGTCAGCAGCACAACATCGATGCGCAATTATCGTTGAAAGGGGTTTATTACACTGCAACCAATCAGGCTCAAACTGGGGGAATGCAGCCAGTTGTGGACGAGTTAAAGCGATTAGAAGTGAACAGTTGGCGTCGTTGCTCGGTGGAGGAACTGCGTGCCTATGCGGGATCGCCGCGCAATATAGAAGGCTTTCACTCTCCAGTTGCAGCCAGCGTTCAACCTGCTTTATTGGCGAGAGGATTAAGACGCGTCGCAATGGAGTTGGGTGTTGAAATCTATGAGAATACGCCGATGACGCGTTTAGATTATGGAAAACCTGCCACTGTCTGTACACCTAAAGGAAATGTTCAAGCGCAGCAGGTGGTGTTGGCATTGAACGCATGGATGGTGGAGCAGTTTAAACAGTTTAAAAACAGTATCGTGGTGGTCTCTTCCGACATGGTGATCACCAAGCCGCTTGGTGACGCACTACCTCAATCTGGTTGGCAGGTAGGTTCTAGTGTGTTGGATTCTCGTATTTTTGTGCACTATTACCGAGATACGCCAGATGGCCGTTTGATGTTGGGGAAAGGCGGCAATCAGTTTTCTTTCAATAACCAAGTTGACGTAATGTTTAACAAGCCAACACGCTACCAAGGTCTACTGCGTAAGTCGTTCGATAAGTTGTTTCCTCGTTTGAGAGGCGAGGAGTTTGCTTATTCATGGACGGGGGGCTCTGATCGTTCTGCTACTGGTTTCCCTTTTTTCGGCGAGCTAGATAAACAGAGCAATATCTTTTACGGATTTGGTTATTCAGGCAATGGTGTAGCGCAGACTCGCATGGGCGGAAAGATCCTATCTTCATTGATATTGGGAATCGATAACGAGTGGACGAACAGTGGTTTAGCCAAAGGACCGTTGGGGTGTTTCCCACCAGAACCGCTTCGCTGGACCGGGGCTATGATAGTGCGCAACGCGGTACGTCGAAAAGAGGAAGCAGAAGATAACGAGAAAACGCCGTTTATCTGGGATAAGTGGCTAGCAAAACTCGCGGGACCAGCAGGCAAAGCGGATAAGCTTGACTAAACTGAAGACTTTAGCCACAAACGAGACAGTTTGCAGTGAAAGTCATTGGGGCGCGATGAAGCCTTGTGTTAGCCTCTGTCTTTCAAGCTCAGATTTAAAAGGTGAGTCATAAAATGAAAGTATTCAGCAACTTCGATAGCGGCAGCATTCACGTAGTGAAAGCGGACGACAAAAACGACATCCAACTCAAAATTCCTAACGACAATATGTCGGAATTCTACCAGTGGTTCCACTTCCGTCTTGAGACAGAAGCCGAGCAATCACACACCATCAAATTGCTTGATTTGGCTAAATCGGCTTATCCAGAAGGATGGCAAGGTTACGATGTGGTTGCGTCTTACGATCGTGAAGAATGGTTCCGAGTACCGGCAGAGTTCGATGGCGACACGCTGACTTTCACTGTAATCCCTGAGCGCAGCTCAATTTACTTCGCGTACTTTGCGCCATACACGTACGATCGTCATTTAGACTTGTTACACATGGCACAAAGCGCGCACCACTGCCAACTTGAAACACTAGGCCACACATTAGACGGCAACGACATGAGCTTGCTTACTTTCGGTGAGCCAGAAGAAGGTAAAAAGAAAATCTGGATGATTGCACGTCAGCACCCAGGTGAGACGATGGCAGAATGGTTCATGGAAGGTATGATCCAACGTCTGTTAGATGAAAACGACACGGTTGCGCGTGCATTGCTTGAAAAAGCGGTGCTTTACGTCGTACCAAACATGAACCCAGACGGTGGTATTCGCGGTCACTTGCGTACCAACGCAGTAGGTGTAAACCTAAATCGTGAATGGCAAACGCCATCAATGGAAAAGAGCCCAGAAGTCTACCTTGTGCGTCAGCGCATGCTGGAAACGGGTGTTGACATGTTTTTAGATATTCATGGCGATGAAGCGATTCCGTATAACTTCGTCGCTGGCTCAGAAGGTATTCCTTCTTACGATGAAAATCTTGCCGCTTTAGAGACATCATTTAAGCAAGCGTTACTGACTATTACGCCAGAGTTCCAAGATGAGATTGGTTACGATAAAGATGAGCCTGGTAAAGCGAATTTGACTGTGGGTTCAAATTGGGTTGCAGAGCAGTTCAAATGCTTGTCTTACACAATCGAAATGCCATTTAAAGATAACAACAATCACCCAGATCCACTTTACGGTTGGTCTCCTGAGCGTAGTGTCTTGTTTGGGCAAGATGTATTAGCTGCAACGTTAACCGTAGCGGATAAAATTTAGCGCGACGAGTTAACGCTTTTTCATTATTTCGAAAACAGCTCATTTAAATGAGCTGTTTTTTTGTGCTCTCCACATCCATGCTCCCCTGTAAAAATTTGTTGCCATTCACAAGCTTAAATGATGATTCTTAAATTTGAGAAAGTGGTTTTTTATGGTGATTTGCGTCACAGAAAGTTGGCTTCTTTGTGATATTCTCCGCAACGAATTGACTATGGCTAAACCAACGCAACGAACTTTATTTTTCGGTTGGGTATGCGGATGAAGCTCATGAATAGATGGTCTTGAGGTTACCTTTTTCCGTTTTACGTCATTGGCGTTTGAATATCATTTTTGATTCTTTCCTACGCTATTTAGCTATTTCTATTCGAAGAAAAGAGAAAGTTACGGCTTCATATTTTACGGCAGTATGCTGCCGCGATGTGTTGCTTTGTGTACAAGAAAAAGGAAAAGAATAATGAAAAAAATCGCTATAGCAGTGGCTACTGTACTTGCTGGTGGTGTGATCTCAAACGTTGCACTTGCTGACACTTACATGGGCGGTAAAGTAGGTTACAACTCTCTAAACGATGCGTGTTACCTAAACGAACCTTGTGACGACGACAGTTTTGCAGCATCTATGCACTTAGGCTACAGCTTCAACAAGTACGTTGCGGCAGAGTATGGTGTTGATTACCTTGGTGACTTCACTGCAAACTTCAAAAAGCCTGGCCTAAACACCGTTGATGGTGATCTTTGGGCATTGACGCTTGCTCCTAAATTTAACCTACCACTAACGGATTCTTGGAATCTATTCGCGAAAGTTGGTGCTGCATACATGATGGCTGGTGACGAGAAAGATTTCGTACCAACTGGCTCTCTGGGTGCTGAATACCAAATCAACTACAACTGGAGCCTACGTGCTGAATACCAACGCTACCAAGATATGTCTGATGATGTAATTGAAGACATGGATTCAGATTTCTTCGGTATCGGTTTCAACTACAAGTTTGGTTCTGAGCCAGTCGTTCAAGAAAAAGCCGTTGAAGAGGTGGTAGAAGCACGTCCTGCAACCCGCATTGTAGATCACGTTTACCCTGCTCAAACAACAGCGACAGTACAATTCGACTTAGAAAGTGCAGAAGTGAAAGATGCGTCGAACCTTTCTGGTACCGTTGATTTGATGAATACTTACCCACAAGCTCAAGTTGAGATCACGGGTTACAGCGATACGACAGGTTCTGCTGCTTACAACAAGCAACTCACAGAAAAACGTGCGAAAGCCGTTGCTGACGAGTTCCAAGCAAAAGGTATTGCGGCTGAGCGTATGACAGTGAAAGGCATGGGTGAAGCTAACCCAGTAGCAAGCAACGAAACACGTCAAGGTCGTCAAATGAACCGTCGTGTTGAAGTAGTTGTCCCTGCGTTTGAATACCAAACCACTGAGAAAGCAGAATAATTCCTGCTTAAGAGACAGTTCCAAAAGCCAGCGTGTATCACGCTGGCTTTTTTGATCCCGCTTAACAAACTCAGCACTTTCATCAATTTGTCATCACCAGTTCATACCATGGCTGCCAAGTATTTGGGAGAGTGTTATGCAAAGTTTACCGCCGCTTAATTTGCTCCGAGCGTTTGAAGCCACGGCGCGATTACAGAGCTTCACTAAAGCCGCAGAGGAGCTAAATGTGACCCGTGCGGCCGTCAGTCAGCAGGTGAAATCGCTAGAACTGCAGTTAAATGCAACATTATTCGAGCGCAAGGGTACGCACCTTACGCTGACCAGCTCAGCAAAAGAATACTGGCCTGTGGTTAACCATGTGCTTCAAACATTATCGACCACGACGCAGCATTTATTTACTCGTCCCAAGAATACGCAAGTTAACTTACATGTCGCTCACAGCTTTTGCTCTCAGTGGTTAATGCCAAGATTGGCTGATTTTCAGCGACAATTCCCAGACATTTCCTTTAAAGTCTCGACAACTGCTAATACAGTTCCAAACGCCAGTGCGATTGCGGATATCGAAATTATTAACGGAGATGGAGATTGGCAAGAGCAAGAAGCCATACGATTAACCCAAGAAAACTGGATTGTTGTCGCAAGCCCCGGCTTTATGCATTTAAACCCGATAAATGACCTCTCGCAGTTAGCTAAAGCGCCTAAAATCTGTACTAGTGGTTATCATGAATCTTGGCAAGAGTGGCTTTCACACCAAGGTTACCAAGGGAAGGTGAGCAAAGTCGTCGCCGAGTTTGAACACTCATTGCTTGCTATTCATGCTGCGATTAATCAACTTGGCGTGTTGCTGGTAAGAGACTTTCTTGTTGAGGATGAGCTGCAACAGGGCGTATTAGTCCAGGCTGGAAATTGGCATATGCCAAGTTCTGGTGCACATTATATGGTGGTTCGAGCATCCGAAAAATCACACGTAAACACCTTTGCTCAATGGTTAATACAGAGTCTTTAATGTTCGTTCAGCGAGTAAGTAGAGCGCATGTGTGGTTTGGCTATTATTAGCAGTAGCAAGTCATCAGTCTAGGACTGAGCGACATGCTTAATGACATCTAATAACCACTGATTTACCGGAGCTTGCTGTTGAGAGCGACGACAGCTCATCACGTAGCGAACATCAAGCTCTAGCCCAGCAGGAAGCGCGATACTCCGGCAACCCTTAGGAACATGTCCACTCATCGTTATGCCAAAATGATTCGTTTGCAGAAGCACTTTTTGAATCATCGCTGGATGCTCAATTTCCACTTTAGGTGTGGTTCTAAAACCCATATGTTTGAGCCTTTCCAACACTGGGTATCGGTAGTCGTTCCATCCCGGCGTTTTAAAAAGTATAAAAGGGTATTCTTCTAGTTCTTGGGAGTTTTGAGCGGGATGATCTTGTCGAACAAAAAATACCGCTTTTCCTCGCCCTAGTTCGGTCTGAACAATTGACTGTGGCAGATCTTCATCAAAGTAATGAATCGCAATGGCGTTTTCACCGTCAATTAATCGTTTTTTTGCTTCGCTACCCCAGCGCAAACATGAGAATTTTGCGTTTGGGGCGTGCTTTAGTAACTCCAAGTAAAACTTGTCACCAAAGTACTCCCAAAACAATGTGTTGGCATAAATAGTGATTGAACCGTCAAAATGAGCTGGTGAAAAATGCTGTGGTTTGATGGAATCAATACTGTTGATTATTTGCTCAAAATGCGCAATGTTCGCTTCCACAAAAGCTGTTGGTTCAAAGCCATTTTTGGTCTGAACGAATAGCGGCTCATTGAGCTGAGTTTTCATCTTTGTCAGATTTTTGCTGATTGCTCCTGACGTTTTACCGAGTGATTCTGCGACTAACCGGACGTTACGTAACTCATACATCCGTTTTAATACCAAAATATTTTGAATATCCAGATTAACGCTCATACATTGTCTCGCTTGGCTTTTGTCGACAAATCATATCGCTGAATTTCTTAAGAAAAGACAACGCTCGGTCAATTTAAGTTGCTGCCTTATCCCTGATTTATTGAAGGTAACGATAAGTTATTCTTGGTTACATCAGTTTATTAGCATGGATTTCCATTTGGTAAATAATGGCTTTCCTCGTATGAGCGCGTTTCTGTTGTTACAGTTTTTCCACCGACAGAAAGTAAGAACGATAATAGAGGTGATGTATGAAAAAACTAATCGCACTTGTTTTGATGGTTTGCTCAACAAACGTAGCATTTGCTGGTGATGGGTCATACACGGGCACGATTGATATGACGATGGCAACGAAAAATCAGGTTGACGTAGAGCGTTCAGATTCTCAATTGACGCTGAAGGGTCGCAATGAAATGGCCTATGGCGGTGTAACAATCCATTCGGATGCTGCAACTCAAAAAATTGAACTTCGTGGTCGACGTGATTAATCGAATAGTTTCTTGTTAAGAAAATGCCGCGAAGAACGCGGCATTTCTATATGTAATATCATCAGATCACAATTACCAGATAAGCGCATGGTGAGAAGCTAAGCGCAATGACCACCTGCCATTATTCGCATGGCGGTGCCATATGAATGACAGCTAAGCCCCCCAAAGAGGTTTCACGGTATTTTTTATTCATATCTTTACCAGTCTGATACATGGTTTCGATAACTTTATCTAACGAAATTAAGCATTTACTTGTGCGCTTTAATGCCATACGCGATGCATTAATCGCTTTCATTGCTCCCATGGCATTTCTTTCAATACAAGGTACTTGAACCAAGCCGCCAATCGGGTCACAAGTCATACCCAATGAATGCTCCATCGCAATTTCCGCAGCAATACAAATCTGCTCGTTACTGCCCCCTCTTAGCGCTGTTAAGCCAGCGGCAGCCATGGATGAAGAAACCCCAACTTCTCCCTGACACCCCACTTCTGCACCAGAAATTGACGCGTTAGTTTTATATAAGATGCCGATAGCGCCGGCGACTGCGAGAAAGTCTTTTAGCTGTTTAACATCGAGCTCTTTGATGAAGCGATGGTAATACATCAATACCGCCGGAATCACCCCTGCTGCACCATTCGTTGGAGAAGTAACGACTTGCCCTCCTGCTGCATTTTCTTCACTAACCGCAAAGGCGAAGAGATTGATCCAATCCATGATCTCCATCGGATCGTTTTCAACTGCAGCGTTGGCTTCGAGCTTTTTCAAAAGGTTTGGTGCTCGACGAGTGACATTTAGACCACCTTCCAAAATCCCTTCCGTATCGAAGCCACGTTGCATGCAGAGCGACATCACTTTCCAAATTTGCTCTGCTCTTTGGTTAATTTCTTCGTCTGAGCGAAATGCGAGTTCGTTTTGGAGGATCATGCCTCCCAAGCTGAAACCGTTCGTCTCGGCTTTTTCCAGCATCTCATCTGCGGATGTAAACGGAAATGGTACTGCGACCTCATCTTGTTGCGTGCCGTTCTCTAGTTCGTCGGCGGTGGCGATGAATCCGCCCCCAATGGAGTAATAAATTTCAAACGCTACTTGATCTCCAGCAGCGTCTAATGCCGTAATCGTCATGCCATTTTCATGCAGGGGAAGGTTGTCGCTATGAAAGACGATGTCATGGTCGTAGCTAAACTCAATCTGGTGTGTACCGGCGAGCATGAGCGTATTATTGTCTATGGTATTTTGTAGCGCACTTTTGGCACTGCTCATTTTGATGGTATCAGGTTTATTTCCCATCAAACCAAGGACCGTGGCTCGGTCTGTATGGTGCCCTCGACCTGTCAGTGACAATGAGCCATAAAGGTCCACTTGCACCCGATGCACTTTCGCCATAGAGTCGCTAACTAGCTGAGTGAAATGGAATCCGGCAAGCATAGGACCATTAGTGTGGGAGCTGGATGGCCCGACACCAATTTTAAATATATCGAAAATCGACAGCATAATTGACTTCCTTTAGCAGTGAACCTTTATAAAGGTCTCTAGAACAGTGTTGTTAACTAGATGTTAAAGCTTGTGGGTCGGGAGTGAAAGAAGATTTTTGTAACACTGCCAACTAAGCGCGAGATTTTAAAATGAAGTTAGACAACATCGTCATCGTTTTAGGTAAACGCCTCGTCAATAACAGGTTGACCTCTGAGGGCATAACCAGAGTCGAAGCTTTGTCTTGTAGGACTGCATCACTACCGATAGAGCGAACGGTGATTGTTTTTTGTGGCGGAGTAACGCAAGGACAAAGTGTTTCTGAAGCAGAGGCGATGTACGCGTATTTTAGAACCCTAAACGCAGACTCTGTGAATCCGTTCCCTGAACGTCATATACTCTTAGAAACGGAGTCGTTGAACACGTTTCAAAACATGCGTTATGTTTCCCAAGTTTTGTGCAAAAGTGGGTTGTTCGAGTTATGGTTGGGGCATCCGGTTGAGGTTATCTTGCTGTCTAATGACTACCACCTCGAACGAATCATTGATATCCAGAATTTGATGGATGAGCAAGGCTTATTACGAGTACTTAAATCCGATTGCGAATCCATGGGGGTGACCCTCAATATTCCACTGGATATCAGCAAACATATTAGCGTGCCATACCCACATAAAGGGCTTATGGCGGACACATTCTTGCTACTCGATGAACTCACAACCTACCGAGTTTATTTAGAAGGGGTCAAGCATGGCGTATTTTTCCGAGATTTATCAATTGTCCGAAAAAAGCCACTTATGATCGCAAGAGATACTATTCACAAATTGCTCTCTTTACCGCTCGATAAAGAGGCTTTGCAACATATTGAAGAAATGAAAAAGGCCGTCGAAATGACGGCCTTGGATGAATCTGTAGGTGCTGCGGAAAAGGCATTAAGTATCTTCCATCCGATACTGACTGCATTGAACCGTCGCTTTGATCCTGAGTCTATTCATTAAGCTCGCGTTTTGTGCGGACGGCGCTTAATGCGATCAAGCAGTAGCAAAGCAGTTCTATACCTTCTTCTGAGATATTTTTAACATCACGGATGTAATTTTCGTCCATCACTTGTTGCCAAAAACTACCCATACCATACAAACGAGAGAAGACTAATAATAGCATTACAGCACCAACTAATAGCTTCATATGTGGCACCGTTAAAATGGTCGCCATTTCGTTCATGGTACCTTTACCACCTTGGTAAGCTTTGGCGCAAGCCAGTGCGGTGACAGCAAGTGCTGGGAAAACCCAAGAGCCATGATGAATCATGTCTGTCCAATAGTCCGTTTCGCGAATAATCAGTACTGCAAAAAATCCTGCAATCAAAATAGCCGCATGCTTTAGCTGAGGCTGTTGTTTCGATAAGCTGAAAAACGACCATGATGCAATAGCAAGCATCACAAGCTGGAGCGTTTCTGTAACGGAAAGCTCGCCAAGGCTTGATCCCAACACGACATAATCAAGACGAAGACTAAGGTTAACGAGAATACTTATAGCGACAATCATCAAGGCGTTTAAGCTTGATTTATAGATAATGCGCTTTGATTTTTCAGTAACAACGTTGCTTGGGGCTGACTCGGCTTCTTTTACTATTTGTGTTTTCATCTTGCTCACCTGTCCCAGAAAATGTGGAAGAAATGTGAATTAGTGTGATCTGTGTTTGGAATTTTATTGTCCAAGTGGAAAGTTATGTCAGGGGAATGTCAAGAATAGAACACTGTTCGATATAGGGTCGATGTGCGGTAAAGTCAGAGATATGTAAAAACAACGTAAGAACACTTTGATAAATCAAATAAAAAAGGAGCCCAAAGGCTCCTAAGTGATAGAGGGAAGGTGACGTATCGATAAAAATAATTAGTAGTTGTCACCCTCATTTTCTTTGTGATTCTCGCGATAGTATTCCCATTGCTCGACGCGTTCATTGTCCGACAGCACACAGTAAGTGACACGTTCGCCGTTTTCCGACACGGTATCCAGCTCACCACCTTGCTGAACACAGTATACGGCTGCGGGATTTGCAACGGAGGTATACTCAGTTGATCGGGTCGCTCCCTCGTAAGTTGAACAACCAGCCAGTACCAATGTTGCAGCCATAGCCATCATTAAATTTGTCTTTTTCATTCTTTATCTCCGCATGGGGTGGGCGAGTATTGTATTGATTATAGGCAACTTTAAGAGATTATTGTCTTATCGATGTTAAAAGTAAGAGGGACGTATAAGAATTTAGATATTCTCATTTATTGCTGATTAGCACGTCACACTTCTGTTCTTGGCGTATTGTTGTGAAGGTCATATCAATCACTTCCTGACAAGCGCTCGAACGTACCTGGCCTACAACAATGATTTAAAGTGTGAAATTCGGTAATATGCGCACAAAACATTGACCGTGGTATTTTCGATGAGACATTTAAAATCGACCGTTCATCCAGACATAGAGCATTTGGATGACAAAATTGTTTTTCAGCGCAATGCAGCGCGAGCCATTGTACTTGATGGTGAAGATGTGCTGTTGCTCTATACAGAACGTTACCATGACTACACGCTACCAGGCGGTGGTATTGATGATGGTGAAGATGTCATTGCTGGATTAGTCCGTGAATTAGAGGAAG
The DNA here is from genome assembly GCF_033344285.1 of Vibrio sp. 779(2023). Classification (NCBI taxonomy): domain Bacteria; kingdom Pseudomonadati; phylum Pseudomonadota; class Gammaproteobacteria; order Vibrionales; family Vibrionaceae; genus Vibrio; species Vibrio sp. 779(2023). Next base: position 14,664 of record NZ_JAWPOM010000003.1, read on the forward strand.
AAACGGGCGCCCAAAATATACATGGTATTAAGCCTTTCGGAATCTTTGAGGAGTTTCGTCCGTGGTACAAGGATGACGCTGACGTGATGCACATGGTGTCGTATTGTTATACGTGTAAAATCGAACGTGAGCTAGGCGAAACGGCGTATGAAGATTACGAAGTTAAAAATGGAATGCGCCCGGTATGGATGAACATACACGAAGCAATTGCACACAATGAAAAAACGATGGCAGAAAGCCCGAAAAAAGGCATGAGCATTGAGCGCGAAACGTTTTTACTTCAGTTGATTTCTAAAGAATTACTATAAACAGTTAGTTTGCATCATTACGACTTAGCTTCTGTTGGCTCTATTGTGGGCAAAGATTTTAGAGCAATAAAAAAGTCCGGACTCCCCCCCGGAACCCGGACTTATTCCAGACGCGCAAGCGAAGCGTCATCTTGATATGTTAGATTTGTTTCGAACTATGAAAACAATAGCTGTTTTACATTTAGTGTGTAAATAATTATTAGGTCTGACCATTGGTTTTCATGTTTTTTGCAAACACAATGTGACGCATATCTACCCAATTGCCAAGCGTAATTGGGGCGCTTTTTAGTAAACCACTACTCTTTCTTATCTTTGAGATACCTTACCTCAACTTTTTCGCACACGTTTGCATAGAGATCACGAGTTTTCAAATTCGCCGAACAGGATCTTGTAATTTTACGTTTCTCTGACATTGGGCTCTGTCGTAGCTTTTATCACAAATTAACTAGCGGAGGCAGTCGGCTAAAGTCGACCAGCGGTTGTGAAATCATAGGAGCGTCTGGAGCAAACAAGAGTAAAGGTTGAAATGATGAGGATTGTAACTGACCGATATCTATCAACTTTTCCAATGCATAGAAGCGGCTGACGTATTGGCGAGTCTCGTTAGGCAGCGTGAGTTGTTGGAAATCTCGACTTCCTGCTCGCTGAATAGCACGTGCAACACGTCCTTCTCCGGCATTATATGCAGCTAAAGTGAGAGCCATATTTTGATCGAATTTGTTGTATAAAAACGCCAGGTACTTGAGCGCGGCCGTTGTGCTAGCTTCTGTGTCAAAGCGATCGTCTTGTTTTGTATTTATCGTTAATCCGAATCGTTTCGCTGTGGCTGGTATCAGTTGCCAAAGTCCGGCGGCGTTAGCATGAGAAACGGCTTTGGGATTGTAAGAAGACTCTAACATTGGCACTAAGGCTAGGCTATTTGGTAATGAGTGGTTTTGAAGCTGTTTGAAAATGTGGTTAATTACCGGTTTGGATGAATCGAGACGCTTGGCAATTTGTGGCTTGTATGGGGCTAATACTTGATACTGCGTTTGAATATCGGCAGCATTTGGTTTTGCCTGGCATGTGATTGGAAGGTAGGACAGAAAGGCAATAAAAATAAAAAGGCCTACAGTACTCAGCCGAGATGGCGACTGAATCTGTAGGCAAGACGAACATCGTTTAGAACGATTTATCTTCATAAGTGTGTTGCACAGGTTGTTTGAGTTGACTGACCAACTCATGGAACGCCGCAGAGCTGTGGCCATTGCTCTGATTGTATTGTTGGCACTGACTTACCAACGTTTCCAATAGCGCCCATTGTTTTCTAGCTTGCATACCTATTTGGGCAGGCAAAGCATTGAAAATTCGTTTTACGCTGGCGTCATTACACGCTAACCCCAGCGCTCGCATACACTGGCTTCTGTCATTGGCGGAGCGGCTGAGTTTATTGAGTATCGGCATTTGTTTCTGAACATTGTCGTTCAGTGCCTCTCCATCAAACTTTAAGTACAATACCTTTTGCTGCTGCAGCAAAGGAAGCAGTTGTTGATAAAGCTTAATATCCTCAGATATAGAGCGAACAAATTGTTGAATTCGCTGCGATACTGCGCTTGCCATGATGTCTTCCTAGCGTTTTATTACTCGTGACCTGTATGGAACTGCATGATTGCCTTGGATAACACTTTTGTATCTAGGCTAAGTTCACCACGCGCTAATGCGTTGCGTACTTGTTCTACTTTTTCCATATCAACATCAGGTAGTGATGCCATTTCAGCTTGAGCGCGATCTATCGCTACGGTATTCGCTTGAAATGCAGGCTCGTGTACTTTGCTCTGTTCGACGACGTCGACAGGCTGTTTGCTTGCTTGCTGTAATTTTGTTTGTGGGACATGACCGCCCGCGACTTTGTCGATTTTCATGCTGTGGTCCTCATCATCATGTTCTAAATTAAGTAGGCGGTTAGAATGTGATAAACATTAAATATTTTTTTTGTACTCGAAGTTCAGTGTTACTGACGAGAGCCAAAATTAAAAAATGTTACCCCGAGTCAAAAAATCAAAATTGAGTATGAACCTGGTTTAATCCAGTTACGACTGCTCTTATGACCTTGCCCGAACTTGGGTTTTCCACGTCAATTTGTTGCCCTTTCGCTCCATCTTCTAAGGCGACTCCTTTTGTGCTGGCACTAAATCCATTTTTGCTCGCAATGACTATGACTTCATTGCCTTTCTCGATTAGAGGTGGGGCCGACAAATTGGATGGATTAACCACTTGTCCAGCCCGCAAACGACGAGAGGTTTCTAAGCCTACTGCTTGCTCGGGGCGAGTATAAAAATCGTCTTGGCGAGAGATGGTTCGGGTTTCAAGCTTTATGTGTTTAGCCGTTACGACTTCATTTCGGCCAACCGTGGTTGTCGCGACCAAAACAGGCAGAGTCAGCGAAGACTTTATCGTAACGTTAATTCGCCATGGTGATGCGATATTGTCGCAGCTGACTGAGCGCTTGAGGTTACCGACTGGCAACGTGTTGTTGTCACGACCTGTGATAACTAAAGGCGATTGACATTCTGGCAAGTGATTGGCTGAACCGGGCACCCACATGTCGAAGTCTAGTTTGTACTCCCCCCACTGATTGGAGAGCGCTACGCGATCCACCTCTTGTTCGAAATCCGTTGCTACAACGGACCTTATCTCTTCAACGCTTAGGGTTTTGTCATTGGTGTTGGCGAATGCTTGTTCTGATGCCAAAGCGAGTAACGTCAGCATTATTGTTGAGGAAGTAGACATTTTCCTCTTGTTTTTAATGCTTTCCGAGAACCGGAAGTTTGGCTTCCATCCTTGTTTGTAAATCATTGATATATATAGCTATTTTTTATGGCACGTATCTTGTTTGTATGTTGGCGTATTCGAGCCAACTGTAAGGAAGATGCATGGCGATCACATTTGAAAATGCTTTAGGAGTACATCCAGAGGCACTTAATTTTCGCGTTCAGCGTACCAAAGTCCTCGCCAGTAACCTAGCAAATGTTGACACCCCTGGGTATTTGGCGAAAGACCTAAGTTTCACCACCGTAATGAACCAAGTAACGGCAGGTGGTGTGAACAAACCGGTGCCAAAGTTCCAGGTTCAGGCCCAATACTCGGTGCCTTACCAGAATAGCAAAAATGGCAACACCGTAGAGCTTGGTGTTGAACAAGCAAAATTCACGCAAAACAACATGGACTTTCAAACTAGCCTGACGTTTCTCAACATGAAATTTAATGGCTTAGCGAAAGCGATTGAGGGACGTTAATTATGTCATTCACTGATATTTACTCGATCACTGGTTCCGCGATGACAGCACAAACTGTGCGTCTTAATACGGTAGCCAGTAACTTAGCAAACGCAGATGCAGTATCTGCAAATCCAGAAGATGCTTATAAAGCGCTTAAGCCAGTATTTGCGACTGTGTACCAAAAAACGCAAATGACAACAGAAAATGGAGCTTATCCCAATGCAGAAGTTCGCATTGTTGACGTTGTTAAAAATGCTGGAGATGCAGAGAAGCGTTTTGAGCCGAACAACCCACTGGCTAATGATGAAGGTTATGTGTTTTACCCAGATATTGATGTAGTTGCTGAAATGGCAGACATGATGTCCGCAACACGCAGCTTCGAAACGAATGTTGAAGTATTAGCCAATGTAAAAAGTATGCAGCAAGGTCTGCTTAGATTAGGGCAGGGTAGCTAATGAGTATTGCACAATACACCCCTTTATCGTCTGACGCTCCAGTAAATACAAAAGCAAAAGACAGCAACGGTATCTCACCAAACCCTAAAGACATGAACAGCGCTTCTTCATTGGAGAATGAGTTTATTTCTTTGATGGTGGCTCAAATTCAAAACCAAGACCCACTTAATCCCCTTGATGGTACGGAATACGTTGGTCAATTGGCTCAGTTCTCGCAGGTACAAAGTACCGAGAATATGTCTAAGACAATGCAACAGAGCATGGTGTTACTGGACAACATGCAAGTGCTATCAACAGCGGGCCTTGTTGGGCAAACGGTTTACGTCAATGCGGATGAATTTCAGCTTGGTGAAGACGTACAAAACGGAAAAATCGAACTCGCTCATAGCTCAAACCAAGTCACGTTAGTTGTTAAAGATGAATTTGGTCAATCAACTAAAGTGCCACTAGGTGCTCACGGCAAAGGTGACGTCGACTTTTCAATTAATCCTGAAGAACTTGGTCTTAAACCAGGCAAATACTCAGTGGCCGTAGAAGTGCAAGAAGGGCAAGCAAGTCCAAATGTGCTGATGGCAGGCACTGTTGAGCAAGTGCGCATTCCTAATACCGGTGGCGCAGCATTAGTCAATGTCCATGGCGTTGGCAACGTTCCTTTCTATCAAATCACTCAGTTTGGTGCTTAACCAAATACGGAAATCAGAGGTCTATTTATGAGTTTTAACATCGCACTAAGTGGTCTGGACGCGACCAACACAGAGCTAAACACAATCAGTCACAACATTGCCAACGCATCAACGTATGGTTTTAAAGGTGGCCGCACAGAATTCTCCGCTGTATATAACGGCATGCAACCTGGTGGTGTGGAAGTCGCGTCAATTTCACAGAACTTCGACAAAGACGGCAGTATCACAGGAACTGGCCGTGCGATGGACCTAGCTATTAATGGCGGTGGCTTTTTTGTTACTAAAGATAATATGGGTCAAATGTTGTACACACGTTCAGGTGTGTTCTCAACGGATAAGAACAACTTTGTTACGGCTAACAGCGGTGCAAAGCTTCAAGGTTACAGTGTCGATAGCAACAACAACCTAATGACAGGTTCTGTGGGTAATATTCAGGTATCGACTTCCTCACTGAATGCTAAAGCAACAGACAGCTTAGATTTTGTTGCGAACTTCGACGCAAGCGCGTCTGTTATTGATAAAGCCGTAACGCCATTCAATCCAAAAGATCCAAGCTCATTTAACTCGTCTTACACAACAAAAGTCTACGACTCACTGGGTAACTCGCACACGGTAACTCAGTACTTTACTAAGACTGCTTCTAACTCGTGGGAAGTGAACGTTCAAGTAGATGGCGGTACGACGCCAGTAGCAACTGTGCCTGTAACGTTTGGTAAAGACGGCTCGCTTTCAGCACCAACTGCGCCGTTTAATGTTTCATTCCCTGCTGCAGGCGCGAACGCGATGAGTGTAGACATTAACCTGAAAGGCAGCACGCAATTTGGTGCAGCTTTTGGCGTAAGTACTAATAGTCCTAACGGTTACACATCAGGTGAACTTGCAGGTGTACGCGTTGAAGGTAACGGCATGGTTTACGCGACTTACACTAACGGCCAATCACAGCTACAAGGTCAGGTTGTTCTTGCTGATTTTGCAAACACACAAGGCTTAGCGAAAGTGAGTGGAACATCATGGACTCAAAGCTTTAGCTCAGGTGCTCCAATTATGGGTGTTCCGGGTTCAGGTACGATGGGTGACCTAACTCCGGGTGCATTAGAAGGTTCTAACGTTGACTTAACCAGCGAGCTTGTTGCTCTAATGACTGCACAACGCAACTACCAAGCAAACGCAAAGACAATTTCTACCAGCGACAAGCTTACTCAAGCTTTGTTTAACGCGGTGTAATGGGAGTTTTGCATGGATAGTTTGTTATTTACGGCAACGTCGGGTGCCAGCCGAGTTCTTAAAGCGCAGCACGTTCGTTCAAACAACTTATCAAATGCTGATACTGCGGGTTTTCGAGCGGATATGGAGCGTGTGCGTAGTGTAGAGATGCAAGGCCCAGGTTTTGATGGTCGCACTATGGTTGTGACCAACTCTGCCTCAACACGTTTCGACGCTGGCGATATTGTGAAAACAGGACGTCCGTTGGACGTTGCGGTTATGGGGGAGGGATATCTCTCTGTAGAAACCCCAGCGGGTAACGAAGCTTACACCCGTGCAGGCAATATTCAGGTCGATACTTTTGGCGCTCTAACAATCAATGGGTTCCCTGTCCTCGGTGACAATGGTCCTTTGGTTGTGCCGGATTATCAAAAGATTGAAATCAGCGAGCGTGGTCAAGTCTCAGTGATCCCACCAGGTGGCGGCGCAGAAATTGTGGCAGGCACTTTGAAGTTGGTTAAACCGGAAATTAATCAGCTGCAAAAAGAGAGCGATAGCTTGCTGCACAGCGTAGATGGCGTGCCATTCGCGGCAGATGAAACCGTGCAACTCTCTCCTGAGCACATTGAGGGCAGTAACGTATCTGCTATTGATGAATTGGTTAGTGTGATGTCGCTGACGCGCAACTTTGAAATGCAAGTTCGCATGATGAAAACGGCGGAAACTCTAGCAAAAGCTGGTAACAAATTAATGGCGGCGAGCTAAGTCTCGCCCCGCAAGGAGTAAAAAATGCATTCAGCATTATGGGTAAGTAAGACAGGCATGGCAGCGCAAGACACGAAGATGACTGCCATTTCTAACAACCTAGCAAACGTAAACACGGTAGGCTTTAAGCGTGACCGAGTTGTATTTGAAGATCTTTTCTACAGCATTCAGCGTCAACCAGGCGCACAAGTAGACCAAGTTAACGAACTACCAAGTGGTATTCAGCTAGGTAGCGGTGTTCGCGTTGTTGGCACACAAAAAGTGTTCACGCAAGGTAATACCCAAAACACAACGCAAGAGTTGGATCTTGCTGTAATGGGTCAGGGTTTCTTCCAAATAGAAAACTCGGACGGACAGATCATGTATACACGTAATGGTCAGTTCCATCGAAACTCAGAAGGCTTAATGGTGAACAGTCAGGGCCTGCCTTTAGAGCCTCAAATCCAGATCCCAGACAATGCGGTCTCTTTCTCTGTGGGTGTTGATGGCACAGTGACTACAACAACAGCAGACGATCCAACACCTCAGCAGCTTGGTCAAATTACACTTGCAAAATTCATCAATCCAGCCGGCTTAGAGGCCATGGGTGGCAACTTATTCCGTGAAACGGAAGCTAGCGGTCCAGCTGATGAGCTGATTGCAGGAGCTGATGGCGCCGGCATTATCAAGCAAGGTGCACTGGAAGGGTCAAACGTACAAGTAGTAGAAGAGATGGTCGACATGATCACCACTCAACGTGCGTATGAGATGAATGCGAAAGTGGTCTCTGCTGCAGATGACATGCTGAAGTTTGTTTCGCAATCAATGTAAGTATGAAATTGGTGATGATGAAGGAAAAAGCAATGAAATGGCTTTCTAAGAGTTGGGCAGTAGCCGCCGTGTTGCTGGTGGGATGTGCTGGCCGTCAGGAATTTATTCCGCCTGAGCCGAATGCTGAGGAATATGCACCACCAACGCTCGATTACACGCTGCCGGAAACCCAATCTGGTAGCCTTTATCGTCACCAATACACGATGACTCTGTTCCAGGATCGTCGTGCTTACCGAGTTGGCGATGTATTAACGGTTCAATTATCAGAAGAAACCTCATCGAGTAAAAATGCGGGTACTAAGTTCGGTAAAAGTTCAGCAATTAACTTTGTGGCGCCGACCATAGGCACGAAAACTATCGATGAGTTAGGGGTTAGCGTGGATGGCAAACGTAACTTCGATGGCAGTGCATCAAGTTCACAAGGCAACAAGCTTCAAGGTGCCATTACGGTAACGGTACACGAAGTATTACCTAATGGCGTATTGCGTATCAGCGGTGAAAAATGGCTTCGTCTGAATCAAGGCGACGAGTTTATTCGTCTAACCGGTATCGTCCGTGTGGATGATATTAACCGCAGTAACCAAGTTTCTTCTCAACGAATTGCTGATGCAAGAATTACCTACGCAGGTCGCGGAGCGCTAGCTGACAGCAACGCAGCCGGGTGGCTAACTCAGTTCTTCAACAGCCCATGGGTACCTTTCTAATGAAGACAATGCAATCTTTCTTTATGTCTCTCCTATTGGTGTTGACCTTGGGACTACCAGGCACTTCACGTGCTGAAGCGGAAATTCCGATCATGGACTTGGTCGATGTTCGCGGCATTCGAGAAAACCAACTGGTTGGTTATGGTTTGGTAGTTGGCTTAGCCGGCCAAGGTGACCGAAACCAAGTGAAATTTACCTCTCAATCTATTACCAACATGCTACGTCAGTTTGGGGTTCAAATTGATGACAGTATGAACCCTAAGCTACGAAATGTGGCTTCTGTGAGTGTGACAGCGTCCGTTGACCCAATGGCAGGCCCAGGACAAACGTTGGATGTGGTTGTGTCTTCAATCGGTGATGCAAAGAGCCTTCGCGGTGGTACGTTATTGCTAACGCCTTTACGTGGTATTGATGGCGAAGTGTACGCGATTGCGCAAGGTAACGTGGTTGTGGGCGGCTTATCTGCAGAGGGGCGAAGTGGCTCCAAAGTAGAAGTAAACACACCAACGGCGGGTCGCGTTCCGAATGGTGCGACTTTAGAGAGAGAAATCAAAACCGATTTCAACCAACGTGATGAAATCACCCTAAACCTGCGCAAGCCTAGCTTCACTACAGCAAAAAATATTGCGCGTGAAATTAACAACACTTTTGGGCCTAACGTTGCAGTTGCGATCAATAAAGCGCGCATTGATATGCGTGCACCAAAAGATACACAGCAGCGTGTCGTCATGATGTCGATGCTTGAAGAAATGAGCGTCGTTGAAGGCCGTAAACCTGCTCGTATTGTCTTTAACTCTCGCACTGGCACCGTAGTGATCGGTAAGAGTGTCAAAGTGAGTGAAGCAGCAGTAAGTCACGGTAACTTGACCGTGCGAATTTCTGAATCACAACAAGTTAGTCAGCCTAATGCGTTTGCAAATGGCGATACGAAAGTCGTTAACCAAACGGACCTTGATGTGAATGAAGATCTCGCTCAGATGGTGATTTGGCCTCCAGGCACGGAACTTAACACCATAGTTAATGCGGTAAATAGTTTAGGTGCCACGCCTACAGACTTGATGTCTATCCTGCAAGCTTTGAGTGAAGCAGGTGCATTGAACGCTGAATTGGTCGTGATATAAGGAGTTAAGGATGAAGCTAGACAGTACCAATGAACAAACTCAGTTAAATTCGATGCTTTATCACGACAATAGTGCATTGGCTAACATCAAGCATAGTCGTGATCAAGAAGGCGCACTTGAAGTCGTCGCAGGTCAATTTGAGGCAATGTTCCTACAAATGGTGTTACGCCAAATGCGCAGCAGTAGTGATGCTCTTGCTGATAAAGACAGCCCGTTCGCCAGTCAGCAACAAGGGGTATTCCGTGATATGTATGACGGTCAGCTGGCGATGGAACTAGCAAAGAAACAGAGCTCAGGCATTGCCAATATGCTCATCCAGCAGCTGAGCCCGTCTATGCGTGAGGTTGCTTTCGATGCTGCGCGCAACATCTCATCCGCTAACGATGGTAAAGCTTCGAATTCTGAATCTATCTCACAAGTAGATTCTAAAGAGGTGGAGAAGAATTCAAGCCTATTTAATACCGCTTCTCAAGCCGTCGCCTCTGTTAAACAGGTATTCGGTGAGGCCGGTATGACTACCGCGTTTTCTCAGCCGTTGATCAGAAAAATGGAGCTGTAAATGAACCTAGTTAATATTGCCCTTTCAGGTTTAGGCGCGAACCGTGTGGCCCTAGACGTAACCGCGCAAAACGTGGCAAACGTGAATACCGTGGGTTACAGTCGTCAACAAGCGTTGATGGCGTCTGTCGATGATGGTAAAGCCAATCGCTTAAGTCCAGGTTTAGGGGTAGAAGTCACTAGCATTCGCCGCGTTACTGATCAATTTCTGATTAAGCAAACGTGGTCGACTAACAGTATGGCGGCATACGCATCTGGATACACCAGTAACATGAGTCAGCTGGAGAATACGCTTGGTGCCGATGGTTTCAGTATATCGGCTGGCTTGGACTCACTAAACGCCGCGCTTAACGATGCGACCGTTAAGCCAGAATCCATACCCTACCGCCAGCAGATCATTAACGAATCTGAAGCTTTGGCCCGCCGTTTTAATACGCTTACCGAGTCTTTATACAATCAACATAAAGACATGAGCGACCAACGTAATGCAGCGCTTAACCACGCGAATAGCCTTATGGAAAATATCGCGAAGGTGAACAAGCAACTGGTAGAGATGCAAGGTACAGGTGGTAACCCATCACAGTTAATGGATGAACGAGATAGGTTAATCGGTGAGTTATCTCAAACCATTGAAATCAAAACAACACAGCAGCATGACGGCAGTGTTCAGGTCACACTAACCTCTGGTCAACCGCTTGTGATGGGTACGGACCATGGCAAACTGGAAGCCATTCCTGACCCGAGTGATCCTTACTTGGCGGACTTACACGTCACGTTCTCGAATCAAAGCTTTGCGATTGGTGACTCGCTTGGTGGCAAATTAGGTGCGATTAATGACTATCAAACCGAAGTGTTGAAACCAAACCAACTGGCTCTGAATGACATGGCGAAAGCTCTCGCGGATGAATACAACGCCGTGCTTGCGACTGGCAAAGACTTAAATGGCAACCCAGGTAAACCTTTGTTCAGCTATGACCCAGCAAACCCTGCAGCCAGTTTGGATATTACCAAGCTAACTCCAGATGAGCTTGCGTTCTCAAGTGATGGAACACCTGGTAACGCAGATGCGTTGCAATCATTGATCGAGTTAAGCAACAAGCCAGTGGCGGTATCAGGTTACGGCTCAGTAAGCTTGAACGATGCCTTTAGTTCAATGGTGGGTCAAACCGCAATTAAAGCACGCCAAGCTAATGCTGATTATCAAGCGAAGTTAGCCATGAACAAGCAAGCGCACGCAGCTCGCGATAATGTTAGTTCCGTAAACAGCGATGAAGAAGCGGCTAACCTAATGATGTTTGCTAATGCGCACAATGCCAACATGAAAGTGATCAGCACAGCAAATCAACTGCTCGATTCTATTCTGCAGTTATTCTAAGAGGAAAGTTTAGATGCGAATTAGTGACAATCAATTTAGTCAAATGATGTTGCACAGCTTGCAGAGCAATAGCGCGGGATTAGGCGAAGCTCTGCAACAGATGTCTACTGGCAAGCGCTTGACCAAGCTGTCTGACGATCCAATGGCTTCGATCAAGTTGCTTAACTTAGACCGAGAAACCAGTGCGATTGCTCAGTACAAAAACAACATTGAAAACGTAAAAACGACGCTATCGAGTCAAGAAACCCATTTAGATTCGATCAAAGAAAGCTTAAAAAGCATGCGAGACATCGCGCTTTGGGGTGCGAACGGCTCTCTTACTGACGAAAGTCGTGGCGGTATGATTACAGAGCTTAAGAGTTACCGTGACTCTATTGAGTCGTCTTTTAACGCGCAGGATGAAGAAGGGCACTACCTTTTCTCTGGTACTAAAACGGATACTGCGGCTGTAAGTAAAGCGAGCGGCAGCTACGTAATTGAAGGTAATAGTGACAAGCGCGTAGTAACAATTGCTAAAGGTGTCACGATGGATTCCAATATGACTGCAAAAGAAATATTGGACCTTGGGGGAGGCCATAACGTGCTTAACCAAATTGATGCGCTGATCAAAGAGTTTGAGAGCCCTACCGCCAACTTCAGAGCTGAAGTTGAGGCGAGTATCAGCGCTATCGACGATACTTTTTCAAACGTACTAGGGACCATGACTGAGATTGGTGGTCGACACAACAACTTAGATCTTGTTGGTGGCGCGCACAGTGAAAACAAGCTGTTCGTTGACAAAGTATCTGGAGACCTCTCTGCTCTGGACTATGGTGAAGCGTCGGTACGATTGAGTAATTACATGGCCGCTTTGCAAGCAACGCAAGCAAGCTATGTGAAGATCGATGGTTTGTCGCTGTTTGACCGTTTATAAGGTTAGGAAGTTCTTTTTATGGTAATGAGTACAGTAGAGGTTAGACCCCATAGCATACGCTTAGGTGGACAAGAACAAGCCTCTATCATGCCGACCCGTTCTGCAGACTCAAGTACGGCAATTAAACCGCGCCCGGCGCAAATTCAGGCTGACACTGCGTCAGCCTACTCTGTATCTGGTATTCAGCTTACGCAGGGTCAGCAGCAAGCCACGGCGGTTCAGATCGCGTCCAAATCGCTGCAGGTGATTGGCAAAGAGCTCACGCAAATTAAACGTGGTTTGACGCAAGCTGTGAATCAAGGCGTACAAAATGTTCCTAGTTTGCAGGATACATTGGTTCGCTCTAAAGCCACCATCCAAAAAGTCGTTGAGCAAGCACGTTTCGATGGCCAGAAAGTCCTAAATAACGAACTGCACTTAAAACTGGATAAAGCGGACATTCGTCGCTTTTCTATTCCAGGTTTGAATGTTCATCGCTTAAGCGACAAGGCCGAGCAAATCCGTTTGGATTTTCCTCAAGGTCAAGCGGTGATGATTCAGTTTGATGGACAATCAGACGGTGAGCGAACGGTCAAAATGCTGGATCGCAGCTTGATTGCGTTAGGAATGCGAGCCTCATTAGCCGATGATGGCAGCATTTTATTTGAAGCCAGAGACAACGCTTATCAACAAATGCAGCAAAAGGTGATGGTAACGGGGGAAGGGCACCGATTCCCTGCGGGGCAGCCTAACGTTTTGAACTTAAAGTCTGAGCCAGATGGTATTGCGGAGCTCGGGTTTGATTTAGGCTCACGCGACGGCATCAAGCAGACGATTGCCAAAGTAAATCAGCATCTGAAACAAGTTCAAACGAGCTTGCAGGAGGCGAAAGCTTTTCATGGTGAACTGAATACTCAAATGCGTTCTATCCAAACCAAAACCGCACAGCTTTCAGTCAATGAGGTGAATGCAAAACTGGATGGATTCATGCAAAAGTCTGGCGAGTTTACTTCGACTTTTCAGGCATTGAATGCGCAAGCAAACGTGCGTCGTCATACCGTGGTCGCTTTACTGAAGTAACGAACACTCCAATGATTCCCGGCTTTACACTGTTATCGTCCCCCAATAACGAAAACAGCGCACTGTCGGGAATCTCTCTTTGACTCGTCTAGGGCTCGAGTGCTTTTGCCACCGAACGATTCAATTTCTGGAATAGCCATCCAAGTGCTATCAAAGATGCACCTAAGCCTAAGAAGCTTATTGCTCGCCAGAACCCATCCAGAGAGCTCACATCCCATAAGAATACTTTCAGTGCGACACCGGCAAGGACCACTAGACCGACACGCTGCATCATCAGCCCCTGTTGGGTCACGCCGCGCCAAGTCAGCAATCCACCTACGAGCAAGCCAGCCACTGAATAACTGAACAACTCTGCCATGCTGGTTGGCTGATACAGCATCATCGATGTGGTTTGCCAGAATTGACGGATAGACATCCCCAACCAAATGGCTGCAAGTAAAAAGCCTAGACTAGCAATCGCAAATCGATGAACTTGCAACGTATTCCAGCGTTTAAAGGTTGCGATAAGCAGGATGCAAGCTGGTAACAGCCAGCCGATACTCAGCATGTTAAAGATGGGAAGTGCTTGTGCCGAGACGTTATCAGTCACCAACGGCGATTCTGCCGTATTAAGCAAAATAATCAATATAGCGAACGCGCACCAAAGCAAGTAACTATAGATTTCGTAGATACGGCTTAAGCGTTGCGCAAATTGGCTGCGGTAGCTGTATACCAAACCCATAACTAATGCTTGATTGGCAAAGACTGCCGCACTTGTGAAGTCGATGTTCCCCAAGTAACCATATTGCCCCGTTAACCAGTAGTTAGTTTGGGTGAACAATGCCATTAAGAATACATGTAAAAACGCCCCTTCAAACCAGTTGGTCAGTTCTCGGTCCACTTGTTTTAGTGTTGAACGAGCATAAGACAAGATGAAGAGAGAAGGCAGATAACTCACCAGAACCCAAGCCCAATGCCCAGCTTCTACCGGTTGCCATTCGGGTATGAAAGGTAGCAGCGTGAGTCGGATAACCAGTATTCCCATTGCCACTTTAATCGCCCAACTCGCAGGTCGAAATAACCCGACTTGAGCCTGTAAGGCCATTATCGCAACTTGTATTGAGATTGCTGTTGTTAACCAAGTATCACTCAACCAAACAAAAGCGATACCTACGATTAAAGCATGCATAACGGCAGAGCATTCTAATGCCAACGAACGTGCACGCTGACCAAGCACAACGTAGTAAGTGGCCATCAATGCGCAGAATGCAGTCCAATACCACAGGTAGCCTTGCATAAATTCGTCAATATAAAACAACGTAATTAAGCTCATCGCGGGAGCCAGTACCAGCAGAAGCAGCCCACTGAGTTGCGAACGGTCACTAAGTGATTGGCAATATGTTCGATAGCAGATCAGCGCAATACTCACCGCCAATGCGAATAGGATGCTAGCTTCTCGCTCTAACATATACAGCGCATTAAAAGCGATGGTAAGAACAATCAGCGCGGTTGCTGAGACGAGAATGGATGGCAAAAATACACGTAATGACCAGCCTGTACGAAGTGCTGGTAGCCAGATGATCGCAACAAGCAGCGTATAACAGTACGCCATTTGTAGAGTGTTCAGATCCGGCATTCTGGTGACGGCAGAAAAGGTCAATAAAGCAGTTGCGAGAGCGGTAGCGGTCGGCGAGTTTGTCCACTTGCTTTGATAGTGACGAAAGCGAGGATTGAGCATCCAACCCATTCTCGGAACCGCGAAAATGAGATACAAAGTGATGGAGAGATAAATCGCGAGCCACGAGAACAACAGTTCTGTTGGTGTACTCTCAATCAACAGCAACATCCAAATGACATGTGGAATCGCGATACTTGGCGTAATCCATGACCTACGCACTTTTTGCATCAATAAGGTCGCCGCGAACGAAATTGCGCAGATGTATCCGGCTAACAAAAAGTAGTTGGGTTCATTACCCCCAATCCACAGTGGTGCTGTGTAGCCACCAATTAAGCCAAGCACGGCCATTAACGGCCCTTGTCGCAATGATAATGCTAAACTGAAAAATGCCGCTGAAGCCAAGATGATCAACGAGATACTCGGCGTTAGCATTTGATAAACCACAAAGGCAAAAATGACGGTGCAGTAAATGCCCGTTAATCCCGTACCGGTAACAGCAGCAGGAACATACGTAAAGCCTTGGGCTCGTGCTGCCCGTTGCGGATTCTGTTGTTCTTTACGGTGAAACCACTCGCCAACAAGCACCATAAGTAATGAGATCACAAAGGCAAAGGACACTCGCATAAATGGCGAAAACTGGATGTGACTACCAATCACCTGTACGAGATAACCTCCACCGATCAGCATGGCCAATGCGCCTACCCAAACCAACCAATTTTCTTGAATGTTGCTAAGCAGGCTCTGAACTTTACTCTGAAGGAATGACTCATTTTCTTGACTAAAAACATCCAGTTGCACTTCTCTTGTCTGGGCGTACCCTTGATTCGCAGCGCTCTGGTCCAAGTCTAGGTTGGCAGCTGGATCATGTTCCCCAGAGGATGAGACATTTTTCTGTGGTGATTCTATGTGAGGTGACGTCGCTACAGATGGTGTGTCTTTTTCGATGCTGGATTGTTGGTGCGCTTGTGGGTTTGAGCCCCCATGGACACTGGCTCGTAGTGATGTGACTTCCTCACGAAGTTTGGTTAGTTCTTTTTCTAAAAGTGCAGCTCGGTTGGCGGCTTTCACTCCGATGAGGATGGCGAGACACGCCATGAACAGTGCTAGTATTACGTACAATCCATTTCTCCTTGCGTACGTCGCGTGACCCACGATTCTTAACTTTGAGCACTTACGCTAAAGCTTAGTTCATGCTCTATGCCTTAGCCTCATATAGTGCTAGGTTCCGCGCTTTCTTCAGAAATCATTCTACATAATGAAACTCAATGCGTAATGATGAATTCGACAAAGTCGCACACTTGTGTGCCACTTTAAGACCTGATGAACAAAAATGAGTCGTTAAGTCATTGGGGGTCAACTATATTCATAGTTCTGATGCGATCGCCAAAGGACTTCAAACATGTGCGTTTCGTAGCGATGTCATCGAAGGTCAGTCGTTTGATTTGCACGTTCGGTTGTTTCTATTTGACCGTAAGGCTGAATGTATTCGGGTATAGCGCATTCACGCGAAAAAAGACAAAAACAGGTAATTATTGATGCAAGTGGGTAATGAAGCGCTGGTGCTGTCAGCGGTTGGGGTTATTGGTTTAGGTTGCCAATGGTTAGCTTGGCGATTGCGTTTGCCAGCGATTTTATTTTTGTTGTTGGCAGGGCTGATCGTCGGGCCATTTATGCAGTGGTTAAATCCTGATGAGATATTAGGTAATTTGCTCTTTCCGTTGGTCTCTTTGGCGGTGGCAGTGATTTTATTTGAAGGCAGTTTGACCTTAAATTTTAAAGAAATTCGTGGCGTGAGTGGTTCGGTATGGAGCATTGTTTCCATCGGGGCGATCATTTCGTGGGCGGCGACCAGTATCGCAACACACTATTTCCTCGGCTTTACTTGGGAGCTTGCCATGTTGTTCGGCAGCTTAACCGTAGTAACAGGGCCGACGGTCATCGTGCCACTTCTACGAACCGTAAGACCTAACAGTACGCTTGCTAACATTTTGCGATGGGAAGGGATTTTGATTGACCCGCTCGGTGCGCTTTTTGTTGTGATGGTTTACGAGTTTATCGTATCTCACAGCGCGATAAATAGCGTCGAAGTGTTTGGGACGATCATTGCTGTCGGTGTCATGCTAGGTGCGGCCTCAGGCTATGCAGTTGCGACGATCATGCGTCGCTCTTGGCTACCGGAATATTTGCAGCCATTTGCGGTTTTGATGGTGGTTCTAGGTGTATTTTCGGTCTCTAACCACATTGAGTCTGAAGCTGGGTTACTAACCGTCACCGTAATGGGTATGTGGCTCGCAAACGCTAAAGACATCAATATTCAGCAAATTCTGCACTTTAAAGAGCATTTAACCATTTTACTGATCACCGGATTGTTCATCTTCCTTGCGGCTCGAATCAGTCTGGATGATTTTGCTGCGCTAGGTAGCGGTGCGTTATTGTTGTTTGTATTTATGCAGTTAGTGTCGCGTCCGTTATCGATTTTTCTTTCAACCTTCCGCAGCAACTTGCGTCTTAAAGATAAGCTGTTTTTGTCTTGGGTTGCACCGCGCGGTATTGTTGCTGCTTCGATTTCGTCTCTTTTCGCGATCAAATTGACCGAATACGGCATTGATGAAGCGATTTTACTGGTCCCTATGACCTTCATGGTGATTATAGGAACGGTCGTGTTACAAAGTGCGACGGCACGTCCTGTAGCGCTGACGTTGGGCGTTGCAGAGCCAGCACCACGCGGCTTCTTGTTGATTGGTGCTAACCGAGTAGCAAGAGAAATAGGGCAGGCGCTGGCGCGTTATGACCGCCGCGTATTAATGACTGACTCAAACTGGGAGTACATCAGTCAGGTTCGTATGTTGGGGTTGGATTACTATTACGGCAACCCTATTTCTAGTCACGCGGACGACAACTTGAACTTGATAGGAGTTGGACAAGTGGTTGCATTAACGCCCGATCAGCATTTCAACATTATGGCTTGCATGCAATTCGTCGACGAGTTTGGGGAAGATAAAGTTCACTGCTTACAAAAAGTGAAAACCAACGGCAATGGCAGCGAGAAGCACTCCGTGGCTCAGGAGTACCATGGTAAATTGCTGATGGGCGGCAATGTAAGCTATACCCAGCTAGCCAGTATGTTAAGTCGTGGTGCAGAGGTTAAACACACGAAATTGAGCGATAACTTCACGTATCAAGATTATTTAGCGCATCACAAAGGTAGTTCAGTTGTACCGCTGTTCCATGTAGAAGAAAAAGGAAAAATTCAATTCTGTGATGATCCCGAACAGTTTGAACCAACGACGACAAGCACTGTTGTGTCGCTAATTCTGTCGGACAGCGTAAAGTAAACTACAGAGCAATGTGATCCATTTTCATCATGGGTATCGTACGCTGATTATCTCAATTTGAAGAGAAACTTGCCGGCTTGTTTAAAACGGAAAGCGAGTTTCTTTTCTTATAATGTCAGGGGCAGTCGAGATTCATTACTCGTTTCGGAAAAGTAATCCGGCAAATTCACAAAATTCGCATTGACGTTACTGATAAGGATCGCAATACTGCGCGACTGTTTTACTTTAGGGTGACATTATGGCTCCGCAAACTAACCGAAAAGATTTACACCTAGATGCTGTTTTACATCATGATATGAGCATGAAGCATAAAACGGCGGGTTTTGAGTCTGTCGAGTTTGAACACTGTGCGCTGCCAGAATGTGACTTTCACGCGATCGATTTATCGACAGAGTTTCTTGGTCATCAATTAGCGCTACCGTTTTTGATTAGCTCGATGACTGGCGGAGCAAAAGACGCAGAAACGATCAATTGTCGTTTAGCTGAAGCAGCAAGTGAATTAGGTATTGCCATGGGTGTGGGCTCGCAACGGATTAGCTTAGAAGAAAGTCAGCATTCGGGCTTGGGTAAAACCATTCGTGAGTTGGCGAAAGAAGTACCGTTGTATTCCAATCTTGGAGCCGCTCAATTGCTCGATAAAGGTAAACTCGATAATGCGCAACGTGCGGTTGAGGCGATTCAAGCCGATGCCTTGTTTGTGCACGTTAATCCAATGCAGGAAGCGTTTCAGAAAAATGGCGACCACAATTGGGTTGGTGTTTTCCAGGCAATTGAGATGCTTAAATCTCGCGTGAAGGTTCCTATCATTATCAAAGAAGTCGGTTTTGGTATTAGCGGACACGTTGCGCAGCGATTAATTGATGCTGGTGTGGATGCAATTGACGTTGCGGGCGCGGGTGGCACAAGCTGGAGTGCGGTTGAAGGGTATTGCCAAGATAATCCGAAAATGCAGCGTGCAGCCGAGCTTTTCCGCGATTGGGGTGTCCCTACAGCAACATGTTTGGCTCAAATCCGCGCACTGCATCCTACATTACCCTTGATCGCCTCGGGAGGTGTTCATAACGGACTTGAAGCGGCGAAAGCCATTCATTTGGGGGCTAATCTCATTGGGCAAGCTGGTGCGGTATTAAAAGCTGCGACGATCAGCACGCAGTCTGTCGTCGATCACTTTGAACAAATGGCATTAGAGCTGCGTTTAACGTGCTTTGGTACTGGCTCTTCTAAGGTTGGTGAGCTAACGAAAGCGCGCTGCCTATAGCTTTTAGAATGGCGCGCTTTACACAGAGTCGCTCAATAATTTTTCGGTGTCTTAACACGTAGACTGATAATTTCGTTATAGTTGATACAAAAGTCACTTCAGCTAGTGACGCCTTTATTCAGACATTTGAATGGGCTCGTGTTGAAGAGATTGAGTT
This sequence comes from Vibrio sp. 779(2023), assembly GCF_033344285.1. Taxonomy (NCBI): domain Bacteria; kingdom Pseudomonadati; phylum Pseudomonadota; class Gammaproteobacteria; order Vibrionales; family Vibrionaceae; genus Vibrio; species Vibrio sp. 779(2023). The sequence continues at coordinate 34,282 of NZ_JAWPOM010000003.1, forward strand.
TAATTTTACTATTGTTTGCAACTGGAACCTTAAATTTATGAAAAAACTAGTCATGCTGATGTTGGCGGCTTCTGCTTTGACCGCTTGTAGTGATGAAGTGGGCACTGAAGGCTGGTGTAACGACATGCGCGATAAGCCAAAAACAGAATGGACAGCAGACAACGCGGTAGACTTTGCAAAGCATTGTGTTCTGCAAGATGGTGTCGGCAGCGAGCAATGGTGTGAAAACCTGAAAGATAAGCCGAAAGGTGACTGGACTGCAAACGAAGCGACCAGCTTTACTAAACACTGCATTTTTTAAGCACAGCGGAAAGCGCCTTTTCTGAGGCGACATTCTGTGAGGTAAACACCAAGCGTTATTGCTTGGTGTTTTTGTATCTAAAATAGCTCGATTTTTCACGTGTCAGCGCACTTCCCTCTGAATGGAAAGTTTTACATTTTCGTTTCATTTTTGAAAACCTGTATTGCCTGTCTTTAATTTTTCGTATTGCAATGGCATGGTGTCGAGATAGCCATCTAATTCAATTAGATTCATAACAAAAAGGAATTCAAATGGAAGTACTAAAAGGCTCATGTCTGTGCGGCAAGGTAAAGTTGGAAGTGGCAGATGAATTTAAGTACATGGGAAATTGCCATTGCTCTGAATGCCGCAAGTTCACAGGTTCTGACTATTCATCTGCCGGTGGTATTGCGTTGGATAAACTGCTTATTATCCAAGGGAAAGAAGATATTCAAACTTATCAGAAAAGCGAAAATACCATGCTATGCTTTTGTCGCCACTGCGGATCGAGCCTGTATTCGAAAAAGAACAATGGGATCGTCAATATTCGCCTTGGTATCTTGGATGACACACCTTCTCACAAGCCTGATTTCCATATTTTTGTCGCGTCGAAAGCGCCATGGATCGAGATATCGGATAACCTGGCTCAATTTGATGCAGGGCCAAAATAGAGTTGTTGTAGATAAGTATTTAGAAACAGAGCGCGTTACAATACGCTTGCGACACGCTCTGTGCTTTTACTTTGTATATTAGAACGGAGACGACTATTTGGCGTCTTGTAGTTCTTCTAAGCCACCGGCATTGTGCAGATTCGTAAAGCCTTGTGATTGTAAGTATTGATACGCTTTGCCAGAGCGGTTACCACTGCGACAGTACAACACGATAGCTTGATCTTTATCGACGTCTTGAAAATGTTTATCAAGTTCAGATAAAGGGAAGTTGACGGCATTATCCAAATGCCCTTCAGAAAACTCTTGCGGCGTGCGCACATCGACAATCATCGCGCCCTTGTCAATCAATTGCCACCCTTGTTCAGCGCGTTCAGAAGCCGACACGTTGGGGGAGAGGAAGCTCACGCACAACGTTGCAAGAAATAGAGATACGGCCTTTTTCATTGTTTGATTATCCTTTTTAAGAGTACGTAACCACTCTAGATTTGATTGAGCATATTTTCCATCATAAAGAGATGCTAAGTAGTTGTGAGTGCGATAATTCGATAGAAAATTTTATTTAATTTAATAAAAAATTTTTATCAAATTCACCTCTTGAACTCTAATTTTTCGACCTTATTATTTTCATCGAAAGCGAGCTGTCGACTCGCAAATCCATCTTGATGTTTATTTTGTCTTTTATTTTTGGTTCCAAGTAGGAGGCACTTAAAAATGAAAATTCGTCCTTTAAATGACAAGCTAATTGTTGAAAGACAAGAGGTGGAAAATAAATCTGAAGGGGGAATCGTTTTAACTTCTCAGTCGGTGAAAAAATCAAACCGCGGGAAAGTCATTGCTGTTGGTTTAGGTAAACGTCTTGAAAATGGCGAACGCGCTGCGATGGAAGTCAAAGTGGGCGACCAAATCATTTTCAATGACGGTTACGGCGTGAAAACCGAGAAAATTGACGGCGCAGAATACTTAATTCTGTCCGAATCTGATGTGTTAGCAATCGTTGAGTAATTATTTTTGTAGTAGTTTTTTGAGGAGATAACCATGGCTGCAAAAGACGTATTATTTGCTAATGACGCACGTCAAAAAATGCTGAAAGGTGTGAACTTACTGGCGGACGCAGTAAAAGTGACACTAGGCCCGAAAGGCCGCAACGTTGTGCTTGATAAATCTTACGGCGCGCCAACCATCACCAAAGATGGCGTGTCTGTAGCGAAAGAAATCGAACTGAAAGATAAGTTCGAAAACATGGGCGCACAAATGGTGAAACAAGTGGCGTCCAAAGCGAATGATGAAGCGGGGGACGGTACAACGACCGCTACCGTACTGGCGCAATCTTTCATCAATGAAGGTCTTAAAGCGGTAGCCTCTGGCATGAACCCAATGGACCTAAAACGTGGTATCGACAAAGCCACTGAAGCGGCGGTTGAGAAACTACGTGAAATGTCTAAGCCATGCAGTGACAAAGAATCCATCACCCAAGTGGGTAGCATTTCTGCAAACAGCGATCGCGCGATCGGTGAAATCATTGCAGAAGCGATGGAGAAAGTGGGTCGCAATGGCGTGATTACGGTTGAAGAAGGCCAAGGTCTAAACAACGAATTGTCTGTGGTTGAAGGTATGCAATTTGACCGCGGTTACTTGTCGCCATACTTCATCACTAACCAAGAAAATGGCAGCGTCGAGCTAGACAACCCTTACATCCTATTGGTGGACAAAAAAGTCAGCAGCATCCGCGAGCTATTGCCTGTACTAGAAGAAGTGGCGAAATCTTCTCGCTCGCTATTGATCATTGCTGAAGACATCGAAGGTGAAGCGTTAGCGACATTGGTTGTGAACAACATGCGCGGCATCGTGCGTGCGACCGCGGTGAAAGCGCCTGGCTTTGGTGACAACCGTAAAGCGATGATGGAAGACATTGCGGTACTAACTGCTGGTACGGTCATCTCTGAAGAAATCGGCCTAGAGCTCGAAAAAGCAACGTTAGAGCAACTAGGTAGTGCGAAGAAAGTGACCATCACCAAAGACACAACAACCATTGTGGGTGGCGCAGCAGAAGCAAGCGCGATTGCTGATCGTGTGGCTTCGATTGAAAAACAAATAGAAACAACCACTTCTCAATACGACAAAGATAAGCTTCAACAACGTGTTGCGAAGCTATCTGGCGGCGTAGCGGTGATCAAGATCGGCGCTGCAACCGAAGTTGAGATGAAAGAGAAGAAAGACCGCGTGGACGATGCGCTACACGCTACCCGCGCAGCGGTTGAAGAAGGTATTGTTGCTGGTGGTGGTGTTGCCCTAACTAAGATCGCGAAAGAATTGGCGGATCTAAAAGGCGACAATGATGACCAAAACGTGGGTATCCGAGTTGCGCTACGTGCAATGGAAGAGCCTCTTCGTCAAATCGCAACTAACGCAGGTGACGAAGCTTCTGTTGTGGCGAACGCTGTCAAAGCGGGTGATGCCGATTACGGTTACAACGCTGCAACAGGTGAATACGGCAACATGATCGAAATGGGTATCTTGGACCCTGCGAAAGTAACACGCTCAGCGCTTCAATTCGCTGCGTCTGTTGCTGGCTTGATGATCACCACTGAAGCGATGATCACCAACCACGTTGAAGACAAAGAACTTGATATCTAACGTCATCAATCATTAGTGATTAAGTAAGCGTTAAAATAACAATAACATTGTAAAACCTAAGCGGGCTCGCTTGAGCCCGCTAATCAGTCATTTGAGGTAAGTGTTATGACCCGTTTACCTGCGTTTTCTTTCTCAATATCTGAGCCGGGCGGTAATGAAGCTTCGTCAACGTGGCCGACTGCTATTCACTTCCCCCTCGTTCCAGCTGGGCCAGAGTTTTCGATCGAAAATGCTCTGCCTAAACGTCCGACAGTGACGATATTCACTATCGATCTGTCTCAGTTATTTAAAGGGGACGCCCGGGTCATCCATTAACTGTATCGAAACAGCCAGCGTACGTTGGCTGTTTTTTTCTAATTTAAAGTATTGATAATGTAGATTTTTAATTGATTACTGCCACTTGTTCAATGATCAATTTGAATTGGGATAATCGGACCGCAAGCGTACTACACCTTTAAGCCCAGCATCGCGCCGAAAATGATCAATCCCGCCCCACATGCTTGACTGAGTCGATGCTTAATCTTCAACAAGAAAGCTTGTAGCTGGGATGACGTGAATAAAACAGCAACGATAGAAAACCAAATACCATGCAGCGCAATCATATAAATCCCGTAAAAAAAGGCGATGTGTTGCTGACTAGAGTCGGGAGAAATCACTTGGCTAAAAATACTCAGAAAAAACAGCATCGTCTTGGGATTGAGTAAATTACACAGAAATCCCTGCATGAAAAATCGCCACATTGAATACTCGCTCTGTTGAATGGTTTCTGAGTTTGACGCAGGCTGTGAGGAGAATATTCCTTTAATCCCAAGGTAGACAAGATAAGCGGCCCCAAGATAGCGCACGAGATTAAACAACCATTCATTTTGTGAAATTAAATAACTGATCCCCAGCATGGAGTAAGCTATGTGGATGCTGATCGCCATGCTGATACCAATCGCACTGTACACGCCTGCTTTTCGTCCTTGATTTAAGCTATTTCTTAATACCAAAACAAAGTCTGCGCCAGGGCTAATAACAATAAGCACACCTAATAACGCAAGAGTTACAAATTCCATATCGGTTTCCTGTTTGAATGATGAAGTCTGGGATGTAGCGGAATTGTAGGCGTCTTTATTACTGACTATAATCGAAAAATATTCCCATATTGGTGAGAAAAACTCACAGATGCGTCACCTGAAATCTTTTTATGTCTTCCACGTTGCGGCGAGTTCTTCAAGCTACACTGAAGCGGCTGACAAACTGAACATTACTCACGGAGCCGTGAGTAAGCAGATCAAGCAACTTGAGCAATATCTGTCTCAACCTTTGTTCTTCAAAGAGGGCAGGAAAGTCGTGTTGACGGCGGAAGGCGAATTACTCAAGACATACACAGAAACGGCATTCCAAACGCTAGAAACAGGCGTGAATACGCTTATTCAAGAGAAGCATCAGCATCTTGAAGTGTCTTGTGAACCGACATTAACCATGCGCTGGTTGATGCCAAGGTTGGCCGCGTTTAATGATGAACACCGTGCTGATGTTCGTTTGTCGACGGCTGGTGGCCCGGTAACATTAGGATCAACTGGGCTTTCGATGGCGATTCGTCGAGACGATTTTGCGCAGCATCACGATTACGACAAAACCATTCTTGTGGAAGAGTGGGTGGGGCCGGTATTTTCTCCTGAGTATTGGCAATCCATTAAAGACAATTTGAAAGCAGCTCGATTGTTGAATAGCCAAACCAGACCGAATGCTTGGGCGGATTGGCAGCAATCAACACGTTGTGAAACTTTCAACGGCAACACTCAGCAATCATTCGCGCATTTTTATTTTTGCATACAAGCCGCAGTGGATGGCTTAGGCGTCGCAATGGGATCGTATCCTTTTGTCATGGACGATATTAAGCGTGGTAATTTGGTCGCACCATTTGGGTTTTCTCCATCAAGTTGCAATTACGTTTTATTGAGTCAAGATAAAAAGCGTACAGAACTCGAACATAAATTTATCACGTGGTTACAAACGCAAATGGCAGAGTGTGTGCCACTGTCATCACAGCAGATTACGCAAGGCGAATAGAAGGCATAGAGCGAGATTACGTCAGTCAGTTTTATGGAAAAAGGCTTAGGAAATTGGAAATGGAAAACCTCAATATTGTTGAAATCAAATCATTTGTTCCGGCGAAAGATTACGCGCTATCAAAACGCTTTTATGAGGCGATTGGCTTTGAAATGGCGTCGGACTTCGGTGATGTAGCATACTTCTCTCAAGGTAGCTGCGCGTTTCTTTTACAGAATTTTTATGAGCCAGAACACGGCAATAACTTCATGATGCACTTGCTCGTAGAAGACGCAGAAAGTTGGCATCAGCACTTATCCAAAGTGGGTCATGAGGAATTTGGTTCGCGTTTGACAGAGCTAGTCGAGCAACCTTGGGGCATGCGCGAATGTTGTTTGTTTGACCCTAGTGGCGTTTTATGGCGAATTGGCCAGAACATGAATACTGACTAAAGCCAGTCTTATTTTCACCGCATCTACGCGCAGGTATTGAGATCTCGATATCTGCGCGTTTTCTTTTTTACTTAGCCTTGCCAACGTTTGTAGCGCACTCACGCCTTTTTCGAGGTGGTGTGCGATGGGCTAACGCCAAAAAACTCCTCAAGCAGCATGGCTTTGAGTTCCGCTCTGACTTCTGCGCCACCGATTAACGCCAAAAGTGCGAGTCCTCCTGGAATAAGGATGACCATTAATATCGGTCTTAAAATATACGAAAAGCAGAAGATGGTCGGGAAGAAAATCAATCCTTGGCCTAGTTTGTTTAATACGTACATGAGCGATTCCTTTTGTTTTTATATAAAATGAGCATGCTCAATTTTATAAATGAGCGCGCTCAATTTGTCAATCTCAACCACGCAAGGTATGATCCTTTCAGGCTCATTAAGCAGACACATCAATGACGAAGCGACAACAAACCAGAGATAAAATTCTAAAAGCCGCATGGGCATCTTTTGCTCAAAATGGCTATGACATGACGACCACAAGGCAGATAGCGAGAGAAGCAGGAGTAGCCGATGGTACAGTGTTTAGCCATTTCCCGACTAAACTGTCGATTTTGCGCGAAGGGATGCTGGCGCAACTGCAACAGATCAGCCAAGAAACGCTAGTCAGTGTGGAAGGTAAAACCGATATCGACATTGGTTTGGCGCTGACGGAGAAATACTATCGCTACTATTTTGCGAACGTTGAGCTGAGCCGAGCTTTGTTGAAAGAAGTGATTTGGGATTTGGATTATTATCAGTCGTTTAACCAAGCTTTGTTTCAATCTGTAAACGGAAGCTCCGTCCTTGAGGGAAAAATACCGCTGATTTTTGACTGCTATTTTATGACGTTAATCTCGCACTTGAGCCGTGCAGAACCGGATGTTGAAGCGGCACTTGAAGAGCTTCATGCTAAGTTTCAGCAAATCATTGCGACTGCATAACATGGCCCCAACGCAGGATCTGAAAGAATATACTGCCTGTCATTTTATTTGCTGGGCTCCCATTTTCTCGTTTCAGTTGGCGTCTCACCAAATAGCCGCTTGTAGCTTTGACTGAACTGCCCGAGATGGAAAAAACCAAAGTCAAAAGCGATTTCTGCAATTGTTCGATTATCTTCAGGGTTTTGTAGCACTCTACGTACTTGATTCAGGCGCATTCGATGTATGAACTGCTTTGGGGAAGTATTACAGCAATGTTCAAAGGTGTACTGTAGTGTGCGACGACTGACGTGTACTGCGTCACACAGTTCACTGACGGTTATCGGTGTACGGTAGTCTAGATCCTGTAGCTGTTGTTTTATACGGTGCATCACGTGTTGACGATGAGAGATTGATATCGGATGGCTCGTGTGCAGTGAACTGAGTGAGAACAACTCCAGCACAATATCTTTTAAGATTGCTTGATGTGTGGTTTCAGACCATCTTGGCTCGGCGGAACCAAGTAACGTGCCTAAGTAGTATTTAAGTTGTTGAATGTGTTTTTCCGTCAAACCCGTTAAGTGTAATGTGTTGTTTTGGATACTCCCAAGCTCAAGTTGATTTTCTATGATGTGAACGAAGTTTTTGTCGAGCACTATTCCATAGATAGAAAACTGCTCCGGTGTCATTAACTCAAAATCAGCGCCACCTTGCCTAAGCAAAAGTTGGCTTGAATTAAACTGACTGTGATTTAGGTGTAGCGGCTTATTTTCCGCACTCAAACCCAACCAAATACCTCCCTCTTCAACCCTGCATTGCTGTCTTAGCGAGCGGTTACTGTCTTCACGAAACACATGGAAATTGGGAAATCGTCGTTCTCGAATTTGACCTAAAAATCGACCATCGCTGAGTTGGTCATATTCCTGTTGCCAGTTTATCAGACTCGCAGCTTGTTGGTTTGCATCCTTAGTGTGATGGATGCACAGCATTGGTGCAGTTTGGGGCATTTGGTTACTCATCCTTGTGATGCTCATTCCTTTTTTGTGAGTCATGTTGGAGCAGTATTTACATAACTTATTGTTTATTATTGGTTTATAAATGTTGCCAGTTTTTGATAACGCTACGGAACACATTTGGCAATACTTTCTTAAAGCTTATTGATAGTTCAGCAAAAAGCGAACCAAATAGTGAAGAGGAAGAGCAATGACGGCAACTTATCGTCGGCAACAAGGAAGTAAAGTCTATACCTTTAAGTCATTAGCTGACTTGATGGCGAAAGCGACACCGGAGCGCTCAGGCGATGCGTTAGCCGGGGTTTGTGCTCAGTCAGCGGCAGAACGTGTAGTCGCACAAATGGCGCTGTCTGAGTTACCACTTAAAACGTTTCTTAACGAGGCGGTTATTCCATACGAAAGCGACGATATCACTCGCCTAATTATCGATACGCATGACCTTGAAGCCTTTAAGCAGATTGAGCACTTGACGGTCGGAGATTTTCGAAATTGGCTGCTGAGTGAAGAAGCCGATGGTGAAACGTTGGCTAAAATTCGTCAAGGTTTAACACCAGAAATGGTGGCCGCAGTCAGTAAGATTATGCGCAACCAGGATTTGATTCTCGTTGCTAAAAAATGCCAAGTTGTCACGGCTTTTCGGAATACGATAGGTTTGCCGAGTCGCCTGTCTACTCGCTTACAGCCGAATCATCCCACTGATTCTCTCAACGGTATCGCAGCGACCATTTTTGATGGTCTGATGTACGGAAATGGCGATGCGGTTATCGGTATCAATCCGGCAACAGATAATGTGCCTCAAGCTATCAAGTTAATGAACTTAATGGATGAGGTGATTCAACACTATCAAATACCGACTCAGTCTTGTGTGTTAACTCATGTAACGAACACGATCGAAGCCATTGAAATGGGCGCACCAGTCGATCTCGTTTTTCAGTCGATAGGCGGCACGCAAGGGACGAATGATACCTTCGGAATCGACTTGTCGATTTTGAAAGAGGCCCATGAAGCCGCGTTGTCTTTGAATCGAGGTAGCGTAGGAAACAATGTGATGTATTTTGAAACCGGACAAGGTACCGCGCTGTCTGCGAATGCATTTCATGGGGTCGATCAACAGACTTGTGAAGCCCGTGCTTATGCTGTCGCGAAACAGTTCGATCCTTTGTTGGTTAATACAGTTGTTGGGTTTATTGGCCCTGAGTATCTGTTTGATGGCAAACAGATCATTCGTGCTGGGCTTGAAGATCATTTTTGTGGGAAGCTGCTTGGTTTACCCATGGGTTGCGACATCTGTTACACCAATCATGCCTATGCCGATCAGAATGACATGGATAATTTGCTGACACTGTTAGGCGTGGCCGAGTGCTCTTTCATCATGGGTATTCCAGGGTCTGATGACATCATGCTCAACTATCAAACTACCTCATTTCACGATGCCCTTTACGCAAGAAAAGTACTCGGTCTGAAGCCAGCTCCAGAGTTTGAACAATGGTTAATGGAGATGCAGATTTTCGAGAGCGTGCAAGACGTTCGGTTAAGTGAGCAAATCTCTCGCTCGTTTTCGGGAGCAATTAACCAACTGAATAAGGGGTATTCTCATGGGTAAAGTAATCACCATTGCTCAGTCCCCACAAGATGAGTCTGAAGTTGTCACATACAACCCGTGGGGCAAGTTACGTGACTTCACCTCTGCTCGGATCGCTCTGGGTCGTAGCGGGAACAGTGTACCAACCAACGAGTTACTCTCATTTCAGCTGGATCATGCCCAAGCTATGGATGCAGTGCATTGCAGTTTGAATATTGAGTCTCTCGTTGCTGGTTTGTCGGACTCTTACTCGATTCTTGAAAATACCTTAGAGCCTCCAGTGGTAGTGAGCAGCCGAGTAAGTGATCGGCTTATGTACCTGCAAAGGCCCGATTTAGGAAGGCAACTCGATGAATCTTCTTGGCAAACGCTCAACTTGATAGCAAATGAGCATAACACTGACATTGATCTTGCGATTGTTATTGCTGATGGACTTTCTTCCGTCGCAATTCAAAACCATGCCGTGCCTGTTGTTACTCGATTGATTTCTCTTTTAAGCGCTGATGATGAACATCAATGGAAATTCGCACCTATCACAATCGTAAAGCAAGGAAGAGTAGCGGTAGGGGATGATGTCGGTGAATGTTTTAACGCCAAGGCCGTGCTGGTTTTAATTGGAGAGAGACCCGGTCTAACTTCTCCGGATAGCATGGGTATGTATCTCACTTGGGGGGCTAAACGAGGCTCTAAAGATTCCCAAAGAAACTGCATTTCCAATGTGCGTCCCCAGGGACTCAACTATGACGATGCCTGTGAACGCGCATTTTACTTGCTCAAGGAGGCTCGAAAATTACAACTGTCAGGAGTGAATCTGAAAGATCGCTCAGATATCAATGAGCCAAGTGGCGCAAGCGTTGAAGATAAACACAGCGACAACTTTTTAATTTCATCAAAGTAGAAGGATTTACTATGTCTAAACATCAGGAGTACTTGGCCAAAAGGCAGCTAAAAAGAGGCACCGCAGGTTGGATTTTACTTGCGGGCTTAGGTGTCTCGTATGTTATATCTGGTGACTTCGCCGGTTGGAACTTTGGCATCGCTCAAGCAGGATGGGGAGGCTTTCTTATTGCTGCTATCGCGATGGCAGTAATGTATTTCACGCTAGTATTGTCTTTAGCTGAAATGTCTGCGGCTATTCCTGCTGCGGGTGGTGGTTACAGCTTCGCAAGACAGGCGATGGGGCCGACAGGTGGCTTTTTCACTGGCTTATCAGTTTTGATTGAATATGCGCTCGCGCCTGCTGCGATAGTGATTTTTATTGGCTCAGCAGTTAATGAATTGGTTGGTATCGATGGTCCTGTTGTTTACGCACTTTTCTACGCCGTCTTTATCGCTATTCATATGGCAGGGGTTGGCGAAGCTCTCAAAGTAATGATGGTCATCAGCGGTTTGGCTGTGCTAGCTATTCTAATTACTGCTGCTGTGCTTATTGGTCACTTTGACGTTAATAACTTATTCGATATTGCTCCGGCGACGGCTCAGGCAACAGAAATCTTGCCGTTTGGGTGGTATGGCGTATGGGCTGCGTTGCCGTTTGCAATGTGGTTGTTTCTTGCGGTTGAAGGTGTGCCTTTAGCGGCAGATGAGGCAAAAAATCCGGCAAAAGATGTTCCCAAAGGCATCATTGGTGCGATGCTGTTTTTATTGCTAACCGCAACTCTCGTAGTCGTCCTTTTAGCTGGTGCGGTTGGCTCAAAGGTCATAGGCGATAGCGCGGTGCCATTAGTTGACGCCCTAAAGCTTACGGGCAATTCAACGGTAGCAATGGCCGTGAACTTACTCGGGTTAGCTGGCCTTATCGCTTCTTTCTTTTCTATCATTTATGGTTACAGCCGCTTGGTGTTTGCGCTTTCCCGCGCGGGTTATTTACCGCAAACTTTGTCATTAACCAGTGACAAAAAAGTGCCTTCTCGTGCGCTGTTGGTTCCGGGCGTTTTTGGGTTCTTGGTTTCACTTACGGGTGAGGGGGACTTAATCTTGGCGATGGCTGTTGTCGGTGCGACTGTATCGTACGCATTAATGTCCTTGAGCCATATTTTATTGCGAATTAAACAGCCTGAATTAACTCGTCCATATAAAACGCCTGGTGGGATAATTACTTCGAGTATTTCTCTGGTGCTTTCTTTGATCGCAATGACAGGTGTTTATGCTTTTGATCCCTCAGCCTTTTTCATGACAATGGGATTGTTTCTTATCGGTGGTGTTTATTATGGGTTATACAGCCGCAACAAATTGGTGGCAGCAACCGCCGAGGAAGAGTTTGCCATGCTGTCTGTAGCAGAGCTAGAGCTTGAGTCAGATGTCGTACGATAGTCACTCTGATTCTTGTTATTCAGCATATTAAGGGAGCCATAGGCTCCCTTTGTCATTTCTATCAAAAGTGCATAGCGCACAAATGCATCACTTTAACTTTATAAGTGGTTAATCATGTGAAAGTCTAGTCTGGATAACGATGGCGCAGATCCATCACAGGTAAAGGTTAAGTTTTCAAGGAAAGGTCATGATAAATAAGGTATTTAATACACTTTTGGGAACAGAGTTACCGATTATTCAAGCGCCAATGGCCGGTGTGCAAGACAGCCAAATGACCATAGCCGTCAGTAATGTTGGCGGGCTTGGCTCGTTACCTTGTGGAATGCTGAACAAAGACGCCATCGTAAAAGAACTTCAACTTATCAAGCAGGCAACTAACCGACCGTTTAACCTCAATTTCTTTTGCCATGAAATGCCGGAGTATGACGGCAACAAGCACGAAAAGTGGCAAAAAACGCTGCAACCGTATTTTTCCGAGGTTGATGCAACCGTTCAGGCTCAGCCAAACGCTCCGACAAGGATGCCTTTCAATCATGATATTGCTGACGCGATTGAACCATTTGCACCGCCAGTGATCAGTTTCCACTTTGGTTTGCCAGACGATGATCTGTTAGCTCGAATTAGAGGGTGGGGAGGGAAGATCCTTTCGTCAGCGACCACGGTGGACGAAGCACTTTGGCTAGAAGCAAAAGGCGTTGACGGTATTATCGCCCAAGGCTTGGAGGCTGGTGGACACCGAGGTATGTTTTTATCGGATGATTTAACTACTCAATTAAGTTTGATTGCGTTATTACCACAAATCGCCAAACGGGTGAATTTGCCTGTTATTGCTGCAGGCGGAATCGCTGATAGAAGAGGGGTGGAAGCCGCGTTGAGATTAGGAGCGAGTGCCGTTCAAGTTGGCAGCGCCTATTTGTTGTGTGATGAGGCGAAAACATCGTCTTTACATCGATATGCCATTGCCAGTGAACGCGCGCAACATACCGCTGTGACCAATGTTTTCTCGGGCCGACCAGCGAGAGGCATTGTGAATCGCGCGATGTCGGAGCTAGGCTACATCAGTGAGTTTGCGCCGAAATTCCCATACGCCTCCATTGAAATGGCTCAACTAAGAGCGCTTATGGAAAAGCAAAACCGAGATGAATTCACTCCGTTGTGGTGCGGACAAAACTCGTCGGGTTGTAAGGAAATATCGGCGGCAGAAATGACATTGTCATTAGTGGAAGGCATCGATTTAAACTGATGTGCGTCTTACCTTTTAAAGCGATGCCGACTGAACGGTTACGAGTTATCCCTATACTTATGTAGTAAATCTAATGGGATGTGGCAGTAATCATTCGGAAAGTTTGTGAGTCTGTCTTGGTGCTCATCATCACTTGGTACATAATTTGTGAGTGGCAGTACTTCTACGGCGATCTTGTCGGCGTCCGGTCGCGCTGCGATAAACGCTTTCGCGATGGTGAGATGCTGTTCGTTTTGGCTATAAACACCAGTACGGTACTTCTTACCTACGTCTTCACCTTGCTTGTTAACGCTGTAAGGGTCGATTATCTCAAACAAATACCCCATTAAAGTTTCAACCGAAACTTGCTCAGGGTCGAACTGGGTTTTCACGCACTCTGCGTAGCCATCGTATTCGGATTGAGTGTTATCCGTTGTGCCATTTGCTCGCCCTGCTTCTGTGTTGATTACGCCCGGAAGGTGGCGCATAAATTCTTGCACGCCCCAAAGGCAGCCGCCAGCGAAGTAAATTTCTTCCATCACTTTTATCCTAGTCTTTACCGTTGTTGGGATGTAGGGAGCTAACCCCTCTTCTTCCATCCCATTTTCGTTGCCCTATTATCTGTTGATGGGAGCGATATTCGCAAGGTGCAGCTTGGCTAATCAGACCACGTGCTTTTTCCTTTTTACTTTCAAGTTCTTTTCATATGAAACATCAGGTGAGTATACTGTAAGCTCATCAATAAGGAGCGAATCTGTGAACCCAAGACAAAATGAAATTCTGCAATTAGTGAACGACCGTAAACGCGTTCAAGTCACGGAGCTTTCTGACATCATTGGCGTGTCGGGCGTGACCATCAGACAGGATTTGAACTTTCTGGAGCAACAGGGCTACCTAAAGCGCGTTCACGGCGCAGCTACCGCGTTGCAAAGTGATGACATTGATGCCCGCCTGGAAGTTCGTTTCGATATTAAACAATCGCTCGCAAACCAAGCTGCGGATTTGGTCGCATCGAATGAGACAGTGCTGATTGAAGGGGGCAGTGCCAATGCGTTGTTGGCTCGGACTTTGGCTGAGCGCGGCGATGTAACCATCATTACGCCATCGGCGTATATCGCCCATCTCATCCGTAACACTTCTGCCAACATTATCTTGCTTGGTGGCGTGTATCAGCACCAAGGCGAGAGCTTGGTCGGACCGCTGACTAAGTTGTGTATTGAGAACATTCATTTCAGCACAGCCTTCTTGGGTATTGACGGCTTCCATCAAGACACTGGCTTTACTAGCCGCGACATGATGCGTGCTGAGATCGCAGAAACCATCATTGCGAAAAAAAGGCGCAATATTGTTCTAACGGATTCTAGTAAATTTGGGCAAATTTATCCCTCATCAATTGGTAAGACTGACGAAATATCAGTGCTGCTGACTGACAAAGCCGCTCCGAAAAGCGACCTTGAACAAATCAAAAAGCGAGGTGTGGAAGTTATATTAGGCTGATTAAGCAACGCTTTGTTTTCGCTTCGCGAGCATTGCTGTTGGGGAGAAACCGGTGACTAGCATAGTGCCGCTAAGCACTAGAATTGTTCCTATGATGGTGTTAGAGCCGACGGGCTCATCTAGCACCAAGTAGCCCCATAAGATACCAAAAACAGGAACAAGAAAAGTGACAGTCAGTGCTGACGCTGGGCCGATATCAGAAACTAAGCGGAAATAGAGCAAATAAGCGAACCCTGTGCATACAACGCCGAGCGTGACAACAGAGCTCCATTCGAAATGACTTGGTTCTGCACGCATTGGTAAGAATGGTAGCAGCGGCAGTACCCAAATAACCGCCGCCCACATGCTGCCGTGAGCATTGTCAAAAGCTGGTACTTGTGGCGCATTTTTAGTGTAGTTGGTAGCAATGCCATAGCTGAAAGAAGCCATCAAACTGGCGGCAATAGGGAGCATGGCTTCTTCACCTATGGTTGAAGTATCTAAGCCGACCAAGACTGCAACGCCTCCAATGCCTATTAGCATACCGAGAACAGATTTCGCTGTGAGTGGGCTGCGGTACCAAACAAAGCCAACTAGTGCTCCCCATATTGGGGCGGTTGAGTTCAATATTGCTAAAGTTGATGCATTCAGTGTCTGGGCTGCGTACGCAAAGAGTAAAAATGGAACTGCGCTATTGAATAAGCCAATAATAAAGAAGTGTTTAGTATGTGCAGTTAACGTGAGTTTCTTCTTCAAATATACGGCGATCAATAACAAAGCGACGGCGGCAAATGTAACTCGAAATTCGATTAAGTAAGCCGGCCCGAATGTGTTGGCGGCGACTCGCATAAACAGAAACGAGCCACCCCAAATAGCAGCAAGGCAGAGTAAGCGAAAAAAACTGACGGCAGTCATTTGACATCCTTGGTCGAGGTCTAGCGCCTCATCGATTAATTGTTGCGCTAACAGTGAATTAAACCAAGGATGAGGTCAACCAGAAATGTAATGCCAGTTCCGGATCTGGCTAGCTTGGGCTCACGTTGATGGTGTGTTGTTGATTTGTGATCACTTAATGGCTCTCTGACCATACTGCGAATTCATTTCCACTCGGTTCAGTGAAGTGGAATCGACAGCCGCCGGGGAATTCGAAAATAGGGCGGATAATTTTTCCACCATGCTGCTCTACTTTTGTCTGAGTGGCCTGAATGTCTGAGCTATAAAATACTAAAAGTGCGCCACCATTTGCGGTTTGGTTTATAAACTCAGATTTGAAGAATCCGCCATCCAACCCTTGTCCTGAAAATGCAGAATATTCTGGACCATAATCGGTAAAGCTCCAGTCAAAAGCACGCTCAAAAAATTGTTTGGTCGCACTGACATTAGTGGAACCAAATTCAACGTAATTCAATTTTTCATGTTGATGCATGGTGAAATCCTTCTCGGTTACTATCGTTTCTAAGCGAACTTTTCTACGATGATGTCGTCCGCTTTTTCGACAAATAATGCGCCATTATCTCTGAGCTCTGTCAGCACATTCTCTACATTATCAGGCAGCACCGCACGAGTTGAAGCAAGATTAACTACCACATTGTAGCCAAGTTCCAGCGCTTGCATGACGGATTTTTTCACGCAAAAGTCTAAGGCAAGGCCACCGATAACTAAGGTATCAATCCCGTTGAACTTTAGAAATTCATGCGCGCCTGTCGTTTTGGTGTCGGCAATATCATGGAAAAAAATACCGTAAGGGTGTGCGTCAGGATCCATACCTTTATTAACTTGAAAATCATAGTCCAACACGGGTGGTAAGCCATCTAGCAGCTCAGAACCTGTTGTGCCAAGCACACAGTGACGGTTCCACTTTATATCCACATTCGGTAAACCAACGGGCTCAAGCATATTGGATGGCGATTCTGCATCCCACTTTGCTTTTGGTGGGTGTAAGTCACGACTGACCAGTTTTAATCGGCCTTTGGCATGATTGTTCAAAAGTTCCGGTACGATTTCCAACGCACCTGCAACGGGCAGTTCATCTGGACATAACTCACTAAAGCCTTTCTCTGGATCAACGTCGATCACTGCTGTAGTTTGATAGTTTACTCGAACAGTCATGGCAGACTCCTTGTCTGTCTGATTGTCTGCGTTTATCCACGCAAACAGTTTTGAAAAAAGGTTACTTCGTCGCTAGTCAGCGTATATACCATTGCGGGTTTTCCACCTTTGCCTTTGTTGGTTGAAGCGACTTTATTAGTGGGTTTTAGTACGCCTGAATCTATCAAGCGGCGCTTAATCGTCATTCGGCTGATATCAATACCAAACTCTTGATAAGCAGAAATGATGTCCGCAACCAAAAACTCTTTGTCTAATGCAAACAAAAGAACCGATGTGTATTCAATGGATGCACGAAGCTTTTGCCACGCTTTTTCAATGGTTTTTTGATGATCAAATGCGAGAGTCTCTTCTCCATTGAGAATAGCCTGTAGCGAAAACCATTTAAGTTGGCATTCCGGTACACCTGCATTATTTATTTGCTCTACATTGTTACGATCAACTAAGGCGTAGTGCGTAATGTTTAAGCTCCAGTCTTCTGGATCGCGTTTTGGATCACCGTCGATAAACGCTTCGCTAAAATGGCGAGGGTAGGTATGGATTTTCTCACGGCAAATTCGGCGACGCGCCGCTTCAAAGTTTTCATCGGCCGGGCGTCCGCCTTCACTGGTTAAGTCTTTATCAAAGACAAATCCGCCCGGTAGTGCCCAGACTCCATGGTATGGCCGATTTGGATTTGAACGTTTAATCAACAACACTTCCAATCCCTTATCGGCACAGCCAGATAGCCTGAATGGAATAATGTCGACAGATACGATCATGGTTGGGTCCTAATATTGATTTGTAAATAATCTAGCGCATAACAAGTGGTCAATCAATGGGTAAGTAACGAGTTGTTAGAAACGTTTTTGGTAGTGTTCGTAATACGGTTTGAGCATAAATTTACGGATGACTCTGACTTATTCACAATGCTTGTTCGAATTCTAGACAAAAAAACCTTATAAAAATGAGTGGTTAGTAACAAAAGTTGACAAACTATAGATGGGTGTTTATTGTTTACGCAAATTAGTTAGTAACAAAAAGTTATATACCCAGGAAGGGCATGTAGAAGGGCACCTAATGACCACCAAACTATTTTCTTCCCGCATCATTCAAAGCGCTTTGGATTTCGATGTCTACAAAGTCAATATGATGAGTGCTGTAACAGCGCTTTACCCTGATGCGATGGTGTCATATAAGTTTATCGTGCGCAGTGAGGAAGACCTTTCTGAGCTTTTGCCTGAGGTAAAAGCCGAAGTCCTTAAACTGCAAGATATTCAATTTACGCAAGAAGAAATTGAATATATTAAGCGTGTCGCGCCTTACCTGAATCCTGACTTTGTTGATGCACTGCGCCATTTCCGTTTCAACCCACAAAGCGATGTCTCTTTCCATAACAAAGCCATGGCTGATGGCTCAAGCCAGTTAAGAATTACTATTAACGGTTTGTGGCGAGATACCATCTTGTACGAAACGATCATCATGAGCATCGTGTCTGAAGTTCGTAGCCGTCAGCGTTGGTCAGATATCCCTGTTGTGCAATTTACCACTGTTTTAGAAGAGAAAGTTCGGCACCTAAAGTCGGAACTAAAACGTCGTAACATCACTAACTTTAAATTTTCTGACATGTCGACGCGTCGACGTTTTTCCTTCCAAGCTCAGCGCACTATGCTGGAATATTTGTGCCAGGAAGTGCCGGAATGTTTGACAGGAACAAGCAACTATCACTTAGCAAAAGAGCTAAACTTGACGCCTATCGGCACCGTTGCTCATGAATGGTTTATGGGACACCAAGCTCTGGTGAATGTGCGAGATTCGCAAAAAGTGGCGTTGCAACGTTGGCAAAAAATGTTTAATGGTGCACTAGGCATTGCGTTAACCGATACGATTGGTATCGATGCTTTCCTTAAAGACTTTGATGAAGAACTAAGTAACGCGTACTTCGGTGTACGTCACGATAGTGGTTGCCCTTATAGCTGGGGTGAAAAAATGATTGCACACTACCAGTCACTGAATATAGACCCATTAACAAAAACACTGGTGTTTACCGACGGACTTAACTTCGAACAAGCGTTAGATATTTGCGAGTATTTCCAAGGACGTATTCAGGTGAGTTTTGGGATCGGTACTTTTCTTGCCAATGATATGGGTGATTATGTCAATAAAGATGGTGAAGCCTACCAGCCACTT
This sequence comes from Vibrio sp. 779(2023), assembly GCF_033344285.1. Classification (NCBI taxonomy): domain Bacteria; kingdom Pseudomonadati; phylum Pseudomonadota; class Gammaproteobacteria; order Vibrionales; family Vibrionaceae; genus Vibrio; species Vibrio sp. 779(2023). The sequence continues at coordinate 53,183 of NZ_JAWPOM010000003.1, forward strand.
TCTATCGTGATAAAAATGGTCACGTGCAATGGTTCACCGGTCGCCAAAATCAGTGACGAACCTGAGAAAGCCATGTGTGAAGATATCTTCTTTTTGATGAATCTCAAGCGCCGCTTTGAACAACCTCTTGATTTAAATGAGTGTCGTAAAATGATCGATCGTTTAGAAACTGAAGGTCGAAATTATCTCATTGACGCGTAGGCGTTATCCTCTCTCCTTGATAAGCACCCTCTATCGTTACGACAAATTTATATAGGTAAACGTGGAGGGTGATTTCGTTATAGTAATATACAGAAGTAACCAGATACAGCGCAGGAAAGCACTCAAAAGTTGATGTGTTATCTGCCTTTGATTGGTGTAAATCGATACGTTACAGCATCGTGGACGGTGTATCTCATCCGACACTAAACTCAGTCTAATCACGTAGTTTATTCCCACGTACCATGAGCTCACTCGGGTATAGACGTCTATCTGCTTTTATGACTTTGGGCTTCACGTAGTTGCTTGAATCAGGAGTCAAAATGAACCTAGTAGTACATTTGCAAAAGAAAGCGATCCGAAAATATGGCTATGAGATGGCCACTCGCCAAGCATGGAAGTGTGGTATCAAGGCAAATCTTGTAAAGCGCGTGATTGGCCTTTTTAAAGGACAAATTGTTTGTGTGGTTGAAGGTTGCCGAGCAGAGTTTTCTTCTCCTCTTAATAACCCCCTTCACGAAGATGACAAGCAGGGGCGATATGTGTTTGTTGGCGGTGTATGCTGGGAACCAAATAACATTATAGCGCCTGGTTTCCCTGATTTTATGTTTATGCACGTGCGTAATCTAAGCCACCGTCATAAGTATTTAACGGATGACGAACTATTTTTGAGCTTGGCTTAAAAATAAATCTCATAGACTAGTCCAGCCCAATCATAATCAGTAGTGATACAGTTTTAGCTCTGTTGACATTCTGCTGAGTGTTTCTTGACGTACCTCTTATAAAACAGTGTTTCTTTACTTGTTAATAACAGAGGGTTTGTTTTCGTCTGATGTGATTTCCCTTTTGCGATTTACCATAACGCTCATCAAAGCAAACCATACTGGGATGTAAATCATGAATATGAAATCTATCGCAATTGCAACGGCAGTTGTTGCTGTACTAGCAGGCTGTAAAGACAAAACGCCACCAGCTCCAACTCAAGCAAACATTACTTTGGTTGAAGCGGTGACTGAAACGGTGAAAAAGCCGCACCAAGTATGTAAAGACGTGGTAGTAACCGAGCAAGTTGCCCCTGCGGATGACAATAAAATTATTGGTACGGTTGGTGGCGCAGCAGCTGGAGCAGCGCTGGGCAACCAAATCGGTGGTGGCTCAGGTAAAGTGATTGCAACTGCAGCTGGTACGATTGCTGGTGCACTGACAGGTCGTAAGATCCAGGAGAATGTGCAAAAAGGTGATGTAGTAACAACGACGAAAAAACAGTGTCATACAGAATATACGACATCTGATAAAGTAGTGGGTTACGACGTCACTTACGAAGTTTCAGGTGCACCAACGACGGTTCGTTTGGCGAGCAAGCCAGCGACAAAAACGTTCCCAATTCAAGATGGTAACGTTGTTCTACCACAATAGTTAGCGACTTAACCGAAGCGATTAACAAGTCCTTTTATCTTTGAGATGAAAGGGTTTTTTCACATAAGCGGCGTTTTCATCTGTTTTCCCATTGGAATGTGCGGCCAGAAATACCCGTTAATTTCCGCGTTCGATACAATCACTTTTCTTAAAGTACGAACGGAAAAAACATGGAAGATTTTTACCTGACCGAGCACGGTCTGGCTGGTTATTTCGAAGCGCAATGGTTCGACAAGTTCATTGAGGATCAACAGATTGAGATGATAACCAGTCGCTCAAAACAAGTCCCACTTTCTTTTTTGTCATCACCTCACTGCTCCCAAGTTGCTGATTTTATTGCGCAGGCGGTAATCGAAAGCAGCGTTCAGCCGTATTCCCTACTTGAGGTTGGGGCGGCGCTGGGAAGAAATTATTATGAGTTAGTGCAACGCTTACCTAACCTTAAAGAAGCGACGCTTGTGGAGCCTTCAAATAGGTTAATGGATGGCTTGAAGCAACTATTAATAGAAGAACAACGCGTCGAGCTTACTTACCTTCACGATGTGAACACCTTAAACACTTTAGAGGTAGAGAATAGAGATATCGTACAGAAATGTGCTCATGTTGATTTGACGCTAATTAACCAGCCTTTTGAGCTTGATACTCTCCAATCTCGCTTTGATTTAGTCGTATGTTTAAATGTGATTGATCAATGTGAGTCGCCACTTAGCGTGATCAATGCTCTAAAAAAAACCACCAAGGTGGGTGGGCTGATCGTTGTCTCTTGCACTTATCAGTGGAACGCGAAACACATCAAAAATAAAGAAGAGGCGGTTGATGATATCAAAGAATACTTTGCTGAAGGCTGGCGTCTAGTGTCGGAAGCCGAGCATGAATATCGCATCCGGTTTAATGATCGCTTTGCAAGGCAGTTTTTATCTCACGTAGTCGCTTACGTAAAAAACGATTAGAGCCACATAAAAAACCGAGCACTTACGGCTCGGTTTTTTAGTCTTTGGGCTAGAGCACAACTTTAAGTAACGTGCGCTTCTTGTTGCTCTTGCAACTTTTTCTTGCGACGCTCTCGTTTAGAAAGCCAAACCAGAGGCACAACAATCATAATGGTTCCTATTGCCATAAATATATCTGGCACTTCTCCAAACCAAATCAATCCCACAAACACGGCACCAATTAAGCCACTGTATTCAGCGCTAGCAATTTTGTTGCTATCGATCGAGCGGTAAGCGATGACACATGTTGCTGCATAAATCATGATGAACAAACTTGAGCCAGCAGCAACAGGGAAAGCACTCCAGTCCCAAGGTTCTGCTTCGATCAGAACAAGCAAGAAGGCTACTGGAATACCTGCCAAGTTTGTCATCAATAACGTTTGCATCACAGACTGATTTTTTGGCAGTTTTCGAATGAGCAAGTTATTGATTGCTAAAGTAATTGCAACAACTAAAGCTGAAATGGCTGCCCAATCGATTTGGTCTGGACGAATGATGACCAATACACCGGCAAAGCCCATTATCGCTGCAGCGACCGATTGCTTAGACAACTGTTCTCCAAAAAAGATTGCTGCAAGTGGCAACATGATCAATGGCGCGGCGTAAAAGATCGCGTTCGCAGTTGCGAGCGGTAAAGATGAGATCGCCAAAACCATGAATATTGCACCAAGTAACCATACGTGAGCGCGAACAGCATGCCACTTAAACCCTTCAAGAAAAGGCGCATTTTTTGTTAGCAGGTAGACTGGCAGCAGGAAAAGCACCGCTGATATTTGTCGGAAAAAGACAAATTGAAAAATAGGCACTTCATTTCCGACACTTTTAATTAAAGAGTCCGAAAGCACCGCAATGAGATTTCCAACAATTAATAGCAGCATCGCTGCTCCGACCGATGTAACTTTCACTTTTTCCTCTCCTCTTTCTTTGCCAAAGAGTAGGTGATGTCATAGGATGAAGTGAAGTGATATTTATTAGTTTAAGTATGAGATTTTTAGATAATGAAATTGCCACCACTCAGAGCGGTTCACTGTTTTGAATCTGTTGCCAGAAACTCTAGCTTTTCGCTTGCTGCTGAAGAACTCAATGTGACGCAAAGTGCCGTTAGCCACCAGATACGATTATTAGAAGATTATTTGGGTGAATCATTATTTATCCGTCAAGGCAGAAAGCTCTCTTTGTCCGATACGGGCACCCGCTATTTAGAGGATATTAGCCCAGCAATTAGCTCAATTGCGATGGCCAGCCAAAAGGTGCGAGAAGGGGACAAAGGCAGCATACGGTTGGCGATTTATAGCTCGCTTGCCGTAAAGTGGCTTATTCCGCGTTTGTCTGATTTTAAGCGCTTACATCCAGAAATCGATCTGACACTCAATATGGTCGTTGGTGATCCTGAACAGACAGACAGCGTTGGCGATTGTTTCATCACGGTAGAAAAGCCAAAGCGAAACTACATGTCGGTAAAGTTGTACGCGGAGACGCTGTATCCGGTCTGCAGCCATAAAATTTGGAAAGAGTTGCAAGATCAACCGATTCCAGAAGCGCTTTGGCGATACCCTATTTTGTCGACAGACTCAATTTATCGTGAGAGAGGAAAAGACTGGGCTGAGTGGTGCAGAGCGGGCGGTTACACCTTGCCGAAAGATGTCGATGTTCAACATTTTAGTCATATGTTGTTGGCAATAGAGGCGGCGCGTTATGACCAAGGCATCGCATTTGCGAATGATTTTATGCTCAATGAAAGAGATAAAGCGCACGATTTGGTGTACATCCCTTCTCATGGATTGGAAACCGGAGACAGCTTTTATTTTATTCATAAAAAGAGTCGAGCCAAGCAAGCGGAAATCATCAAGCTCACTAACTGGTTGAAGCAGCAATGCTTGTGAAATGACTAAATTGTCAAAATTAAGAAAGAAAGTGGCAAAGTTGTGTCTAAATATTTCATGTTTTATTGAGTTTTTATTCATTAACATCCACTTGGTTTTGAAACCAAGTGAAATGGACAGCATGGCATGCTTAAGGATGGGCAAAACACAACCTCAATAATTAACAGGCAGTGAAATACAATGTTTAAAAAAACATGGCTAATGACAGCCCTTCTAGCAACATGTTCTGTTGCAAACGCAGCTCCTTACGTTGGTGCATCTGTAGGTCAAGCATCGTTTGGTGATGTTAATGGCTCTATCAATGGTGGTGGTACTAACGCTAGCACTAAACTTAAACTTGAAGATGACTCAAGCCTTTCAGGCAAAGTATTCGGTGGTTACAAATTCAACGAATACATTTCTCTAGAAGCAGCCATTGGTGGCTACGATGCTTTAGACGGCAAAGTTGTTACTGTTGGTGACATGAAGTATCTATCGATTCAGCCAAAAGCGACTCTACCGATTGGCGATCGTTTCAACCTTTTTGCTAAAGCTGGTCTTTCTTACTTCAATGCTGAATTCAAAATTAGCAACTCTGTGATTGACGGTAGCGCAGGCCATACCACCATTTCTGACAGCACTGTAACAGGCATGTACGGTTTAGGCGCAGAGTTCGCTATTACTGAAAACTTTGCTCTACAAGTTGAATGGGAATACATGATGCCTGAGCTAGACATTGCGAAATTTGGCAATGAAAAAGTAACGGTTGATGCAGACATCAATGTGTTCTCTGTAGGTATGAGCTACCGTTTCTAAGAATACTTATTCAAGTTACCTCTTGGCTTAGTAAACGTTTTTGACTTCTGTTGGTCGAGCTGAGTCCAAGCTTTGAATTTGTTTAGATATAGCACAGGAAGTTTAGTTGCTAAGCGTCCTGTGCTATTTTTTTTGCTTTGGAATAACTCTTAGGAATCTTTGTGAACGATGTCAATCTTAGGTATCTGGATCTACTGTTAAAGCACTTTGAACCTCACCAGTATCACCTTGTTACGCTTTCTGAGCTAGAAGCGGTGATTTGCACGTCGAGGCGCAATGTTTCTATTGTGATGAAAAAGCTTGCCACTTACGATTGGGTCGATTGGCAACCTGCGATTGGCCGAAGTAACGCTAGCCGTCTCAGTATTAATATTTCCCTCCAACAAGCGATGACCGAGTTTTTGGTTGAGGAGCTTGGCAGAGGAAGAATGAACTCAATAACGAAACTTATTGATTGGTTCGGTCAAACCGCGGTTAGAGCACTAACTATCGCATCTGAAAAAGTGAATCGATTGAATGAATCAAATAACGCTATTTTGATTTCTTCTTACCCTTGGGTATCCAAAATCGACCCTGCGAATACTTACCGTCACACTGAATTACACGTCGCGAAAAGCGTTTATGACGTATTGCTGACCCAAAATTCCAATGGTGGTATCGAGCCATCGTTAGCACACGAATGGAAAATGGAAGGCAAGGTAATGACGTTATGGTTGCGGCCAGGCATATATCGCCATGATGGCGAACCCCTTAACATACAGGATGTGGTTTGGAGTATAGAAAGACTTAGGGAGATAAAAGGACCAGTTCACGAGCTCTGGCAATGCATTGATAGCGTGGTTGCAGAAACATCTAACTGCTTAAAAATCATATTGAAGCATCCGAACAAGTTGTTTCCATACATGCTAGCAACTCCTCATGCGTCTATTCTGTGTCGAGATGTCGTCTCTTTCGGTTCTAGTTATTCCTACCACATAGGGACTGGGCCATTTAAAATCAGCGGCTGGAACCAGGAGAGTATGACTCTTGAAGCGCACAAAGAGTATTTTTCAGCACGCGCATTGTTAGATCAAATAACGCTGTCTCATGGTGATGTTAAAACCTTAAATATGTTGAGCTTTAACCAAAGCTCCGATCACGTTGAAGTGGAAAAAATTAGCGCATTTTCATATGTGACCTACCGCGAACGCGCGGAATCCCAACTCACAAAAGAAACTTGGTATCAACTCGCTGATTACATCCATGTGCAAAAGCGAATTTATGATGCGCCAAGTGCCGTTGACAGCATTCAGTTAGAGACTCACGAGCAAGATTTATCAATAACAGATGGTGTTGTGATACCTAAACTGAAAGGTAAAGTGGTATTAGCTGAACCTGTCTGGACGATTCCGAGTTTAATTCGTCATTCCGAATGGTTGCACAGTGTGATTCGTGCAACGGGATTAGAGTTAGAGATCATTGTTATTGATGACATTAGTTTTCCTGAGGTAGTGTCTCACCAAGCAGATTTGCTCTTCATTGAGGAAGTCATGGAAGCACCATTTGAATATGGCATCTTCGAATGGCTGTCGATAGCAACTGGACTGCGTTTTAGTTTTGATCAAAGCCAGATGTTAAGCCATAGAGAAAAGGTTCGCAGGGCGATGGCAGATGATCACTCGCTACAGTCTTTATTAAACCTAGAGAAAGCGCTGCGCGATCAGTACCTATATTTGCCTTTGTTTGTTGGCTACGAAGAAGTGACAAAAACACAGCAAGTGCGAGGTGTGCAGGTGAAGAATACAGGCTATAGCGATTTACATAGGTTATGGATTGCTCATTCACACTAGAGTCGGTGTTCAAGATTATGCAAATGTCCAACGCATAAAGCCATCGAAATGATGGCTTTATAAGGGCGTATCGGATTAGAAGTTGTACGACACACTTGCGCCAACAACCCATTGGTTTGCGCTATCAACGATAGAAGAGTCGCTGATACCGCTGCCTAGGCGCGTGTATTGTGTCATTTGGCTTACTTGCCAGTTGTCGTTGATTGGCATAACAAGTTTGTAGCCCACACCATAGCTTACCGTTGAATCACCTTTGTATGCTTTGCGGTTTGCGTTTGCTTCGCGTTGTTTCACACCAAAGTAGTAATCTACGTAGTCTTCACTTTGATAAGTTAGGTTAGCAAAAGGAACAAAATCAACACTACCGAATTTCATGATGTGGAAGTAAGTCGCGCCCGCTAAGTAACCTTTGTAAGCACCGCTGATATCGTGCTGAAGGTATGTAGAAATGACGTTGTTTTGATCCAGTGTAAAGTCTGCGTTTAAACCTAGATCGACGGCGAAACGGCGTTTATCTGTGCCTTTCAGGCTTTTCGCTGTATCACCGTCGCGCATTACACCACTACCTACAAGGTAGGCACTCATGTTGATTAACTCATTGGTGTTACCGAAGAAGCGGTAGTTAATGCCACTTAGGTCGGCATTAAAGTCGTCACCATGGTAACCACCGTTGAGAATTGGTGCTGTATTATGCTTTTGATCTTTGAAAAGATCGCTGCCTTGAGCCACACCAGCTTCTACGTTCCAACCGCCTTCGTTGTTGTAGATGTTACCGTTACGAATGTAAGTATCGCCAGCGAAAGCTGAGCCAGCAGCTGTCAGAGTAAGTAGTACAATTAATGTTTTTTTCATCATTTTTCCGAGTTGTTCTGTTTTGTTTTGAACACTGTACAAAATGACGTTGTAAGCATCTATCGGCAAAGCGTATGGAAATGTAATGAACAATCAGGGTAAGAAGCAGAATGTTGCTTCAGAATAGAAAGGTTGCTGGAATAGCTTTCGTTAAAACAGCGAAAAAATCCGAGCTGGGGTGGCTCGGATTTGGGGTATTTATCAGGTATTGATACTAACTTCTTACTGTTTCGTTAAGTTGTATAGTGGTGCTAGGTCACCCGTTACTTTTTCGCCATTCATGTCTAGCTTCATAAGTACGTTTTCACCAACAAAGTATTGGTTTGGTGCATCTTCATTTGTCAACGTTACGATGCTGCCATTTGCGTCCCAAGTGAATTGACCTTCAGATTTTGATTGACCGTCTTCTTTGTCTTGGTAGCTTTCTTCAAGTACGTAAGTGCCATCTTGATTTAGTGTGATGGTCATATCGATACCAGCACAATCCGCGCAAGGTAGTGTTCCTTTGTAGGTGCCGTTCCAGTCCAGAGCACTTTGTGCGTTGTGTTCAGAGTCTACAAATGTCTCTTCAGTAATTACCTGTTCTTCTTCTACTGGTAACGTGTCAATTGTCTCAGTCGTAACGTCTGCACTGGTGGTGACTTCAGTTTCCGTTGCCTGAGGTACTTCAACTGCGCTTGTTTCGGCAGGTTTCTCATCTTGACAGCCTGCAAGAATGATTACCGCGCCTGTTAGTGCCAACATTGTCTTTTTCATTTTATCCCTCTTTAAATCAAGATTTTGTATGAGAGTAATAGTAGACATTTATCGAGGATTTGCGTCATCAAAAAGCAATAGAATGATCTAACTATGTCAATAAAACCGGATATGAGCATGAAATTGTCAGGAAAATCAGAACAATGTAAATGTTGCTTTGGGTATCAAGCTTGAGCCCACAGATAAATATCTAAAAAGGGGAGTGGGAGCGAGTTAATTGATAACAGCCCACATTATTGTGAGTTGTATTATCAACATCATCTAAGAAACGTTATTGAAGCTTGAGCGTGAAGTGCCTCGTTTTGTGCTTCGTTGATCAGAAAACAGCTCCGCAATAACCTGACGATTTAATTCGCCTTTCAAATGGCCGTGCTCATCGATGACGGGCAGTGAATGTTCACACGACATGACTTCAGTCAGCACTTGCTCAATGGCTAAATGTGGAGAGATGATAGGCACCTCTTCATAGATATCATCACGCCAATCTGATATATGAGTTAACTTCGCTGCGTTTAGCAATCCTTGCTGTGTTATCACGCCTTGATAGCCTGCATTGGTCTCATGGTAGGCATAATCACGTTTAACACGTTTCATTTCACTTAGTGCATCTTCAATGGTTTCAGCGCGAACACAGTACGAAGGTGGCTGCATCAGCGTTTCGACTGTCAGTGCTCGCGCTCTATTGACGTCTTTTACAAAGGCTTCAACGTACTCATCGGCAGGATGCAGTAAAATTTCGTCTGGTGAACCTTGTTGGACAAGTTCACCGTCTTTAAGAATCGCGATGCGATCGCCAAGTCGAAGCGCTTCATCTAAATCATGAGTAATGAAAATAATGGTTTTGTGCAGCTTCTGTTGCAGCTCTACCAGCTGATCTTGCATTTCGCTCCGAATCAGAGGGTCCAATGCTGAAAAAGCCTCGTCCATCAACAGTATTTCGGCGTCGGTAGCCAGTGCCCGTGCAAGGCCCACACGCTGTTGCTGTCCACCCGATAGTTGAGCAGGATACTGGTGCTTATAACCCGTCAGTCCAACGGTTTCTAACCATTCATTTGCTTTTTCTAAGCGCGCCTCTTTATTCATTCCCTGAACTTCCAAACCATATGCGATGTTGTCGATAACAGTGCGATGAGGCAGCAAACCAAAGCGCTGGAACACCATAGACATCTTGTGACGGCGAAACTGTTCAAGCTCTTTGTTCGAAAGTTGCATGACATCCACCCCTTCTACCAAAATCTGCCCCATGGTTGGATCGATTAATCGGTTGAAGTGGCGAATCATGGTGGATTTTCCAGAACCGGATAATCCCATAATGACAAAAATTTCACCCTTTTGAATTTGCAGGTTGATGTCTTTTAGTCCGACCGTGTGGCCCGTTTCCGTTAAAACCTGCTCTTTACTATGTCCCAACTTAACGCGCTCAATCACGCTATTGGGCTTGGGGCCGAAGATTTTATACAGACCGCTGATTTCGATAAGTGGACTAGTCATGTTTTGAGTCTCCTAAATGAGCTTGAGTGCGTTTCGCATACGCTTGTGAAGCACGATCAAAAAGGATTGCTAGGGCGACAATTGCTAAACCATTGAGAAGACCAAGAGTGAAATATTGATTGGTAATAGACTTTAGAACAGGCTGACCTAAACCTTTTACCCCAATCATTGATGCGATGACCACCATTGACAGTGCCATCATGATCGTTTGGTTAATTCCCGCCATGATGGTTGGCATTGCAAGCGGAAGCTGAACCCCAAAAAGCCGTTGCCGAGTGCTGGCACCAAATGCGGTTGCGGCTTCCAATACTTCTTTATCAACTAGACGAATGCCCAAATTGGTTAAACGAATAACCGGTGGAATCGCGTAGATCACTACTGCAATAAGGCCAGGAATTTTCCCGATGCCCAATAACATCACAACTGGAATGAGATACACAAATGCCGGCATGGTCTGCATGACGTCGAGTAATGGTGTTACCACCGACTGAATGCGATTAGAGCGCGCCATAGCGATACCGATAGGGATACCGAGTGCAATGGCAAGCATGGTACACACAGTGATGATACTGAGCGTGCGCATAGTGTCTTCCCACATTCCGAAATAGCCAATCAGAATCAGCGAACCAAAACATGCAGCGGCCAGTTTCCAAGAGCGGCTGGCGGCATAAACGAGAGTGGTGCAGACACCTAAAATAATGAACCAAGCTGTAGAAATCAGAAGTTTTTCAAACCAGACAAGAAACGCAAGGAGCGGATCAAACAGAGACTCAATGAGTTCACCATACTCGCGAGAGAAATCTCTGTAGGCGCCGTCGAGTGTTTTGCGAATCGCCCTGAGATCAGAGGCATCCATTTCCGGGAATTCGCTGAGCCAATTTGAGTCAGACATATGTACTTCCTTTTTCTGATATACCTAAGCGCTTTCAAGAAACTTAATTTGGCAAGAAGAGTAGGGCACCTAGGCCAAGTAATGGTCGTTCGACAGGTTCTTTATCGAACGTATTACTCTTTAAGCTCAGGCGAATATCGTCAAACTTCTCTTTTTCGTTCCTTAGGTATACATCCTTTAAATAAAACAATCATTAGTGTTCAAACTAATGATTTGCTTGGATTATAGTTTTTCTTCTTCAATAAAATGAACACATTAGCGTGTATTTGTATGAAAAATCTGCGCAAATTAACGTTTTTATTATCCGGTTAATTAGAATTGATCTTTTTGCTCGTTTGTCATCGAAATTTCTAAATTATTAGATGTCTAATTAATGCTGATGTATTACGTATTTGTCGTGTTGATTTTTGCAAACTTAGTTTATTGGCATATGCTAAAAATGTTATTGGCATATGCCAGTTTAAGGCGTAATTTGACTCTGTGTTTTTGAGGGACAATGATGGCAAGACCAAAGATAGAAAGACGAATATGCGGACGTGCGGCTCACCACTGCTTTAAGCCCAATGGCATTCCATTTAATCAGTTGGAGCAAGTCGCCATATTACCAGAAGAGTTAGAAGCGCTACGTTTAGCCGACTTAGAGGGGCTTAGCCAGCAGCAAGCTGCGGAGCAGATGGGCGTTTCTAGACAAACTTTTGGTAACACAGTAAAAAGTGCAAGATTGAAAGTCGCAAAAAGTTTAGTTGAAGGTCATGCATTAGTTTTTCCGAATGAGGAGTCAAACTTATGATTTATGCTATTCCTAATGATGGTGAGCGGGTGGCAAACCACTTTGTAAAAGCACCATACATCGCTATTTATTCTGATACTGACGGTATGCTAAAAAACTTAGCGAACATTGCTTCTATGCCACAAGCGGGTTGTAATGCGAAGTCTCAGTTGATTCAGTCTCTACAAGGGTACAATGTGGATGCTGTTCTTGTGCGAAATATTGGTGAACGTGTATTGGCAAAGCTACTTAGCAGTGGCACGCCAGTATTTAGGCTGTCTACTCGTAGTTCATTGGAAGATGTGCTTGCGGTTCCAAGAGAGCCTTTGATTGAGCCCTCTCAAGGACGCCCATCAAACAATCATAAGAAAAGTGTTCACAAACAAAAAGGCGGCTGCGGCTCCTGTGGTTGTGGTGGCCAAAAATCAAAAACCTCCTTGTTGGCAAGACCTAAAGCGCTACTCAAAGCAACATCTAGCCCTGCTATACTTAAGCTAGAGTCGATGGCTAATAAGGCAGGTTAATATGGTTTGGTTATTTACCTTTCTTGGTTTTCTCGCAATCATTTTGTTGATGTCACTTGGCGTCATTTTTCATAACAAGCGTATTCAAGGAAGTTGCGGCGGTTTAAACAACGTCGGTGTTGATAAAGTATGCAACTGCGAAACCTCATGCGCAGAACCTGAAAGGCGTTTATATCAAATCTCAGAGCCTAACTCATCACCTGAGCGCTAAGGCTTTTGGCCCATTGCGGCAAGGTTCGTCGAAACCAGTCCAAATATTTGCTGGTCTGCGGATTTTTTCTGGAGACCAGTATGTTGACTACCTCGACGACGATCCACGCTTTTGCTAATCCGATATCGCGCGCCAATTCTGTTGTTTCACCTTTCTCGGCGCACTTTACATACTTGCCTGCCACCTTCAAGTAATCATCAAATGTGCCCATGCCCTCGATGAGCGGCGCTAAATCTATCGCGACATGCCCTGTAGAAAAGCGTTCCCAGTCGAACAGCACTAGCTCGCCATTTTCGCGCTGTCCCCAGTTTCCAGCATTCGAGTCTCCGGAGATCAAGTTCTGCCTATCAAAAAGGTGCGCCGCTCGTTGTTGTAGTTGGTGGAAGAACTGTTCTGTCTCTGAGCCCAGTTTAAGTGTAGTGAGTGCTTGTTGAGTCGCTTGTGGTGTCCACTGGTGGCGGTGATAAACACCATCTGATGTTGGTGGAAGTCGGTGCAGTTTGACGAGCTGTTCAATGACCCGAGGATCTTCAAGTAAGAATGCTTGCTCGACTGCGTGGGGAACGTATTCAATGTGCAGAACGTTTTTCTGGTCGTCGAGTTGAATCAAGCGCGGTACGTGTATTCCAAGCGCGTTAAACTGCTCGGCATAGCGTTGATAAAACGCCACTTCTATTTGAGTAGGGTTACGTTTTTCTATTACTTGAACGCCATCTTTTTCGATGAGAAAAACTTTGGCACTGCCCATTTGATTGAGTTCTTGTTGCGACACCGGACTTCCTGTCTTCATGTAGAGAAATCTCACCTTAATCGCTGTACTCACGTTTGCCAATAGCCACGACAAAGTGCCTCAAAAATATTAAATGCAACTGTTTAAATATGATTTTGCTGTGAGTGTCTAAATTTTACACAGTCTCGCCTGTACTCCGATAAATTCGTTCTACGCTTACTATTCGTCTTAATAAAGGAGAACCAAAATGGCTGTAATGAAGCAGGATATTCCAAATCGTGTAACGGTTTACCATGACAATATCGATCAAGAACAAGAGCTGAAAAATGCGATGCTGCCAGAGAAACCGCGCTACTTTAACGGTGCTCCGACTTACAAAGCGAACAGCATCGAAGAGTTTGAAAGCAAAATCAGTCAGATAGGTTTGTCTCTCGATAAATAATTTTTCTTTTACCTAAAAGCGCCCTCAAAATGAGGGCGCTTTTTTGTTTATGTGATTGATTTGAATCTTAGGGAATTAACCTTGTTGTGTACTGCCTTGGCAGACCTGTTTTTGCACTGCTGGTGGCGCAGGCTCGTAATGGCTTAAGGTCATACTAAAGCTGCCTTCACCACCAGTGATAGAGCGTAATCGACGAGCGTAATCTTGCAGCTCGTTTACAGGTGACTTGGCTCTGAGTAAGGTGAAGCTGCTGTCGATTGGCTCAGTGCCTTCGATTAAGCCTCGGTTTCCAGATAAATCTCCAGAAACATCGCCAACGTTCGCGGTTGGGATGTGCAGTTCCATCTGGACAATGGGTTCTAGCACAATAGGATCTGCGTTGTTAATCGCATCTAAAAAGGCTTTCTTACCTGCGATGACAAACGCAATTTCTTTCGAATCGACGGAGTGATATTTACCGTCATAAACGGTGACTTCCACATCCTTAATTGGGTTGCCAGAAATCGCGCCTTCCTCTAACGCTTGCAAAATACCTTTTTCAACAGCAGGAATGAGCGCGGTTGGAATGGCGCCACCCACTACTTTGTTGATGAACTTAAATCCGGCACCACGTTCGAGTGGACGAACCTTCAATTGCACTTCACCAAACTGGCCTGCACCGCCACTTTGTTTTTTGTGTCGATAATGCCCTTCGGCAGGTTTGGTGATGGTTTCAAAGTATTCGACGCTTGGTTGGCAGGTTTCGACGTCCAGTTTGTACACGTTCGCCATCTTTTCTAATGCGACTTTGAGGTGAAACTCCCCTTGGCCGCTGATGATGGTTTCGTTGGTGCGAGCGCGATGTTCGATGCGCAGAGAAGGGTCTTCACTGGCAATTTTATTCAGCACATCTCCTAATTTTTGCTCATCTCCACGCTTAAGAGGCTTCAAGCACAAAGAATACATGGAGTCAGGAAGGTCCAACGTTTTGAGTTGAACTCCATCTTCTTCGTGAGAGTCATGAACGATTGAATCGAATTCGAGATCATCCACTTTGGCTAAAACGCAGAAGTCGCCTGCAAGCGCGCGAGGGATCTCGGTTCTATCTTTGCCCTGCAGTTGATATAAGTGCCCAACTTTAAATGCCTTGTTGCTTTCGCCAATATAAAGCAGGCTGCCCGCATTGATTTCACCCTGATACACACGTAAGTAGGCAAGTTTTCCCATATATGGGTCGACGCTGACTTTGTACACGTGTGCGACGGTGTGCTCTAAGGTTTCGCAATTTACTTTGATTTTTTTGCCGTTCTTTTCCAGTAGAGGAGGGTTACCCTCGTTTGGCATGGGCATGATCTCCGCCAAGGTGCGCAGCAGCAACTCGACGCCCGCGCCGGTTTGTGCTGAGACAAAACAGACCGGAATCACATGTCCAGTTCTCAGTGCTTCTTCAAACGGATCATGCAGTTGCTCTGCGGTGAGTTCGGAGCCTTGTTCCAGATACAGTTCCATCAGTTCTTCATCGACTTCGATGACTTGGTCAATTAAGGTCTCATGAGCTTCATCTACCGTTGCAAGTAAGGTTTCTCGTCCCAATTCTGGTTCGAAATAGCAGTCAACTACAGATTCCCCGTCAGCCGAAGGTAAGTTGATCGGCAAGCAGTGGTCACCAAAATGCTCAACGATGTTCTCCATCAATCTTTCTAACTGATTACCGTGGTTATCGAGCTTATTGATGATGATCATCTGACATTTTTGCTGCTCTTTAGCAAAGGTGAATAAGCGATCGGAAGTTTGGTTTAGTGGGGTTTGAGGGTCGATGACAAGGGCAGATGTTTCAACGGCAGGAAAAACGCTGATAGTACGGCCAAGTAACTCGTTTTGTCCCGGAGTGTCGATGATATTGAGCCGGTGTTTATTCCAGCGCAGTGCGACTGGCGTTGCTTCAATACTGTGTTGATATTGGATGGATTGAGGGTCGAAGTCGGTAACGGTATCGCCTTTTTCTACGCTGCCTAAATGGTGCGTGGCATCGCAGGTGAAGAGCAGTTTTTCTATCAGCGTGGTTTTACCGGTCCCGGTTTGACCGACAAAAGCGATATTGCGTATTTTATTGATAGGCATAGAGCCTCCTTGCAAGATGGCGTGAAAAACCTACGAATTGCTAGGAAGTGGGTTGTTATAGAAACCCACGCACTGCATTGGAGTAGGGCGGGATTACCGCCTATTCGTTTTCCACGTCATTTTCCGGATGACTCGATGCATAAGACCACCTTCTTGGACTACTGGAATCTTAGCATGCCTCAATAACCATATAATTTATGTGACTTATTTCATGATGGGGCTGATTGTCTTTTAATCGAGATCATAAACTCAGAGGTTGTGACTTTTGGAGCAAAACCTCTGGATTGTTTAGGCTATTTGGAAAGAACGATTTCGCCGTCGCAATAAACCAAGCTTGGCGTTACATCTTGTCCGAGCAGCACCGGGCCATCAAGATCGACAACGCTTGCCTGAGCTGCAATAGGTAACGCGGCTCGCATCGCCAGCGACGTCCCCAACATACAACCGGACATGAGGCTAAAACCGAGTTTTTGGGCGTCGTCGGCTAATAATAGTGCTTCAGTGAGCCCGCCAGTTTTATCTAGCTTAATATTCACCATTTCATATTTGCCAACCAACTGATGCAATTGCTCTCTGGTGTGACAACTTTCATCGGCGCAAAGTGGAATGGGGTGCGGAATGCTGGCGAGTACGTCATCGCAGTCTTGTGGCAACGGTTGTTCGATCATGGTGATGTCTAGCGGTTCGAGTTGAGCAAATACCGTCGCGAGGTCGAGGCCTTGCCATGCTTCATTCGCATCTAAAACAATTTGCGAGTGCGGCGCAGCATCGCGTACTGCTGCAACGCGATCAAGTACGTGTTCACCATCCAGTTTTACCTTTAGCAGTTTTGCGCCTTGACTAACGTAAGCTTGCGCCTGTTTGGCCATCGCTTGCGGCGTGTCGATAGAAACCGTCATCGCCGTCACAATCGCCTCTGGTAACGCAAAGAGGTCGTTAACCTGCTGCTTGTGGCTCAAAAGCGCGTGAAGATGCCAAAGGGCGCAATCCAATGCATTTCTTGCCGCCCCCGCGGGCAATAACGATTGAAGCTGGCTTTTGAGAACCATGACATCAGCTTCGCCTTTGGCATACAAACTTTGCAGTTCATGTGTGGCGTGAGAAATCGCCTTAATCACCGATTCAACCGATTCACCATAACGAGGGTATGGCGTGCATTCACCTTGGGCGGTCATGCCTCGATGTTCAATTGTCACTCGGACTACGTGGCACTCTGTCCGACTGCCGCGAGAGATGCGAAATGGTGTCGCCATGGCAATCGTGACAGGTTCTACATGAATTTTCATCTCACTAGTTTTCCCTAAACCGCAGTTATTTTCTAAACCGTAAATGTTTCTTAAATCGTAAGGAGCCTATCTGCAACCGCATCAACGCCAAAACGTACAGGGTCGGTGACGGGCACTTGGTATTTGTCGCTCCAATCCTGGCATAACTGGGCAGCATCTTCTTCGCTGAGCGCCGAAGTGTTTAAGCAAATACCCACTAATTGAGCGTTTGGATTTGTTAGGCGAGCAGCGGCCAGATTCGCTTCTATCGTTTGTTCAATGGTTGGCAAGCTCGCATGTGGTAAGTTGCGGATGTGCGGGCGACCAATCTCATGGCACAGTATCAGAGCGTCAGCTTGTGCGCCGTGAAGTAAGCCCAAACTTACGCCAGCAAACGAAGGGTTAAACAATGAACCTTGCCCTTCGATGATGTCCCAATCGTGATCGGTGAACTCAGGGCTGATCGCTTCTACTGCGCCGGAGATAAAATCGGCAACTACGGCATCAATCGAAATGCCACTGCCTGCGATGAGAATTCCGGTTTGACCCGTTGCTTTGAACTCTGCACGACAGTTTTTACGCTTCAATGCATGCTCAATGGCAAGGGCAGAGTACATTTTGCCAACGGAGCAATCTGTCCCTACAGTAAGTACTCGCTTGCCTGCGCGAGCTTTGCCATTGCCGACCTTGAGCGGGGCATCATAATGGCGAACATCATACAGTTTGGTTAATCCGCGTTGTTCTAGATCGGCAAGAGGAGCAAATTCCGCCAAACGTTGGTGCATGCCCGATGCAATTTCAAATCCCATCTCTGCCGCTTCAAGTAAGGTTGCTTGCCAAGCTTCGGGAATGACGCCTCCTGGATTTGCCGTGCCAAGCACCAGCGTTTTTGCTCCTTGCTGCTGCGCTTGTTGTAGTGTCATGTCGGTTAAACCAAGCGATACGGTTTCTGGCGTCAGGCGGATTTGGCCAAGACAAATCTCAGGTCGCCATTGGTATATGCCACGCGCGGTTTTTGCTGCGAGTGGATCGGTTACATCGCCAAGAAAGAGTAGGTAAGGTTGAGCAATTTGCATGATGGTTCCCTTCGTCATCGTTATTGCTCATTAATGTAGCCAGACTGATTTAGGAAACCGAATGCTTATTTGTTAGGCAGGTATAACTTCAGGTTATACCTTTAACCCATCTGTTGTTTTAGGGCGGTGATAAATTGCTTTGTCGCAATGGATTGAGGTGTGTGCTCTGCGAATAAAATAGAGACGGAGAAGGACATATTTGGCTCCAAAGCATGCACGGAAACGGCATTATCTTGGCGATATTGTTTTGCAGTCCAAGGGTCTACAATCGCGAATCCTGCTTCGTTTTTCACCAGTTCAGCCGCCGCGGAGTAGCTGCGGACGGTAATGGCATGTTGATAATGCTCGTCACGCGCTGACAAGGTTTGATGTAACAGCAAGCCCAGAGGGTCTCGGCTATCTAAACCGATAATGGGTAAATCGTGACTGATGAGTTCTTCTAAAGTGACGGTTTTTTCTGTGGGTATCGCTGCGCTTTTAGGGGCAATTAGCGCCAAGTTTTCTTTTAATAACATGTGTCCCATGATCGCTGGTGGCGTTTCTTCACCGAACGCAATGGCGACATCCAGTTCATGTTTCAGTAAACCTGAGCACAGCTCATCGCGATTAGCCGTTGAGAGCTCAAAGGAGATGCCGTGCTCTTTCGACAGCAACGCGACAGTCGGCGCTAACAAGTGTGCGGCCAAAACAGGCGGAGCACCGACTCGTAAATGTTGAGTTCCCTGTTTGACTTTGTTGGTCAGAGAGCGAAATTGTCCGAGTTGTTGATAGACTTTTTCAGCCTCTGGCAATAAGGCTTTGGCTTCTTGAGTTGGAACGAGACGGCCCTTTACACGCTCAAATAAAGCGAAGCTCAGTTGTTGTTCTGTATGGGCGAGAACTCGAGTGACATTAGGTTGGGAAACGTGCAGTAAGCGAGCCGCGCCTGACACCGTTCCTGCTTGCATAATGGCGTAAAAGACTTCTAATTGCCTTAAGTTCACTGCGATTTCCCTCTGCTCATGTTGGTCACCTCAGAATACCCAACCTTGCTGATAAGCGATAGAGGTAAAAGTGCTGGCGTAAAAAATAGGAAGACGATGTTGGTTGCCTTCCTATCTCGCTTTTTCAATTTCTCAACTTCTCAATTTCTATGCTTCACTTTGCTGCTGCATGAAGGGGTAGGTCGTTAAACGGCTCGACGTCTCGACTGAGTAATCCCATCAAAATCACTGCTAACACCATGACAGCAGCCGCGATTGCAAAACCGTATTGTGTTAGTTCGTAATGACTCAATATTGCAATCAGGACGTAACTGAGAGATTGAATGGTGGTGGCAAACATGCTGATGCCGCCATCGACGCGACCTCGTTGATGAACCGCTACGGTGTGATGCATCCAGTTGACTCTCGCAATGCGATTTAGCGCGTTAAATACGCCAAACAGCGCCGTAAACAATAAGATGGTCAGCGGGCTCATCGCAAAACTCATCCCGATAAGCGCAAAAGAGACCATAACCATCGAAGCGAACATAATGTGGCTATGGGAGGCACGGCTTAGCACTTTGGTGACAATAAAGCCGGTTAGCAACGAGCCGAGGCCAAAACTGATGTTGAACCCTGCAAACCAATCGCCAGAGATGCCTTGTTCAGAAAACCAAATCGGCACCAGTTTGCTCAAATACGTCAATGCAGGATAAGAGAGGCAAGAGAGCAGAATAAAGCCATAAAATCGGGGTTCGAGACGGAATATTTGTTTGCTCTCTTTGAGTTGCGCGATGAAAGCAACGGATTTTGATGCCCTTAATTGTTGGGTATAAGGCGTCAGAATATAGAACATCGCTGCTAACGCAGAGGCGCTGGCCGCAAACAAAGCAAACTCTTTCATACCCCACATTTCAAGCAAAACAATACCCAACGCGCCAGCTCCGAGGGTCGTGGATTGCATTACAATTTCTTGCTGACCCGAAATTTTCGCATACTCATGGTGCTGATAATTTTCTTGGGTGAAGGCATTGTTGGTCGTCCATGCAAAATTACTCGAAACCCAATACACCAATTGCGCAAAAGCCAGCAACCAGTGTGACTCAAACCCTAACCAATAAGCAATGAACACCACCAAAGCCATACCCGATTGAATCCATTGATTGAGCACGAGTAGTACTTTGCGTGAATGTCGGTCAATTAAAGTGGAAAAGAAAGGCGTTGCTAGAAAAGCAATCGCGGTGCAGCTCAGAGAAACTAAAGCGACGAATGTACCCATGTTAGGTTCGGAAAGCATGACCCATGGCAGTGCCATCATGAACAAGCCAGAGGAGATGCTGTCGAAGAAGCGGCCAGCTAAGTACGGCTGAGTTTTATTTTTCATTATGTTTGCCTCTAACTCCCGATGGATTTCAAAAGGTTGATGTCCAACTGTCTTGTGTTTAACAACCAAGTCGTTCGCGCTGAACACATTATCTTGAGATCGCCGGGGTTTAGCGTTAATTAAGATGGTGCAACTTTAAAACCTCAAGTAAACTTGAGGTAGAGCATTTTTTTAACAAAATTGATACACAGGGAGTCAAGGATGGAAATCAGCGTAGGAGAAGTGTCAAAACGTTCTGGAGTGAAAGTATCTGCCCTACATTTTTACGAGCAAAAAGGGCTGATTTCGAGTTGGAGAAATCAAGGTAATCAGCGTCGCTACCATCGCAGTGTGTTGCGCCGTGTTGCGGTGATCAAAGCAGCGCAGCAAGTTGGGTTGTCGTTAGAAGAAATTAAACATGCGTTAGATGAACTGCCGAAACACCAAGCCCCTAACAAAGCGCAATGGGAAGAAATGGCAAGCCATTGGCATGAACAGTTAGAACAAAAGATTCAAAAACTTAAAGCGTTGCAAAACGATTTAGGCGGATGCATTGGCTGCGGGTGCTTGTCGTTAGAAACCTGTGCACTGCGAAACCCAGAAGATGTATTAGGGAAAGACCACTCGGGGTCGAACTTAACGTTAGAAGAAGAGTAGCGATTATCTCTATTCTTTGTCGAAACTGTCGACTACGATCGCGCCCATCGAAGCAGGCATTGTGATGACGATAACGCGCTTTATCGCAACCAAAGGCTCATTCATGAGTGGCAGTTTATCAAGACAGAAAAGAACTAACGCTACCACAACGGCCGCAATGAGGTACGCGATAACCACACGAAAAATAAAGATGGATACGCGATTCTTGATGTGGCTTTGAAACACGCTTTGATACGCGAAAAAACTGAGGAAAATGACAGAAAGACTTAACAGCATGAGCAAGTTTGCCATTGGTAGGCTCTCACCCAATCGCCACGCTTCCTCCGAAAATGAGATCGGGACTGCTAGGGCAAAAGCACCAACCAATACTTGGCTAGCGTCTTCTAGATTAAAGTGGCTGCTCATGCTGTTTATTCCATTATTCGCTTGCTAGATGTAAGAGCTTTTCAAAACGCTCATTACCGTGCAGCAATTCGAGGTCTCGTTCTTCGGCAAGTAAATCACGAATGGATGGGCTGTATTCAATTGCGCGTTCCAAGTCTTCAATAGCTTGCTCTTCGATACCAAGGCGAGAGTATGCACACGCGCGTTGATACAATGCAGGGCCGTTGGTGTAATCGACTTCAAGTACGCGGTTACAAATGCTAAGTGCCCAATGGTATTCGTTGATTTCCATCGCTGCGTCGGCTTTGTAAGTCAACGCTTCTAAATCACCTGGACGAATTAATAAGATTTCATCATAGATTTCAATACGTTGTTCTGGAGTTTGAGAGCTTTGTGCACGTAGCCATAAGTTATGGATCTCGTTGATTTTCTCAATCTCTTTGTTGTTTTCGCTGATAATGCGAGTTTTGCGTTTTAAATCTCGCTCAAGGGCGACAAACTTTTTCTCATATTCTTGGGCGATCTTCTCCAATCGTTTATCAGCCATCTCTTTGGTGTTGTGTTTAAACTCGCGCAGAGATTGCCATCCGACAAAGGCAATCAGCGATGCGACACCAGCAATGATGTAGAAGAAGTATGTAACGGTCACGTTGGCATAGTTCAACGATTTATCTGCGACCGTTAGCTCGCGATCGGTGATCTCTGTGATCATTCGCTTTTCTAGGCTTTGATAGTCCTGACGCAGCGCTTTTAGTTCATCTAAAATATAGCGTTCCATTAATGGTCTATCTAACAGATCCGATTCTGAATACTTTTCCTCCGATGCCATTGTTGGCAAGGCAAGTATCAGCGAGAAAAAAATACCAATAAATAAGCGCATATAACGTCCTTTCACGAGAAGAGTACAGATAGACCATGCAACAATAGCAAATAGCACAAACGTTTAGCAAAGTTATTACAAAAGAAATAACAGTCGTCTTCGTAGAAGTCATATTCTTGTTGTTTTTCAGTTTGTTCCTGGTGGTTATTTGTTGTGATATCTTTTATCCTCCTTGCGAATTTATGATTAATGGAGTGAGCATGGACGCGCGAGCTAAGGATTACTTAGAACAATTCCTAGAATTATTATCACCAGAACAAAGGGAAGCTGTACCATCAGTCAGTGCTGACTATTATTGTGCCGACGAATACAACGCGAATGTATGCGCAGATTTGGTTCGTATTGGACAGAAAACTGCATCGTGCAGTTTGGAGCTTTGGTATCGAGAACATGGTGAAACCATGCCCCAAGTCGGTCATTTACAAGTAGTGACGAATTGGGATGGGGACCCGGTTTGCGTGATACGAATTACTGACGTAAGTACATGCAAATATGAGGATGTAACCGCAGAGTTTGCCTTCGCAGAAGGCGAAGGTGATAGAACCTTAAACTGGTGGCGTGATGCTCATACTGCATTTTTTAAAGCTGAATGCGATGAGTTGAACATCGATTGGCATGAGAAACGTACGCTGGTTTTAGAGCGTTTTGAAGTGGTGTATCCCGTCAATTAATCTCTGATAGCAGCACTGATTTGAAGTGCTGCTTTCTTTATCGAGAGACCATTTTTAGCGCTTTCGAGCGGTCACACTAAACATGTGCCAATGTTTTTGGCTTCCGACTACAGTGGTCCCGTCTTCATCTCTTTCATGCAATGAAATGAGGTCGTAACCTTCGAATAAGCTTTCCACTTCCTTTTTCGTTAATGCGGTAATGTTTGGATGCATTTCGGAGGTCACCCAGGAGTCTTTCACTCCCAAGAAATCGCCGCAGAAGATACCGCTCGGTTGTAATGCGCTGTCTATTTTTGTCCAGACTTGTTTGAAGCCTTTGTCAGGGCAAAAGAACAAACTGGCATTTGCGATAACCAAGCTGCACTGAGGATAATTAAACTCAGTAAAACAGCACTGCGAAACCGAAAATCGTTTGTTACCTTCAAAGCGTGTTAAACAAGTTTTTACTGCATCTTCATTGCTATCACATGCGTGAACCTTAAATCCCTTTTCGAGGAGAAAGTGGCTGTCTCGACCTATTCCGCAGCCAATATCAAGAGCGACTTTGCCTTCTATCTTAAGTCGATTTACGGCATTTTCCACGCTTGGGCGGTGAGGTTGGCTTAAAATTTTCTGATAGTATTCATTCCATTGCGCTGGCATTGAGCTTCCTTATGTTGGTTGTGTCCCCTGCCCAAAACTAGCGTCCATTTTGTTTTGCTTGACTGGGGAGGTTTGCAGTATTGGCAGCTGTTATAGCTGATCTTCAATCGGTAATATTCCGGAGAACCAAGCGCCCATTTTTCGCCATACTCCTGCTTCTGGTTCGGAGTCGTATTTTTCGCCTGTTTTTACGTTGGTCCAGACAATGTCCCCGCCGCGCAGAGTTAAGGCGTAGGCGTTACTCGACAGTTGATTCGGCAGTTGTTCTAGAAACATTTGCACATATTCTGGCTGTTCGATAACAACGGCCATTTCGGTATTCAAAGCTGCCGAACGTGGGTCCCAGTTCATTGAACCAACGAAAAGTGTTTTGTTATCAATCGTCATTGCTTTAGCGTGTAAACTTGCTCTGCTACTCCCCGTAAGGCTCCACTTACTTTTGAGTTTTGCGCTCGCTTTTACTTCCCAAAGCTTGATTCCAGCTTCGAGTAGATCTTTTCGATATTTTGCGTACCAACCATGCACGGCAAACACATCGTTAGACGCGAGGCTATTGGTCACAATCGTGATATCAACGCCTCGCTTGGCCGCGTTACTTAATGCTTGAGTACCTACTTCAGTTGGAACGAAATAAGGAGAAATGAGCACAAATGAATCCTCAACACTTTTAACCAGTTCCGACAAATTATCAATAAGTTGGCTCTCTCGGGTTGCGACTTTATCGGGCAGATCAAACCATACTTTCGCTTCTCCCCAGTAGAGCTTGAGTTTGCCTTGTTTTAGATCTTGGTACATATCCAGTTGGGTGAAGTCATAGCGGCCGGTTGAAAACTTTTCCTCTAACCGGAGTTTATTGACCTGCTTTTGAATCGCTTGGTCGGTAATTTGCTGTGAATTCGGTGTAATCCATTCCATTGGTATCGCATAGGCGCTATTCCAGTAGAGGTCGAACTGATCGGCAGTTTGTTGTACCGCCTCACCATAGAGCAGAAGATCAAAATCACCAAACTCAACTTGCGATTCAAAAGAGAAGTATTCATTGCCGATATTTCTACCTCCGACAATGGCGGAAACACTGTCTGCAATCAGAGACTTATTGTGCATACGACGATTAAGACGTTCAAAATCGCTAGCAAGAGCGAACCAACGGGAGTCGCGATACTGATGCGGGTTAAATAAGCGGATTTCTATATTAGGATGTGCATTGAGGGCAGCCATCACATCGTCGTTTCGCTTTTGCATATCGTCAAGCAACAGCCTTACTCGAACACCACGCTTTGCCGCTTCATACAAGCGCCACGTTATTAGCTGACTCGTTTCGTCACCGCGGTAAATATAGTATTGAAGATCAAGGCTTTTCTGGGCGGACTCGATCAAAGAGGTTCGAGCAAGAAGGGCATCGTGTCCCTGATTTAACGGTGCAAAGCCAGTTATGGACTTAGGAGCTCTCCCGTAAGCTTCAAAGTACTGCGCAAGAACAGAATCCTTTTGATAACCGAGCTGAAAGCTGGTGGACTTTTCACTGGCGTCATTCAACGATACGGATGAGCATGCCGATAAAATAGTGAGCAGCGAGGGGAAGAGCAACTTGGCGAGCGTTTGTAACAAAGCACATTTCCTTGTCTTACAGAGTGTTACCTACTCCAAATTATAGACTTAAGCTGACGCCACATGCACCCAGAACCGTTTGATAACGAGCGATTAATCAATGAATTGCCATAGAGCCTGCACCAAGTTCAACTTTTAGAGCGCAGATAATCATTTATTTTAATTATCATTATGGCCGTATTGGTCATAATCACTAATATCTGGTGATTATGACCAATAGCACACTGGATAAAATAATGGTTTTTATATAACCATATGATTTTTAATAAATAAATGCTTGGCATGTCATTTGCTATTTAGAATAAAAGTTAAGTCAGAGCAACTTGCGCAGTTGGTTAATTTTTTGTTAATTTTATTAACTTTGAATTGGCAATAACTATCTAGTTAGCTGCTTAAAAGACTAGGCAAGTGCCGCTTTGATGTTTATTCAAATTCAATTCTCTCACCACCATGCTTACCGGGAGCAATGGACTGAATAAAAGTGTGGTGTTGAAAACAACAATAAAAAAGGATTTTCGATGTTAGCAAAACCCATATTACGTTGGCTTTTACCCTTCGTCGTCGTTGGAGGCTCTTATGCAGGATATGCTGCAATTGCCGCAACTGCGCCGGAAAAAGAGTCAACCAAAGATGCAATTACAGAACCTACTGTTCAGGCTTCTTCTCTTTTTCCTACTGATCACAAAGTGGTGATTACCAGTCACGGTGAATTAGTCCCTTTTGAAAAAACACACCTTTCCGCGCAAGTCAGTGGTGAAGTGATAAGTTGGCACCCGAATTTTGTAACGGGTGGCATCGTGAAACGAGGAGAGGTTCTTTTCACAATTGAAAGTGACAACTATGAAGCGTCGGTTTTACAAGCTGAAGCCGATTTAGCTAGTGCACGCGCAAACTTGATTGAGGAACAAGCGAAAGCCGAAGTGGCAAAACGTCAGGCAAAGAGACTGAGCGATAAGCAAGTGACGGATTTGTATTTACGCAAACCTCACGTTTTGAGCGCACAAGCCCAAGTGAAGTCGGCTCAAGCGGCACTCAAACGAGCAAAAAGAGAGTTAGAAAATTGCAAAGTCGTTGCACCTTACGATGCGCTGGTTGTTGAGCGTGATATTGGTGTTGGTCAATTTGTTACATCTGGTTCTCGAGTTGCCACGTTAAACAACATCGAAGTGGCAGAGGTGCACGTACCCATTGCCGGTTTTGATAGTGCATTTTTACCCGAATCCATTGGTGAACTCACTGCGACAGTGACGCAGCAAGGTGTCTTTTCTACCACTAGAGAAGGTCGAGTAGTTCGTGATTTAGGCATGATTGATAGCGCTACCCGAATGATTAACATGGTCATTCAAATCGCGGACCCATACGGTGTCGATAACCAGCAGCCTCCAATTAAATTCGGCTCCTACGTTGAAGTGAGTTTCACTGGTAAGGAACTTAAGCATATCTATC
The DNA here is from genome assembly GCF_033344285.1 of Vibrio sp. 779(2023). Classification (NCBI taxonomy): domain Bacteria; kingdom Pseudomonadati; phylum Pseudomonadota; class Gammaproteobacteria; order Vibrionales; family Vibrionaceae; genus Vibrio; species Vibrio sp. 779(2023). Next base: position 80,014 of record NZ_JAWPOM010000003.1, read on the forward strand.
GCTTACCACAGGAATTAGTTAAAAACCGTACCGTGTGGGTGGTGAATGGCGATAATCAACTTCAACCCAGAACCGTCACGGTTTTGAGAGCAGAAGGTAAGTTTTTGCTGGTTGGCGAAGGTTTAGAGCAAAGTGATAAGTTGGTACTGACCTTACCAGAGTACCCTCAAAAAGGCATGGCGGTACAAATCGCAAAAAAGAGTGACGACTCCGAAACCGTCGTACAGTAAGTAGGAGTATGTCATGGAAGATACTAAACAAAAGGGCTTAATTGCCTATTTTGCGAATAATCCCGTCGCTGCCAACCTTTTGATGGTGTTCATCATTATCATGGGTGTGGTGAGTTTTCTCTTTATTCAAAGGCAGATGTTTCCGAATATTGAGGTGAACTACATTGATGTTCGTGCGACTTATCCTGGCGCTTCTCCTCAAGAGATAGAAGAGAGTATTCTCGTTAAGGTCGAGGAATCGATTAAAGACGTCACCGGGATTAAAAAAGCAGTCTCAACGGCCTCTAGAGGTAGCGCGTATGTTTCCATCGAGGTAGACGTTAATGCCGATATCAAGCGTGTCTTAGATGATGTAAACCAACGTATTGATACCTTGTCTAACTTACCAGCGGGTATGGAACCAATCAATGTCTACCAAGTTGAATGGCGCCAAGATGTAATCGAAATGGGGTTAGTTGGGGACCGACCGCTCGAGGAGCTTAAACCGCTTGCTAAGCAAATCGAAGATGAATTACTTCAGTTAGAAAACGTCATGCTGGTGTATCTGAGTGCGCCAGAAGAAGAAATAGCGATTGAAGTTGACCCACTTGTTCTTCGTAAATACGACCTGACGTTGAGCGATATCAGCAGCGCGATCAGCCGTTATTCAGCTAACTTTTCTGCGGGCGAAGTAAAAACAAATTCAGGGATGATTGCAGTAAGGATTGAAAACCAATACTACCGTGGTGATGAGTTTAGAAATATTCCTGTAAAGCTTGGCGCAAATGGTGCAAAGGTTCTGTTGCAAGATATTGCCACAATAAAAGATGGCTTTACGGAAGAAGAGCGCTACTTTGAATACTCAGGGCAAAATGCGATCTACATGTCTGTTGAAGCAACTCGTGATCAGAACATTATCCCTGTTGCACAGTCCGTTCGTAATTATATTGAAGCAAAAAACAAGACATTGCCGCAGGATGTTAAGCTCAAAGTCTTGGTTGATACGACTTATTATTTAAATGGGCGTCTCGACATGATGTTGAAAAACTTGCTGCAAGGCGCTGCATTAGTCGCGATTATGCTGACCATTTTCCTACGTTTCCGCTTGGCTATGTGGGTAATGATCGGCTTACCAGTGTGTTTCCTTGGTGCGGTGATGATGATGCCAGCTTTGGGTATTACAGTGAACATCGTCTCGCTGTTCGCTTTCATCATGGTGCTCGGTATTGTAGTTGATGACGCCATCGTGATGGGAGAGAGCGCTTACAGCGAAATTGAAGAAAAAGGCGGTGGCGTCGAAAACGTGGTTCGTGGTGTAAAACGTGTTGCCACACCAGCCACTTTCGGTGTGTTAACCACAATTGCGGTGTTTGCCCCTTTCTTGTTGTCTAGCGGTATTGATAGTGCCTTCTTTTATGGTATCGCGGGGGTCGTGATTCTTTGTTTGATCTTCAGTTTGATTGAATCAAAGTTGATCCTACCAGCGCACTTGGCGCATACCCATTTTAAGCCAGTTAAACCAGGTGGCTGGCGTGACCGATTTAACCAACGTTTTTTTGGTTTTGTAAATGGTCCATATCGTAACTTTGTAACAACATGCACCCATTGGCGCTGGACAGTGTTTGCGGTGTTCTGTGGTTTACTGCTGATCAGCGCGGCTTTGATCAACGCGAATTATGTTCGGGTGATCCCTAACCCTAAAGTGCCGACTGACTATCCTGCGATCACTATTGAAATGAATGATACCGTTTCAAGTGAGCAGACAATCAGTGCACTCAAGACTATTGAACGTGTCATGCAAAAGATCGAATCTGAGACCATTGCAGAACATGGTCAAGGAATGATTCGTGATGTGCTGTCGTACAACAGAAGCCGCACCGAAGGTCGTGTATTAGTACCTCTGGTTGATGAAGAGTTACGCCCGTTCAATACATTTGAACTGGCTCGACGTTGGCGTGAAGCTATGCCTGTTATTCCAGGTATGAAGAGCATCAAAATCCGCGAGCAGAGTGCGGGTGGTGGTGACAGGGATGAGTTTGGCTACTTGTTGTTTGGTTCTAACATCAATGAGCTCAACGAGGCTGGGCGTTACTTGATAGAGCGTTTACAGCAGGAAGAAGGGTTATATGATATTTCATCTTCTATTGATTCTGGAAGCAAAGAAGTACTCCTGTCTCTTGCGCCTGTAGCGTACGATCTCGGTCTGGATCTCACCATGATCGCAGAGCAAGTTGGTGGCAGCTTTTATGGTGGCGAAGCACAGCGCATTATTCGTGATGGTGAAGAAATTAAAGTTATGGTGCGTTACCCGCAATTGACGCGTGAAGCATTCTCATCATTGCGTTACGCTGTGATTACCACACCAGCAGGTAAGAAGGTCATGTTGGGTGATGTGGTGAAGATCAATGAGCAGCCGGGCGTGAGTAGCATTCGACGTGAAGGCGGGTATCAAACCGTTTATGTCTATGGTTCGATAGACGAAGAATTGGTTGAACCTCAAGAAATCGTGAAGGTCATTGACGACAATATCTTACCGGATATGAAGCAAGCCTTCCCAACTGTGAAAACAGAATTGGGCGGTGATATTGAAGAGCAAGCTGCGCAGCGTAATGAACAGATTTTGTTCTTTATTGCAGGCATGATCATCGTCTACATCTTGTTAGCTGTACCGTTAAAAAGTTATACCCAACCTTTGATTGTAATGTCCGTCATTCCGTTTAGTCTGACTGGGGCGATTTGGGGCCATTTCTGGCTAGGTTTAGACATCAGTATGATGTCGACATTTGGTTTGATCGCTGCTGCTGGCGTGGTTATTAACGACTCTCTGGTTATGACAGATTACGTAAACCAAGTGAGAGAAAAGGGTATGAACATCAAACAAGCGGTTGTTGAGGCGGGTTGTGCTCGTTTTCGAGCTATCACGCTCACCTCAATAACGACGTTTGCGGGTGTATTGCCGATAATGTTTGAAACGAGTTTGCAGGCGCGTTTTGTCATACCGATGGCTGTCGCTTTGGGCTTTGCGGTGTTGTACGCAACGGTTCTGACTTTAGTGTTGGTGCCTTGTTTGTATTTAATGCTTGAAGATATTAAAAATATTTTCAGATCGATTAAGAGGTTTATCCATCGTTTGATTAATCGTTTCAGAAAGTCGCCAGTGACGTCGAGCGTTGAAGCAAGCGTATCGAGTTAACAAGCTTGATGTTAACGATTAGGAGCAGCCTTCGGGCTGCTTTTTTGTTTCCGCATTTTGATTCAAAGTGATTTTTTAGTGGGCAGTTACGTAATTATCTGATGAGAAAACTGCCTGACAAAGTATTTCTAATATGTATGTTTCTAATGTTTTAAATTTGCATGGTTAATTTGACACTTGGTTAGCGAAATTTACCAGACGAAGATAACGTTGAATATGAGGTTTTATTTAAGTTGTTGAAAAATAACAAAATAAAAGTTGGCATCGTATGTGCAATATATAAATTGTAATTAAAATTAACTGCTAATCCTCAAGGAGCTTATTATGAAAAGCGTATTTCTATCTACTCTAAGTCTTATTGCTGTAATGTCATCACCAATCGCTGCTGCTAACACTTTAGACAAAGAGGAGTGGAGCTCAGATTTACGTCAGGACTTTTCTGAAATGAAACATGAAGCTATAGCAGATATTCAGCAAATGAACATGGATGCCATTCACGCACGTGATGAGCGTATCGTGAAAAACATTAAAGATGAGCAAGAACAGTTAGTAAAGGTAACGTGCCACAAAGAGAAAGCAAGCAAGTCATAAACGCCGATAAAAGAGACTAACAGACGAAAATGAATCCAATACGAGTTCGGTGTTAGTTAGCAGTAAGCACTGACCTTGTTGCTCTACTTGCCAGCCTTTTAAGGCTGGCTTTTTTGTTTCTCATTTCATGGGTGGAGATCAGATCCTCAAGCCTATTATCAATAGTTGGCGTGTTTGATGAGCTATTGCTGGATGGAGCGGATGTAACTTTCAAAAGTGTAGATTTCAGTAAAGTGGAGGTGATGTTAGATATTTAAAATTTAGAAAAGATCCGATCTCCTTTTTGACCTTCATACTACCTTAGTATGTGGCTTACCTTTACTTGAATTAGAACTCATATTGCAGGCTCTCGTTTAAAGGTATTGATGCATATTTGAAGAATAAGAGATAGACATATGAGTTTTATTAAAATGTGTAAAGATGGTTTTAGAGGAAAGCCGGATTTCTCTAATTTATTACATAATGCGTTCCAGATAGATGACTTAGTACTATCATTTGAATGTCCGAACAATATATATCAAGGTCATGTATACCAAGATTTTATTGAATTACAACGATTCAATATTGATTCAAAAGTAGAGCGGCATGAAAAGCTTATAAACTTGGCCACGATTTATTTCTCTTTTCAAAATAAAATAATAAATCCACTATTACCAATCAATAAACAAGGTAGCTTATATATTCGGTTAAGGATTAAATCTTCAGATAAATATATTACTAGTGTTAATCAACTATCTTCATTTATAGAGAAAGAGTACGTGGATTTTTATCATGCTGTAGAGTCACCTGACGGTTCTCAAAAAGGTGATCATACAGAGTTGATGAATGATGCCATTGCGTATGCAAATCATCGTTGGGGAATGGACCCGATAAACGAAGAAAAAAAGAGAGCGAAAGAAGAGTTCCTTGTAGGAGAGTTTCTTCGTGGTTATCCTCCAATCAAATGCCAAGATATCAAGATTGGTGAAAATACATTTTCAAAATATGTAGAAGGAAATTTGGAGTATAAAAAAGACTATCGAAGAGTGTACAATTTGCCTATCAAAAATGAGTTTTACTTTAGTATTGAATTTTTATATGAAATCGAGCCTATGTTTGCTCAAAAAAAGTTTTTAGATTGGGTAAGACACGCGGATGAAATCTTTGAAAAAAATGTTTTAGAGTTGCTAGCACTGTCTCCGCTTATTGATTCGCATACTACCTCCAAATCCGAAAGGTTGGCAAAAAAAAGTTGATCCAGAGCGTTCATACTTAACTTAAAGAAAAAAGCCCGCGAAGAATACCTTCACGGGCGAAAAAAGGGCACCAAATTGGGTGTCTATTCATTTTGGAGGTGGTCGAACGTCCATATAAAACTGACAATAGGCTTGGTGAGAGGCTTACCACCAGCGCGACCAACGAGGCTAAAGTTAACATTGTTGTAATGATTGTTAAAATGTTAATTCTTCAATCAATGTTTTCATTATCGTGAGTTTAAATTGTGAATGTGTTGCCTACGTGTATTTTTACTCTGTGAAATTCCGTTTTTGACAATAAGACATATTATAAATCTTGTGTTGGTTATTTGATTTGGTTATATAAAACTCAACATACTTAATCCTTAACTGTTCATATTCACACTTAATGAGACACAATAACCCTCTGTTTGTTAAGTGATTGTGTGTTTTTTAACGTGTTGGTATTGAACAAAAAGCGACCTAAGCCGCTCTTGTTCATTTTGATAAGTTTACTTATCAGTCGTTTTAGATTTCTTCGTGCTTATGGACTAGGCCGAAGTCAGCTAAAATGGCATACGCAGCAGGGATCATAAACAACACCAGCAGAGTGGATGCGAAAATACCAAACACGATGGAGATAACCAGTGGTTGGATAACCTGTGCTTGCAAACTGGTTTCAGTCAGCAACGGAAGCAAACCTGCTGCAGTGGTCATTGATGTTAGGAATACTGCTCTAAAGCGTTCCCGACTGGCTTTGACTACCGAGTCATGCACATTATCCCCTTCATCCACATGATGGCGTATGTACTGAACTAACAGAATCGAGTCATTCACCACAATCCCTGCTAATGAGACGAAGCCCATCATACTTGGCATACTTAATGAGTGACCGAGTAGGATGTGTCCCCATACCACGCCAATAAAAGCGAGGGGAATCGCAAGCATGACCACGAATGGTTCCAAATAACTGCGGAATTGGTAACTCAGAATCGCAAACACGCCAAACAAACCAAGCAAGAAGCCTTTACCCATTGATGCCCCAGTTTCAGCGGTATCTTTGGCTTCGCCTTCAAAATCAAAGCGAAGACCAGGATACTTTTGCATAAGCTTTGGCGCTTCATCCTGTTGGAACTGACGAATAATGGCGGTTGAGTTGGCTTTCGTATTATCGATATCGCCGAATACGCTCACAGTGCGCAAGCCATCAATGCGCTGGATTCTTACGTAATTACGTTGGAAATCCAAAGTTGCAATGGTCGCGAGTGGGATTTGACTGCCATCGGACAAGATTATTGGGAAGTTTGCCAATTGCTGTAAGTCACCAGCTTGTGCTTTATCGAGGCGAACTTCGATGGAAATGTTTTCTACCCCAACTTGGATTTCGTCTGCGGTTTGGCCAAAGAAAGCCGCACGCAATTGATTGGCGATGAGCTGGCCGTTAATCCCGTAAGCTTCTGCGCCTGGACGCAGTTTAACCAAGACTTCTTCTTTACCCATACGCATGTCATCCAATACGCCATGGACACCGTCAAACTCATTCAAGTATTGTTGAATGTCGATAGAAGCTGCTTTGAGCGCATCCAGATCATCATGCTTCGCTCGAATTTCAATTGCTCGTCCACCCGGCCCCATGGTCGGTTGTTTAAATACCAGTGAGATAGGATCGGCAAGTTCACCAATGTCTTCGCGCCATGCATCGATAAATTCATCGATGAGTGTGTTACGACTCTCGGCGCCCAGCAAATCCAGACGTACCGTGGCAATGTGAGGGCCAGACTCATTCGCGTCGGCGTTAGCATTGAATTGACTGGTGATGTGCAGAACCAATGGGTTGCCGTCTTCCACTTTCTCTGTCCATTCTTTATCTAGCTTTTGAGCGGAAGCGACGATCTTATCGACGACAGCTTCCGTTTGAGACAGAGAAGAACCCGGAGGAAGAATAATGCGCGCTTCTGCAATGTCGCCATCCAACTCAGGGAAGGGTTGGAACTTGAGTAAACCACCGACTAACGTGGCAGCGGAGATAAGAAGCAAGGCAACCACACCACCCATAAAGGCATAGCGATACTCGACCACTTTATCCACTGCGTTGACCAAGGTGGTGTTGCGGAAGTTTTCAAAAGAAGCGAGCAGCTTTTGTTTGAACTTCGGTGTTTTTCGCTCTTGCTTTTGTTTATGTAGCGAATGAGAAAGGTGGTTAGGTAGGATCAAGAAGGCTTCCACCAAACTCAAACTCAAAACGAGGATCAGAACTTGAGGAACTGCTTTAAGTACCGCACCCATTTCACCTTGCAGGAATAACAAGCTACCAAAAATACACACCGTAGTTAGGAAGGAAGAAATTACCCCTGGCAGTACCTTTTTCACTCCTTTGATAACGGCATCATCGATCTCTTCTCCTCGGTCGAGGTGAGCGGCAATCGATTCGGCAATAACGATGGCATCATCCATCATGATACCGATGGCCATGAGTAACCCGACCAAAGACATGATGTTGATGGACAGGCCAAGTTGCGCCATCAAAAATAAGCCACCCAAGAAGGCTACGGGCAAACCAGCTGCGACCCAAAAAGAGTAGCGAAAACTAAAGAACAACCACATGGTGGCGAAAACCAGAATGATACCTTGCCAACCGTTTTTGACCATCATGGTCAGGCGATCCCAAAGCACGGATGAAAGATCATTGGTCATTTGTAGCATCACACCATCTGGCGCAATGGCTTGTTGTTCTTGGACAAATTGAGCTACACGTTCTTTAATGCGCAGTGCATCGTCTTCTTTGTTTTTGCTGACTTTTAGTAGGGCAGATGGGTGACCATCAAAGAGGACTTTCTGTTCGTCCAATTCAAATCGGTCGGTAATCGTCGCAATGTCTCTTAGACGGATGATTGATCCATTTGGACCAGAGCCCACGACAATAGTCTCAAGCTCTTCTGGTGTCACGCGTCGTTCGTCAAAGCGGATCAGAAAGTTCTTATCTGGCGTTTCGACATTACCACTTGGCAGCTTGACGTTCTGACGACCAATCTGCTCAGCAATATCACCAACACTTAAGCCAAGTTGTCGAATAGCTTGAGTATCTAACTCTACTCGGTATTGGTGGTCAGAGAAGCCTGCAACTTCAACCAAAGACACATCATAATCGAGCTTTAATGTGCGTTTAAGTTGTTCTGCATAGGCTTTTAGCTCTGGCCATGTGGTGTCTGCAGTGATCGCGACATCCACAACGGGCTCATTCCAATCTAGCTCTTGGACCACAGGAGACTCAATTTCTTGTGGGAAGTCATTAATTGAGTTGATTTGAGTCTGAACGTCGACCAACATGCGACCGATGTCGGCTTCTTCATTCAGTTTTAAGATAAGACGCGCAGAGCCTTCAATCGCTTCACATTGCGTTTCTTCAATGTTAGCAAGGCCATCAACAGCATCTTCCATGCGGACACAGATACTCTCTTCGACTTCTTGCGGGGAAGCGCCAGGGTAAACCACACCAGCTAGGATGTAGGGCGGATCAAACTCAGGAAAGGTTTCCCGCTTAATCGTGGAAAGTGAAGAAATCCCCAATATCAGCAGCGTTAGCATCAGCAAGTTGGCTGCTGTTGGGTGCTTGGCGAAGAATCGGATCATGAATCAGACTCCTCAATAGCCGTTTCTGACTGTTCAGGTGACTCTTTCAATAGCATGCCGTTAATCGCAGGCAGCAAATCGTTGATGATCAGTTTCTGACCTTGCTCCAATTCGCCATCGATCACCACTTGGTTATTTCGGCGATATAACACTTCAACCGTCACGACTTGCAGACGATTGTCATCGCCCATCAGGTAAATCTTATCGCCATGAAGCGCACGCTCTGGGATGACCCAACTCGGGTTCTCTTGTCCCTCAATCAAGGCTCGCACAAACATGCCGTTCACTAGTGGAGGCGCAGAGGTTGGGTTTAATGCACGGTAGTCTTGTTCAATTTCCAGAATCACACCGGCAGTCGCTTGGCTTGGATCAACCGTTTCACTGATGCGTGCAACTTTCGCAGGCCAGCTTGCAGAGAGGTTACCGCTGCTGAGTTCAATGTTGGCATGAATCGCATTCATATCAGGTTGTGGAATACCAGATTCATCACGAACAAACTCACCGATGCTCGCAGCCAAAGTTTGCATGTCATGAATGGACAGTTGAGCTTCAACCTCCATAACATCAATACCATGCCCGGTCACCATGGTCTGTTGTAGATTAACCACTTGGTTTTGCTCAATCTCGACTTCTGCAATGCGCAAATCGTAAGGAAGGGTGATGATGGTTTTATCAAGCGAGCGTTCGGCCTCATCCACTTTTGATGCATTAACTTTAACTAGGGCTTCCGCGACTCGTTTCTCATCCGGCATCAAACCAATTTGATTTTCAATATCCAGTACTAACTTACGTTGAGAGAGCGCGCTTTGCTCTTGCTGATCTACATCCGATTGAGACGTTAGGCCTTTTTTACGTAGGTTTTGTTTACGGTCTAACTCTTTGTTGGCGATAACCAGACGGTTGGCTTCTATCTTGAGTGTGCTTTTGAGATTCGCTTCTTCTTGGTTCAGCTTAGCCAGAGAGGTTTGAGCAGATTTGAGATCGGCTTGAGCTTGAACCAGTTTCAGTTCGTAATCGAGTGGGTCGATTCGCAAGATTTCTGTCCCTGCTTGCAACACTTGTCCTTTTTCCAGCTGCGGATGGCGGTAGACCACTTTCCCCGTCACTTCGGCTATCGCTTTCCATTCCACTTTTGGGGCGATCTTGCCAAACCCTATGGCTACTGGAGCAATGGCTTTGAGCTCAAGTGGAATCGTCTCGACCAACCGTGCACGATCTCCAGCGGGTTTTACGGGCAAATCTGGTTTGAGGCTAATCGCCAAAAACAGAATGACGACCCCCACCGCAAGAGCAGGAAAGAACAGCAGCTTTTTATTTATCTTCATATTGGTCGCCCGAGTCTAAAAATCCATGTTTCATCAGTTGTATGTTGTGTTCGAATAATCGGTTCAAGAAGGCTTCAGAAAGTTCAATGCCATGAATGGCGAGCAGTGCTGGTGGTGCCATAAAAGGAAATACCATCAAGCTGATGTAAGAGACGCGACAAAGTTGAGGGTCGGCGTCTTTTCGTAAAACGCCACTGTCGATCAACTTATCAAAGATCACGCCTTGCATTGGCTTACTGATATCTGCGAAGACTTTTTCGAGCAGTTTGCGTTGGGTTTCCGATGGGGGCATATTCATAACTTGGGCAACTAAGCGTGGGAACTGTGGTACCTTGATCATTTCGCGGTAGTAGGTGCGCATTAGATCGAGAAAGTTTTGCTCGTTACTGTTGGATACCAACGTCTGCATCTGCTTTTGCATCGGTGACAGTGTTTCGCGCAACATGGTCTCGAACAAGCCTTCTTTGTTGCCAAAGTAGTAACGAATCATCGCCACGTTCACGCCTGCTTTCTGCGCGACTAGGCGAGTAGAGACCTTGTCATAAGCCATAATGGTGAAGAGTTCGCGCGCGTGGAAAATCAGTTTTTCCCTTGCGTCGATATTATCTGTGGGTCTTCCCGCCCTTCGATGCGCTTCCGTCACAATCTTCTCTCAAAATATTAAACATTTGATTAATTATAAGACGCTGATTTCTCATGCGACATGTGAAAAATTAATCAGTATTTAATCAAGTGATTAATTTGTGATGAAGAGAAGTAAAAAAGAGCAGAAAGAACTGCTCTTTGAACAAATAGAAAAGTATTTACTTAGGAAGAACGGTCTTGTGAGGCTATATCACCCCCAACTTAACACACTCCAATTCGGTCTGTTGGCGTGTTCTTTTAGTTGTGGGCATGGATTTACCAGATAAGCGTAGTTCGCGTATTCACAAAGCGGTAAATCGTTGATTGAATCGGTATAGAAATGGATTTCGGAATAAGGCTCAGGCTGATTTTCTAGCCACTGTTTTAATCGCGTGACTTTGCCTTCACGATAACTCGGGATACCGTCGATTTCAGCAGTATAACGGTTGTTTTTCTCGATTAAATCAATTCCGAGTGCGGTTGGAATATTAAGACGGCGACCAACGGCTTCCACCAAAAAAGTGACGCTGGCAGAGATGATAACCATATCTATACCATCACGAGACAGTTGCTCAATCAGGGTTTTGGCTTGAGGGAACTGTTTAGGCAAAATATGGCTTTCAACACATTCTTCAACCAAGGCATTTACTTCTTCAATCGGCATGTTTTCTAGTGGCTTCATGGAGAACGCTAGATAGTCTTCCATGTCCATTTTGCCTTCAGAGTACAAGGCCATTAGACGCTGATCTTCCATAATAAATAAAGGATCAGTCGCGATGCCTTTCTCAACCATAAACTCGTTCCAAATCATTGCGCAGTCAGCGTTTATTAGGGTTTCATCCATATCAAAAACATACAAAGGTTTGGACATGTTTAGGCTCTCACTGGTTGAATTTCGTTTAGGTTAAAGAGTAGCTCTAGTTGGCTGCCATTCGCTAGTAAGCGTTCTGAAGAGCGGTTAAGCAAGTCAACAGTGAGCTCACACTCTTCAACGTTCACTTGATAGCGAATAACATTACCTAGAAGCTGGTGGTTGGTGATCGTACCTACTTGTGGCGCTGAGATGTGGCTATCATATTGACGACCTTGCTCTTTTACATATATAGACTCTGGGCGAATCGCTACTTTCCATTCGGTATCAATGTTGAAGAGTTGCTTGGCTTTATTGGCCTCTACAAGGTTGTAGTGCCCCATGAAACCGGCCACAAACTCGTTAGCAGGATGAGTATAAATTTCTTCAGGTGTTCCTGCTTGAACAATTTCCCCTTTACTCATTAGGAAGATACGATCAGACATAATCATCGCCTCTTCTTGGTCATGAGTTACGAAGATAGTGGTGAGATTCATCTCTTTCTGAATGTCTCGGATTTGCTGACGAAGGTGTTTGCGGATTTTGGCATCAAGCGCAGAAAGTGGCTCATCAAGCAATAATATGCGAGGTTTCACCACCAATGCTCGAGCGAGTGCGACACGCTGGCGCTGACCGCCAGAAAGTTGATGCGGATAGTGTTTTTCTTTACCTGCCAGATCCACCAGTTTGATGACTTTAGCCACTTCACGTCGAATATCATCATTCGCAAGCTTTTTCATTTTTAAGCCAAATGCAATGTTGCCTTCGACGGTCATATTGGGAAACAGCGCATACGATTGAAAGACCATCCCAATACCACGCTCTTGCGGGACTTGATGCGTGATATCTTCTCCGTTTACCCAAATCTCGCCTCCATCGACAGGGTTAAGCCCAGCAAGGCTGCGAAGTAGTGTCGATTTACCACAACCGCTAGGGCCCAAAAGCGTAATGAATTCACCTTGCTCGATGTTAAAGTGAATGTCCTCAAATACGGTGTTATCACCAAAACGTTTAGTCAGATTTTTCGCTGTTACGTAGCTCATTGTTTGACTCCTCGGCTGAAACGACTTGCCAACCAAGTCAGTAAAAAAATAAATAGGAAGTAGGTCATCACTAAGGCAGACGTAAAGTGGCCGCTCGTCTGACGCATGTTATACAAGTAGATTTGCAGGGTTTCATAACGTGTGCCGACTAAAATATTGGCGAACACAAACTCTCCCAATAGAAATGAAAATGAAAGGAAAAGCGATGCCATCAGTCCTTTTTTGAGGTTAGGTAAAATGACCATCAAAAACGCTTTGGTTGTGCTTGCCCCTAGCAAGTGTGCAGCGTCCATTAAATCGTTAAGGTTAATTGCTTCGAAGCTATTAGAAATCGCACGATACATGAACGGTAACGCGATGGTGAAGTAAGTACCTACTAGAATCCAAGGAGTACCGATAAGGGAGATTTCACTGTCAGCATAAAGTTGAAGCAAGCCGACGGAGGACACCACTGGTGGTACAGCGAATGGTAGCAAAATCAATACGTTCATGAGCTTATCGAGCTTCGGAAAGTAGTAAAACACCACGAATATCGCTGGCAGAACCAGAAGCACACTGAGGGTTAGCGAAGCAATACAAATAAACAGCGAACGCCCAAACGCTTGCAAAAAGCGTGGGTCGGTCAGCAATTTAACGTACCAATCAAAAGTGAAACCATCTGGAAGCACCGTGGCACCCCAGCGTGATGAAAGCGAATAGACAAAGGTCGCTAAAATCGGGATGAGCATGATCCCAACAATGGAATAAACCACTGTTTTATGGAATCGAGTATTAACGTTGTGCATGACTACTTCCTACCTGCATAGCTTTTCGAAATGAGCCATTGGTTAATCAATGTGATAAAGGCAAGTAACACCATTAGAACCACCGAAATTGCAGCGGCGAGATTAGGTTCAAGGAACAGGTCTCCCGATACCAGACTCGCAATTCGAATTGTGATGACGTTATAGTTACCGGAGGTCAACGCATAAACACTCGCATATGCGCCGATTGCGTTGGCTATTAAGATAATAAAGGTACCGAATAAGGCTGGTGAGAGCACTGGCAGCGCGATTTTCGCCCAATACTGTGATGTTTTGGCTCCCAGTAGCGCAGCAGCTGCTTGCCAATCATCACTCAACGCATCGAACGCAGGGTAGAGCAACAACACCGCCAGCGGGATTTGGAAGTAGATGTAAATGGCCAGCAGACCCCATTTACCATAAAGGTCGAAATCACCGAGTAAGCCATACTGCTTGAGCAAAAGGGTAATCGCCCCATTGGTGCCCAAAATAATGATAAAAGCGAATGACAGAGGTACGCCTGCAAAGTTGCTGCTCATGTTCGTAAACGCAATCACACCGTCGCGGACTTTAGAATCGACTCTGCGTAGAGAAGAGACCAACAGAGTCGCAATGGCTAAGCCAAAAATGCTCGACCACACAGCTAACCACAAACTGTTGCCAAACGCCTGCATCATAAAGGCGGAGTCGAGCACTTCAATGTAGTTATCGAAGGCAAACTCGCCATCGTAGATAAAGCTGTTTAACAGCACCCAAATCATCGGTGCGAGTTGAAATAGATAGAAAAACAGTGCGAAAGGTGCCAACCAAATGGCTGGCTTAAAGCGCTTTAACCAAGTACTTGCCAAATTTGAACGTGATTCGCTAGAGCTTGGGGAGAGGACTGAACTGCTCATAGTGCTAACAATTCCTGAGTGTATGGCTTCGTGTGGTCAAGGTTTAGCAATTGACAAACGGTGCCACAAATATCAGTTTGCTTAATATGACAATCTTGATGGGTAAACTTATCACCAATGACAAACAGGGGAACTTCTCGTTCTTCAGGTAAAATCCCACCGTGAGAAAGATCGTTGTTCATGCCATGATCGCTGGTCACAATGATTTGATACCCATCAGCAAGCCATTGATCGATGTAGTTGGAAAGAATAATGTCTGCACCTCGCGCACAATTGCGGTATTGGCGAGAGTCTAGGCCAAACTTATGTCCTGTATCGTCGATATTCATCGGATGGATCAATAAGAAATCAGGTTGATAGTTGCGGCGTAAATACTCTGCGTCCAGGAACAAGGCTTCATCAGGATAATGATCCCAATGGTAAAAGCAGCCGTGCTGGATATTCAGGGTTTCATCATGCGTGAAACGATCGCGAACAGGTTCAAATGGCGCGCGATTATAAAGCTCACTTACCCAGTGGTAGGCAGCCGCAGCGGTCACTTTTCCTTGGGCTTTTGCCAAACTGAAAATGGAATCGTGTTTGGATAGACGAACGATATTGTTGTTTACGATGCCGCTTTCTACAGGGCGAACGCCCGTTAAAATGCACTCATAAAGTGGGCGAGACATAGAGGGCAGCTCACACTGCACAGGATAAAGCGTTGCGCGAGTTTCTTGTTGGGAACGACTTTGCTCTAGAAGACCATTGAGGTAGCCCATGCAATCACGGGCTACCTGATAGTTCAGTCCATCTAGAACAACAAGGATGACCTTATTGCTCATAACGACTTACTCTTATTGCTGGTGGATTAAGACACTTTCTTGCCATTGACGTGGCAGCTTACGTGCGGACTTTTCCCAAGCTGAGAAGTCAGTCACTGGGTGAACATTGCTGTATTGGTCATTAGCAATTAGCTTGTCTTGCACTGCTTGAGGCAGTGTGATGTTGGTGCGGATTGGACGCGCATAACCTTCTGCTAAGTTGATTTGCCCTTGATCGCTGAAGATGTATTCACGAGCAAGCTTTGCTGCATTAGGGTTCTTCGCGTATTTATTGATTATGGTTGTATAACCAGAAATCACAGAGCCATCTTGAGGAATGCTCACTGTAAAGCGGTCGCGGTCAATTTTGTCGCGGTAGTTCAATGCATTGAAGTCCCACATGATCGCCACTTCAACTTCGCCTTTTTCTAGGTTGGCGATGTTCGGATCGGTAAATGAAAGACGACCTTGCTTCGCGAGTTCAGAAAAGAATTTGAGCGCAGGCTTGAGGTTGGATTCGTCCCCACCGTTGGCGAACGCTGCGGCGAGAACCGCGTTGTTTGCCTGTGCTGCTACGCCTACGTCCCCTACGGTCACTTTGTAGTCGCCTTTTAATAGGTCATCCCACGTTTTTGGCGCGTCTTTTACGAGGTTATTGTTGGAGATAAAAGAAATAGTGCCAGTGTAAGCAAGTGCCCAATGACCATCTTCGTCTTTTGCCCAATCTGGGATGTCATTCCAAGTTGTTGGTTTATATGGCTGAGTGACGCCTTTTTTAACCGCTACACGTGCGAAGGCAAAGCCTACGTCACCAATGTCTGCGGTCGCGTTTTTCTTCTCAGCTTCGAATTTTGCGATTTCTTGAGCCGAGCTCATATCCGTGTCTTGGTGCTTAAGGTTGTAATTTGACTTTAAATCAGCCCAAGTGTCTTTCCAGTTTGCCCAACTGTCAGGCATACCCACACTGTAAACCGCCCCTTCTTTTTGTGCTGCTGCTACCAAAGATTCAATATCGGCTTCTTTCGCTACTGTTGGCGTAGCGAGCGTTACCGCAATGATTGCCGCTGGTGCGGTAATTGAACGACTTAGCAAAGTTTTCATTGTCTCCATCCTTCTGGACTAGGTCAGTAAGTTCGCTTTGTATGCTATGGATGGAATGTGACGATTTAGCGCAAGTAATTTGACAGTTTTGCTGATTTTATGTGGCACTTATATTTCATACGTTCAGTATGTGTTCTGTTGATTAATGTCATATTTTTGTTACGTAAACGCCTTATGTTATTCGTCAAATTATCGTTGGACTAGATCAGAATGAGAGCGACAGGCACCGGACAATTTGGTACCCAATTAGGAAAAATTAGAAGCAGCTTAAAACAGCAGATTCTTTCCGGCATCATGTCGGAAGGACAAAAACTGCCGTCAGAGAGAGAGCTCAGTGAGCTGTTTTCTACAACTCGAATCACTATCAAAGATGCGTTGGTGTCTTTGGAAACGGAAGGTCTTATTTATCGAGAAGAGCGCCGGGGTTGGTATGTATCTCCTGAGCGTATCTGTTACAACCCGTTGTCTCGTTCTCACTTCCATCAGATGATTCGAGAGCAGCATCGTATTGCAGAAACTAAGTTACTCAACGTGCGAAGTGAAATGGCCGCAGGTGAGTATGCCAAATCGTTAGAGGTGGAGCGAATTACCCCAATTTATGTAATTGAACGGTTACGTTTTATTGATGGGCGAGCGGTATTGTTTGTTGAGAACGTGCTCAAAGCGGCACTGTTTGAGGGTATATTGTCTGAGAACCTCACCATGTCCCTGACGGGCATTTATCGTGAGAAGTATGGTTACGAGACAAAGCGCTCTCGTTTTGATGTGATTCCAACGTCAGCTCCTGCTCATGTCGCTAAGGCGTTGAACCTAGCTGAAGGACAACCCGTTCTGAAAATTCGGCGGGTAAACTACAAACAAGATGGGCATTTAATGGACTGCGAATTCGAGTATTGGCGTCCAGACGCCGTGATGATTCGCATTGATAGCGTAGGATAAAGCGCAGAATTAAAAAGAGCCCAATGAAGGGCTCTTTTTCGCATATTGGTTAGAGAGGCGGTTTAAACGAGGCCTTGCTCTTTTGCCATTCTGCTTGCAATGCCGGGTGCTTTCCAAATGCTTGGCAGCAAAATGAAAGACACAGGTACGGCAGTAATTACAATGAAAGACTGCAATGCAGAAATACCACCAGAGCCCATTGAGATAAGCGCAATAGCGACAATACCCATAATCAGACCCCAGAACGAGCGAATCACTGCGTTTGGTTCTGTTGAGCCCGTCATCACTACACTGATTGTGTAAGTCATCGAGTCACCCGTCGTCACGATAAATGTTGTCGTTAAGATCAGGAACAGAACCGAAATGATCATAGGGTAAGGTAATTCACCAGTAATCGCTAGCAGTGCTGCAGGCAAGTTAAAGCCTTCAAACGCAGATGAAATCAAACCTGGGTTATCAAGTTCAAACGCAAGGCCACTGCCACCAACGATACTAAACCAGAAGCAAGTAATCAGCGGTGCCGCTATGCTAATAGACATGATTAATTGGCGAATTGTACGACCACGAGAGATACGAGCAATAAAGATCGCCATCATTGGGCCATAACCGATAAACCAACCCCAGAAGAATACTGTCCACCAGCTTAGCCACCCTGTATCACCACGGTAAAGTGCCATAGGGAAGAAGTTATCCACCATACGGCCAACGCCTTGCACGTAGCCATCAACGATAAAGCTTGTCGGCCCGAAGAACAGGATGTAACCAATTAACAGTACAGACAAAATGATGTTGTAACGACTGACGATTTGAATACCCTTGCTCAAACCGCTCAGTGCGGAAAGGGTATACATCAGGATCGCCGCCATAATAACCATACTTTGCGTTACGAACGTATCTGGCAGGCCAAACAATGAATTTAGCGCGTAGCTAATTTGTAAACCTAAGAAGCCGATAGGACCGATGGTTCCTGCTGCTACTGCAATGATGCTACATGCGTCAGCAACATCACCAATCCAGCCTTTAATGGCTTTATCACCAAACACAGGGTAAAGCAGAGTACGCGGCTTAAGAGGCAGGCCTTTATCGTAATGCAAGTGCATTAAGACAATGGAAGATAGACCACCAAGGATCGCCCAAGCTAAGAAGCCCCAGTGCATAAAAGACTGAGATAGGGCATTGATTGCGGCAGTTTTCGGTGAGGCTTCCCCGTATAGAGGCGGAGCAGTCACAAAGTGCGCGATAGGCTCAGCTGCGGCCCAGAACACACCACCACCTGCAAGTAGAGTACAGAGTACGATTGACAACCACTTAAAGTTATCAATATCAGGTTTCGCTAGACCACCTAGGCGCACATAACCAGTGCGACCAAACGCAAGAGCCAAACCAATTAGGAAATTCAGAAGAAGCAGTACTTGCCAGTAAGCTCCGAAATATTTAGTAGCAAAGCCGAAGCCGGTGTTAACCATTGCGGTTAGAGAGTCGGTATTCGTTAGAGCAAGTAAAACGAATAGAGTGAGGAAGCTACCACTCAACCAAAAGACAGGATTGGTGAGTTCGAGGCGCTTGAGTAAAGATGGGGGATGAATAGCAGAATAGTCAGCATCCTGAATAGGCGCTGTGTGGGAGGCGGCATTCGTCATATTTGACATAATTACTTCGCTTTTTAGGGCTATGAAGCCGTGCATTTCCCCTCACATCGTTTCAACGAAAAGTGTGAGGATGTTCAAAAAGCCGATGATGTTAACATGTCGAAGTTGCAAATATAACCTTAGATTTCGATTAATTTTTAACAGGTTAGCCAAGTTGCTGATTTTTGGGTAGAGATCAAAAGAAAGAGTTTTTACGTGAAATGCACCGCATTTCGTATGTAATTAACATTTCCCTTGTTTTTGCATGGGATTATCAGGATTACATTGAGAAAACATGTTTTTCCCAAGCTAAGGTTTAACTCGATGGCTCACTTCGAACTTAACGGGCAGTGGATGCTTACCTCGCCACAGCGCCCCAATCTTGAAATTCCAATGTTTATTCCGGGCGATAATGTGTCGGCGCTTTTACAAGCAGAGCAGATTCCAGATCCTTATTTTGCCGATAATGAAAACAAAGTTCGATGGACTGAAGAGTGTGAGTGGCATATCTCACGTGAGTTTGACGTCGACGCGTTTACGTTGTCTGCCAAGCAAATTTGGATGACGCTAACTCGTGTCGATACATTGGCAACCTTCTATGTTAATGGTGAGCTAGCACTAACTTGCAGCAACATGTTTACCCAGCAACGTGTGGATATTAAACCGCATTTAAAGCAAGGCACTAACACGATTCGGGTTGAGTTTGCTCGGGCGGATTTAGAAGGTATCGCAAGAGCAAAAAAACTGCCATTTCCTATTCCATCGGCAATGGGCAACAACCAAATTCCACACATGAACTTGATCCGCAAAACACAATGCCATTCCGGATGGGACTGGGGCATTTGCTTGATGGTATCGGGTATTTACGACCCCATTCAAATCGACATTGTGAATGAGCTTTGGCTCAAAGGCTTCTCGACAGAGCAGCAATGGCAAGCCGATGGGAGTGTGTTTCTTGATGTAGTAGTTGAAGTGGAAACGGACAGTCAACGCCATGAAATGATGGTTGAATTTAATGGTGAGCGTCAATGTATTCAAACAAAAGGAAGTGGTCACTATCATTGCCAGTTCCACATTTTGGAGCCTCAACGCTGGTGGCCATCGGGTTATGGCGAAGCGTATCTCTATCCCATTACCATTTCTTGCAGAGAGCAAAAGTTAACGCACAACATTGGTTTGCGTCAGTTAACCCTAAATAACCAAGCTGATGAGCACGGCTCTGCAATGGAATTTATCGTCAATGGCGTACCGATTAATGCTAAAGGTGCCAACTGGATCCCTATTGACGCAATGCCGGGGCGAGAGTACGAAACACGTTATCGCAACCTTTTGCAAAGTGCGGTTGACGCCAACATGAACATGATTCGCGTATGGGGCGGTGGTCAGTACGAGAGTGAAACCTTTTATAACCTTTGTGATGAACTTGGCTTGTTGGTGTGGCAAGACATGATGTTCGCCTGCTCGTTGTACCCATCAAACGACGAGTTTTTAAAAGACGTAGAAGAAGAACTTAGATTCCAAATCCCGAGGCTTAAGAAGCACCCATCAATCGCACTTTGGTGTGGTGACAATGAAGTGATTGGAGCTATTGGTTGGTATGACGAATCTAAGCGCAGCAAAGTCAAATACACGGTTAACTACGATCGCCTCAACCGCATGATTGAGAAGGAGATTACCGAGCAAGATAGCACTCGCCGTTTCTGGCCAAGTTCCCCATGTAATGGTGAACTGGATTTCGGTGATGCGTGGCATGATGATAGTAAAGGCGATATGCACTTTTGGGACGTTTGGCATTCAGGAAAATCATTCAGTGCCTACCTTGACGTGAATCCTCGTTTTTGCTCTGAGTTTGGTTTTCAATCTTGGCCATCTTTTGCTGAAGTTAAGCGGTTTGTCCCTGAGCAAGACTGGAATATTACATCCCCAACTTTCGAACAACATCAGAAGAACCCTCGAGGTCATAGTATTATTACAGAGATGTTCACGCGCTATTTTCGTTTTCCCTCTGGATTTGAGAGCATGCTGTATTTAAGTCAAGTTCAGCAGGCAATCGCGATCAAAACTGCATGCGATCATTGGCGTGCCATTTCTCCAGTTTGTCGCGGCATGCTGTACTGGCAACTCAACGACAATTGGCCTGTCAGTTCTTGGTCTAGTTTGGAATACAGTGGTCGATGGAAGCAGTTGCACTACCATGCAAAACGCTTTTTTGCGCCGCAGTATTTGGTATTTTCCGAGCATACAGGCGAGTTGAGCCTACATTTGCTCAATGATGCCAAAGAGTCCGCAAGCGTCAACGCATTGCTCAAGTGGGTAGATTGGCAAGGGGAAGAAAAGCAATGTTGGAGCTTAGAACAAACAGTCATAGCAGACAGCAATACGATTTTGTGGCAGTTGGATGAATTGATCGAGAAGGATGAACTTACGTCAGGCTTCTTCTATGTTGAAGCGCAAATCGGTGAAGACAGAATAAGTAACACATGGTTTAGTACTCACGAGCTAAAAACCTTGCCGATAGCGAAAGCCAATATTGGTGTCTCTATTGAAGGGAGGCAAATTACTTTGATTGCGGATAAGCCTGCGTTTTTTGTTCATTTGGAGAGTGATGCTGATGGAAGGTTCAGTGACTCTAGTTTTACTCTGTTGGTCAATGTTCCAATGACGGTTGAGTATTTAGGTGATGATGTTTCAGGTATGCAGCAGTCGTTGAGGGTATACCACCTTAATGATTAAAGCGGGCATAGAACATCTATATGCTGATAACTAAAAAGGGAGCATTTGCTCCCTTTTTAGTTATTAAGTATCCGTTATTAAGCTCAGGTTGAGACAGAAGTTTATTTAAGTTTCTGATGGACCCGATAGCTAACGACAAAGCCAATGTAGAATAGTGCAGCAAGAGTAATCACTGCCGTCGCGTACGCCAGCAGGCTGTTTAACCCTAAACCAAAAGCCAGAGTGAAGGCGATACCATGAATGGCTTCCGCAGGGATTCGGTACCAAGCAGAGTGGACGGAAGATCCGAAGAGGATAAAGGTACTAAGTAAGACAATCGTGCCGCCTATAAAGCCGACCCATCTGCTGTTGTTCATGTTGCAGTCTCAGGGGTTACCGAGGTAACGTAACAAAATATTTCAGGATCGTATTATACAACCGATCATCGCGAAAAGCGCTAGAGAAATTTCGCGGATAAAACAGAGTGTTTTAATTCGAACAAAAGAATACGACATAGCCAACTTAATACAGGAATAACAAAACATGTTGAGATTTATACAACGTCGCCGCATTAAGAAAGTGATTAAGCTAATGAGTACCAGATTGATAGTGGGATACGGCAGTCGTGAGTACTTTTCGGTTGGTCAGGTAAAGACGAGCACCAGCGAGTTAAGCTTAAGCGCGTGCCAACAAAAAATTGCGTTGGCGTTGTATGCGAATCCGCAAGATCTTGATTTGGAAAACCAACCAGAATTGCAAGCAATACGCTCAGACGTGGCGCATGATTTCTTTTCTGGTGCCGATTATACCGCTCAAGATGTGCTTAATTTACTCGGCTCTGGTGGCTGGAAAGGCGGTCGAATGGAAGATGGAATGTCTCATCATTTTGGTATGCACAGTCGCTATTAAAAACATGCGTTAATTTTATAAATTCGATAAATATTTTTGCTGTTAAAGATTAATTAAATTTTCTTTCAATTGGGTAACAATTACCTAATTATGCACCCGAATCCCAGCGCGTCGCTGGACTGGTTGGATTGCATACCATGAAATTAATCATCAAAGGATTGGGGCTGAGTGCTCTTGTGCTCAGCATGTTTGCTCATGCAGATAGCAAAACGTTGAACGTTTATGCATGGGGTGGCTATTTGCCGGAAGCATCGTTAAAAGCGTTTGAAAAACAAGAAGGTATTACGATTAATTATTCGACTTTTGAGAATAATGAATCAATGTATACCAAGCTAAAATTGCTAAAAGGTTCTGGCTACGATGTGGTTTTTGCTTCTGCGTACTTCATTGAAAAAATGGGGCGAGAAGGGCTGCTTTCGAAAATAGATCACGCTCAAGTGCCAAACATGCAAGACACAATGGACGGTTTACTTGGCCAAGCGCACGATCCTAAAAATGATTACTCGCTGCCTTATATTTGGGGCATTACCGGGATCAGCTACAACGAATCCATGGTTGAGCAACCAGTGACCAAATGGGCAGACTTATGGGAGTCTCAATACGAACAACAAGTCATGCTGATTGATGACGTTCGCGATGTGTTCGGTATGGCGCTGAAGAAAAATGGCCATAGCGTGAACACAAAAGACGAAGCAGAAATCGAGCAGGCTTTTGATTCTCTAGTCGCGCTGAAAAACAACGTATTACTGTACAACTCAGATGCGCCGCAAGTCCCTTACGTGTCCGGTGAAACATCGGTCGGCATGCAATGGAACGGCAACGCATTCCAAGGACAGGTTGAAATGCCTGAGCTGAAGTTCGTGATGCCGGAAGAGGGCGCGGTATTGTGGATGGACAACTTCACTATTCCGTCTGGCAGTAAAAACAAAGCATTGGCGCATAAATTTATTAACTTCATGTACCAATCAGAGAACCAAGCGGAAATCGTGACCAGTTTGGGTTATGCGTCGGCAACGAACGCTGGGCGTGACAAATTGCCAGAAGAGTTGAAAAATAACCGTACTATTTTCCCTTCATCAGAAGACATGAAAAAAGGCGAGTTTATTAATGATGTTGGCGCAGAAACGTTAGCGATTTACGAAAAGTACTGGCAACGTTTAAGAACGCAATAAGCAACGCCTTTGCCTATTGTTAGGCTTAAAATCGTTCAAATTTGAATTCCCCTCATCACGAAAGCGGTGAGGGGAATTTTTTATGTGCTTTGTACTACGAGTGTTACTACGCGGCACGCTTCACGAGGCAGAAGTGCTTTTTACCGCGTTGCAGTAACCAATATTGATCAAACAGTGGGAAGCTCAAACTTGGGTTATCAGCTGACACTTTTTCACCGTTTACACTGATGGCGTTGTTGCTGATGTGTTCGCGTGCAACACGCTTCGAACTTGCTAAGCCCGACTCAATCAACAGCTCAACCAAATCTTGTTGTGTGCTCTCAATGCTTGGTAAACCATCCAACTCCAACTGTTTTAATTCACCCAAACTCAGTTGTTGCACATTACCGCTGAATAAAGCTTGAGTGATACGCTCGGCACTGGCTAGGCCTTCTTCGCCATGAACAAATCGCGTCATTTCTTCAGCGAGAATACGTTGTGCTTGTGGCTTACCTTGGCTTGCTTGGTCTTGCGCTTCAATGCTGGCAATTTCTTCGCAGCTCAAGAATGTGTAGTAACGCAAGAAGTGGTAAACGTCGGCGTCTTCTGCGCCAAGCCAGAACTGGTAGAACGCGTAAGGAGAGGTTTTGCTAGGATCTAGCCATACTGCACCGCCTTCGGTTTTGCCAAATTTGGTGCCATCGGATTTGGTGATCAGCGGCAGAGTTAAGCCAAATACTTGCTCACCATTTTGACGGCGAGTTAAATCGATCCCGCTGACGATGTTTCCCCATTGGTCATTGCCACCGATTTGCAAACGGCAACCGTATCGACGGTTTAGCTCGGCAAAATCGTACGATTGCAGTAGGGCGTAGCTAAATTCGGTGAAGGAGATACCTTGGTCAGGTCGTTGCAGGCGTTGTTTTACCGATTCTCGGTTGACCATAGTATTGATTGAGAAGTGCTTACCCACATCGCGGAAGAAGTCGATCACATTGATCGCTTTCATCCAGTCAGCGTTGTTTACCATGATCATCGGCTTGGCCAGTTGGTGATTCATCAACTGCTGAATTTGATTAGAAAGATCGTTAACCCAGCCTGAGACGATTTCCTCTGAGTTCAGACTGCGCTCAGTCGCTTTAAAGCTTGGGTCGCCAATCATGCCCGTTGCACCGCCAATCAAGGCAACAGCTTGGTGTCCGGCATCTTGAAAGCGCTTAAGCATAATCAAAGGCACGAGGTGGCCGATATGTAAGCTGCCAGCTGTAGGATCGAAGCCGCAGTAAACGGTTTGTGGCTGTGAGAGAAGTGTCTGAATTTCTTCCAAATCGCTGGCTTGTGCAATCAAGCCGCGATCTTGTAAATCTTGCAGTAATGGTGTCGTCATTCTTTTTGTCTGTTTTAGTGGTTGTTACATTCAGACTAAAACGCGACACCTTTTCTCGATATATCCCTTAAGGGACAGTTTTTTATCTTGAATGGAGAATGAGGTGATTGAGGAAAAGCTGGAATAACTCACTCAATGAAGACACATTTAATTGCGAGTAAATTCGCTTTCGATGATTTTTGACCGTGCCTTGAACTAAGTGTAACCGCGCGGCAATTTCTTTGGTGTCAAACCCTTGAGCGAGAAGCGAAGCCACCTCTTGTTCGCGACGGGTGAGTGATTCTACGCCAAACGTTGCTAAAGCTTGCTCAATGGCTAATCGCATACTGCCAGAATAAGCACTCTGTGCAAAAACAGGCTCAGAAAAGGTAAATTCCGTTTGTTTCCAATGCTGCTGACAAAGCGACTGAATTATCGGGAAATAGGGCTTTAGCTTATTGATTTGTTGCTGAGAAAAGTATTTTCCATCAGTCATATATCCGAAGTACAGCATGACCCAACGGCCAGATTCAACTTCGACTAGCATGCTAAGTTCGTCTTTCCACCCTGTTTGATGATAGAACTGCTCGCAGTATGAGGTGAAGTCAACGCCTTTACGCGCCACGTCTTTGAGCGTAAATACGCCTTGTTGCTTTGTCTCGTTTAGTTTGAGAAAAAAAGGGTCATTTTGAAATGAGTCAGTAAGGTAGCGTTGAAAAAGTAACTCTCGCTCGTTCTCAATTGAGTCGTAGAGATAAATAGGATGTTTACCTTCTCGGTAACCTAAAATAACTGCGCAATCAAAATGAAAAAGAGTGCGAATGACACGCATAAGTTTAGGAGTAAAGTTAGGCGTGTTAAGAGCAGAAATTGCTTCTGCTAGCAGATTATTAAAGTTATTGTCAGGCATGGGATACCGAATTGCAGGTGGTTTTGCGCAAGCATAACCAAAAGCAATCCAACGAGAAAGGGAAGTCGCCATCTTCTGGTGACTTCCATAGAGAAAGTTGCGTAAGTGCTCAGTTTTGAGGAATCATATCCCCGTTAACTTATTGATAAGGGTGCATAACAACGGTTTTATTTAAGCGATTAGTTGCTATGCATTACTGCGAGTTAGTGAGCTCTTCGTTAACCCAATATTTAGAACCAGACACGTTAGCATCGATGAGCAAACCTTTAGCGTTCAACTGATAGACGGCGACGCCGCTGTTAAATTGTTTTGAAAGTTGCTCTGAATCTTCGCCCGCAACAGCAGAGGCTTCACTTGTGGCCTCCCATCCTTCGTTGACGAACGTATCAAAGTCTTCTTTGCTGTCAAACAGAACCACTTGTTGGTAAAATTTGCCGCCAGCCCCAAGTGCAACGCCCAAACCAAACATATTCATATAAGTGCGTTCTTCTGTTTCCTTATTCACTGCGACTCCTGACCCTGAGTTGGTGTGAAACAGCAAAGATAATTTACGAGAATCAAAGACCGCGTAGCCGTACGCGTTGTCGTAAATAGCTTTTGCCTCCGGCTTTTCATTAAATAACTTGAGCAAAGCGCTATCTGCCATTAAGTCCACGGCTTGGCGAGCTTCTTCTGGCGTATCGCCTTCCATCAGCTCATCAATTTTTTTGTCGGCAGCATCTATCCATTCTTTGCTTTTCTCGATGCTGGCTTCTGTCCATTCGCCTGCGGTATTGATCGCTTCCTCGGACCAGTTCGTGAAATCTTGCCACGCTTGTTTTGAAAACGCTTTGGTGTCGTCCCAAGCATCTTGTGCAGTATCAGAAACTGCGTCGCCAAGCTCAGACATTTTATTGGAAATTTCATCCCAATCGGCATAAGCAGGGGATGCCAGGAGCATCAATGTAGTAAGGAGTGCGATAGGCTTTTTCATCAAATTCTCTCTGGAGTTATCGATATACCATTCATTTTAGGTCATCAGACTTTGATAATGAAATTGACTAAATGGCGAACTTGAGAGAGGAATCACGAACTGATTGTGAAATGACGTGTGAATAACAAAGCCCTCACAAGTGGAGTGTGAGGGCTAGAGTTTATCGTGTGTTACTTGCTGCTAACTTTACCGAGTTTTAACCAAGTATCGATAACCGTATCTGGGTTTAGTGATACAGAGCTAATTCCTTGATCCATTAGCCATTCCGCTAGGTCGTCGTGGTCTGATGGGCCTTGACCACAAATACCAACGTATTTGCCTGCTTTTGTTGCCGCGTCAATCGCCATCTGAAGCATCACCTTAACCGCTGGGTTGCGCTCATCAAATAGATGTGCAACATCGCCAGAGTCACGATCAAGTCCAAGCGTTAGCTGAGTCATGTCGTTTGAGCCAATCGAGAAGCCATCAAAGTACTTCAAGAACTCATCGGCAAGGACCGCGTTGGATGGCAGTTCGCACATCATGATGACTTTAAGACCCTGATCGCCACGGCGCAGATCAAACTTCGCTAGCAAATCAATCACTGATGCTGCTTCGCTTGGTGTACGCACAAATGGGATCATGATTTCAACGTTTTTCAGACCCATTTCGTTACGAACGCGTTTGATTGCTTGAGTTTCTAGCTCGAAGCAGTCTTCAAACACTGGAGAAATGTAACGAGACGCGCCACGGAAGCCAAGCATTGGGTTTTCTTCATGCGGTTCGTAGGCTTTACCGCCAACCAAGTTGCTGTATTCGTTAGACTTAAAGTCAGACATACGAACAATAACACGTTTCGGCCAAAATGCCGCAGCAATGGTTGCGATACCTTCTGTCAGCTTGCTTACGTAGAAATCGATAGGATCTTTGTAACCACGAATACGCTGAGTGATTTCTGCTTTTAGCTCATCGCTTTGTGCATCAAAGTTAAGTAATGCTTTCGGGTGGATACCAATCATCTTATTGATGATGAATTCAAGACGAGCAAGACCAACACCTTCATTTGGAATTTGTGCGAAGTCAAACGCGCGATCAGGGTTACCCACGTTCATCATCACTTTTGTTGGTAGCAGTGGCAGTTCATCAACAGAAGAGCGTTTTACGTCAAACTCAAGTTCACCTTGGTAAACGTAGCCCGTTTCACCTTCTGAACAAGATACGGTCACGGTTGTGCCATCGGTTAACTTGCTTGTCGCATCGCCACAGCCAACGATTGCAGGAATACCAAGCTCACGAGCGATGATGGCAGCGTGGCAAGTACGGCCACCACGGTTGGTTACGATTGCAGATGCTTTTTTCATCACTGGTTCCCAATCTGGGTCAGTCATGTCTGTAACTAGCACGTCACCTTCTTGGACTAAAGACATTTGGTCCAGAGAGTCAACCAAGCGAACCACGCCTTTACCGATGCGCTGACCGATTGCACGACCTTCAACCAAAACATCCGCTTTGTTTTGTAGCTCGTAGCGCTCAATCACGTTTTGTTCCGTTTGTGAACATACGGTTTCAGGACGCGCTTGAACAATGTACAGCTTGCCATCAATGCCATCTTTTGCCCATTCAATGTCCATTGGACGCTGATAGTGCTTTTCGATGATCATTGCTTGTTTTGCGAGCTCTTTGATCTCGTCGTCGTTCAATGAGAACGTGTTGCGCTCTTCATCAGAAGTATCAACGATATCAACTTGTTTGCCGATTTCTTGGTTATCTGAGTAGATCATTTTGATCAACTTAGAACCAAATGTTTTCTTAACGATTGGGTGTTCGCCGGCTTCAAGCATTGGCTTGTGAACGTAGAACTCGTCAGGGTTTACTGCACCTTGAACGACCATCTCGCCTAGACCCCATGAAGAGGTGATGAAGACAACTTGGTCGAAACCCGATTCAGTGTCTAGTGTAAACATAACACCCGATGAGGCTTTATCTGAACGCACCATACGTTGGATACCCGCAGATAGCGAGATGCCACGGTGGTCGAACTCTTGGTGAACGCGGTAAGAAATCGCACGGTCGTTAAATAGAGAAGCGTAAACGTGCTTAGTTGCTTCTAGTACTGCGTCGATGCCTTTCACGTTCAAAAACGTTTCTTGCTGACCAGCAAAAGAAGCATCAGGTAGGTCTTCTGCCGTAGCAGATGAACGAACTGCGACTGAAAGCTCAGGATTGCCTTCGATCAGTTCTTGGTAATTTTCACGAATTTCTTGTTCAAGGTCCGCAGGGAAAGGGGCCTCTAATACCCATTGACGAATGTTTGCACCTGTCTTACGCAGAGCTTCTACATCTTCAACGTCTAGTTCATCGAGTAATTGGTGAATACGCTCATCCAAACCTTCGTGGTCAAGGAATTGGTTAAACGCGTATGAGGTTGTCGCAAAACCATTTGGTACAGAAACGCCTGCGTTTGCTAGGTTAGATACCATTTCGCCAAGTGAAGCATTCTTACCGCCGACTTTGTCGACATCATCCATGGATAGGCCATTGAACCAGAGGGTGTTCTTTTGCATGTCTTTCTCCAGAAACATTGCAGCTTAGTAGGGGGACTTAAATCGATCTAAACAATCGCATGTTGGCTGTTATTACACGTTGACCATACATTGCTTCATTCAGATTGATATCAAAGGCAAACGATTACGTTCTGGCTGAAAAAAATTCAAAAGAATTTTTAAAGCTGTGGTGAACCTAACTGAAAGCCAAACTGATTTATTAATATTATGTGTACCATCCTACTCAAAAGATTTTGAAAAATTAAACAGAAATGCAAATAAATAACCAAAGTCGTGATGTGTTCTATGTTTCTGACGGTACGGCGATAACATGTGAGACATTAGGGCATGTTGTTCTCGGTCAATTTCCGTTCATTCCTAACGAAAAAACCTTTCCGTTTGTAGAAAGCCAGGACAAAGCTACTGACGTAGTCAAAGAAATTGAAACTTCCTACCAGCGCAATGGCGTCAAACCTCTGGTCTTTTTCTCAATTGTCGTTCCAGAAGTACGTGAAATGCTGCTTGAAGCGCCGGCATACAGTTACGATGTGTTGGAGAGTATTGTGCAGAAAGTGCAAGACGACATTCAGATGGCACCAAAGCCTAAGTTGCAGCGTTCTCGCAGTGTGGGGAAAGATTCCGACACCTATTTTGACCGTATTGCGGCTATTGAATACACATTGGCGCATGATGATGGCATCACGCTAAAAGGGTTGGAACAAGCCGATATTATCCTGCTGGGAGTATCGCGCAGCGGAAAAACGCCGACTAGCTTGTACATGGCGATGCAATTTGGTTTACGTGTTGTGAACTATCCGTTCATTGCGGAAGATGTGAAGATGATGCGTTTGTTGCCTGAGTTTGAGATCCATCGTCATAAGTTGTTTGGGCTGACTATCGATCCCGAGCGCTTGACTGAAATCCGTGAAAATCGTTTGTCTGGAAGTGATTACGCTAGCACAGAGCAGTGCAAGCTGGAGCTAGACACTGTTGAGGCGTTGTTTAGAAGAGAGGCGATCCCATATATCAATACGTCCTCTCTGTCTGTTGAGGAAATTACTACGCGTATTCTGGAAAAAGCAGGAATGAAGCGTCGCTTGTTTGGCTAACAAGAGACGCTCATGTCGCTATGTGTAAGAGGAGGTAAGGTGTGTACCTCCTCTATCGAATGAACCTTAGACAGAATTAATAGTATTGGAACATCTTTTGGATGTCTTGATAGTTTTTGGTCTGAGTCAGTGACAGCATCAGTAAGATACGTGCTTTTTGTGGGTTCAATGTACCAGCGGCAACAAAGCCGTATTTTTCGTCATCAATTTCAGCATCCAAAGTGGTTGAGCCGCTAGGCGTTCGGGAGCTTCTTACAACAATAACGCCATCTTTACTCGCTTTCTCTAGCTCATCAAACACAGTGTGGTACAAGTTACCATTACCGACACCAGCACTTACGATGCCGTCAAACTTCGCATCCACAAAGGCTTTCACTGGCAAATTGGAGGCATTTGCATAGTTATAAACAATACCGACCTTAGGCAACTTAGTAAGCTTTGATACATCGAATGGGGTTTCTGTCGTATGTTTACGCTCTGGGCTTCGTTGATATTTAGCATCGCTATTATGAATGTAGCCGATAGCACCAAAGTTGGGTGACTGGAAAGTGCTGACGGAGGTTGTATTGGTTTTTGTCACATCTCGCGCATCGAAAATCGTGTCATTCATTGCGACTAGCACGCCACGTCCTTCTGAATCTTCATCGGTGGCTGTTACGACTGCATTGTATAAGTTGACTGGTCCATCAGCACTCATTGCGGTGGAAGGACGCATTGCACCGACGATCACGACAGGCTTTTTGCTCTTGACGGTCAGATCAAGGAAGTAAGCGGTTTCCTCTAACGTATCCGTACCATGAGTAATGACGATGCCGTCAACATCATCTTGAGCGAGTAGCTCATTAACTCTTTTCGATAATTTTAGCCACACTTCATCATTCATATCTTGTGAACCGATACTGACCACTTGCTCTCCAGAAATATCGGCAATGTTGGTCATACTCGGCACCGCAGAAATCAATGATTCAACGCCGACTTTACCTGCTGTGTAGTTTGACTCTGTTGCAGATTGACCTGCGCCTGCTATGGTGCCGCCAGTGGCAAGAATTTTAATGTTCGGAAGATCGGATTGCGCGAAAGACAAAGAACTAAGGCACAAACCAAGGGTTATCGTACTGAGGCGGAAAAGATTTTTCGTCATGGGAATCACCTGCTGTTAGGTTGGATGTTGGGGAACTCATCTATCCTAAAAACAGCGGGTTAGATTTTTTGAGTACTAGTTCAACAAATTGCAGATGAAGATCGTGATCAACTAATCACTTAAAGAATATCAAATCAACCAGTTAACCTAATTGACGTGCTTCTTTAACAAGTGAGATGTGCTAGTAACGTGCACAACGTGTTAAGCCCTATAATTTATTGATTTATAAATAAAGGCGGTAGGAGTCTCGTGATGAGGTTACTAAATATGAATTTAGCCGTGTAATTTTCCAAAGTTTACAGTGTAAAAAAAAGCGGCTTTACCCCGGAACAGATAAAAGCCGCTTGCCAATGATGTGTTAATTCACATCTTATCGCATAATCATTTGTTCACGACCAGGACCCACAGACACCATTTTTACTGGTACGCCCATGAGTTCCTCAATGCGTAGAACGTATTTCTGTGCTGCTACTGGAAGCTCTTCAAACTTACGACAACCTGTGATGTCCTCGCTCCAGCTTTCCATCTTCTCGTAGATTGGCGCAAGAGAGGCAGTTTGAGGCCAGATTGGGTTTTCGCTGTGGTCGCCTTCGTAGCCAACACAGATTTTCAGATCGTTAAGGCCAGTCAAACAGTCTACTTTCGTTAGTGCAATTTCAGTTGCGGCTTGCAGTTCAACGCCATTCTTCGTAGCGACTGCGTCGAAGTAGCCCATGTCGCGTGGACGACCCGTAGTTGCACCGAACTCGCCAGCAAGTTCGCGGAAAGCGTCTTGCTCTTCCATTGCAGTGATCAACGTACCAGTACCCACTGATGAGCTGAAGGCTTTTGCAACCGCAATAACGCGTTCAGGACGAAGTGCCGGAAGGCCACTACCGATACCCGCGTACATTGATACAACGTTAGAAGATGTTGTCCAAGGGTACTCACCGTAAACAAGGTCACGACCCGCGCCAAGCTGCGCTTCGAACAATAGAGTTTTGTCTTTCGCTTGTAGTTCTTTTAGAGGAAGCGTTACGTTGCAAATTGAATCGCGCCAAGGTGCAGAGACTTCTAGCAGCCAGTTCGCCAGTTCTTCAGCAGTTTGTTCAAACTCGAACGTCGGGTAAAGTGCACGCAGTTGCGGCAGTTTCCAA
Source organism: Vibrio sp. 779(2023) (assembly GCF_033344285.1). Classification (NCBI taxonomy): domain Bacteria; kingdom Pseudomonadati; phylum Pseudomonadota; class Gammaproteobacteria; order Vibrionales; family Vibrionaceae; genus Vibrio; species Vibrio sp. 779(2023). The sequence continues at coordinate 112,768 of NZ_JAWPOM010000003.1, forward strand.
TCCATCATGAATTGAAGGCGTTCAACCAATACTTCTGGTTGCTTCAACCAACCAACTAGGATGCCTTTCTTCATTACGCGGTCACCGTACGCAGGTGCAATACCTTGACGAGTTGAACCGTATGCTTTGTCGCCTAAACGTTGTTCTTCTAGCGTATCTTCTAGTGCGTGTAGAGGTAGACACAGTGTTGCGCGATCTGAGATGCACATATTCACTTTTACGCCTGCTTCTTCAACTTCCGCAATCTCCTGAGACAGCAACGCAGGGCTGATAACCATACCCGGACCTAACACTGCCAAACAGTCTGGGTTGAATACGCCACTTGGTAGCTGGTGCAGCTTAAACGTACCTAGATCGTTAACCACGGTGTGACCCGCGTTGTTACCACCTTGGAAACGAATGCTCGCAGAAGCTTGCTCTGCCAAAAAGTCAACGATGCGGCCTTTGCCTTCATCACCCCAGTTTGCACCCACAACAACGATAGACGACATAATTTAATCTCCAAAAACAGATGCAAAAATCTTAAGGTGTTCGCCATAATAAGAGAAATTAATTATACTCATTAACTTGATAAGAATCTCATATCGGAATTGGCAATGTTAGATTTGAACTGGCTGCGAACCTTCGTAACTCTTGCAGAGGTAAAACACTTTGGTAAAACAGCGATGGAACTCCACATGACACAGCCGAACGTAAGTTTGCATATCAAGCAGTTGGAGCAAGCCACGCGCACGAAATTGATTGAGCGAAATCCTGTGCATTTGACGCAAGCGGGGAAGCGTTTGTTAGCTACGGCGCAGCGGATGCTCAATGAGCTGCAAATTTGTCAGTCGGATCTCAATGCCATCAACGATCTTACGCAGGGGACGCTTTCTATTGCGGCGAGCGATATTGTTTCACGTTTACTGCTTATCAAACCATTTCAGCAATTCAAAAGTGAATATCCGGGGATCGACTTGGCATTGTTCAATACCACATCTTCTCAAGCGGTGGATTTGGTGAAAAGTGCGCGTGCCGATATCGGCTTTGTTATCGCACAAAAAGAGAGTCAACCGCTGCATTTTACGCCTCTCACGCAGATTCACTGGTGTGCGTTTGGCGATAACATTTTTGAGTGGCAAGACAATCGAAAAGAGAGCCAGACGCTGATCCTGCTAGGGCACGATACTCGAACCCGAGAGCTGATTGATGCGTCTTTACCTGAGCTAAATCTGCCTAAGCATCGCGTGATGGAAGTGGGCAGTGTGGAAGCACAAATCGACTGGGCGGAAGCGGGGTTTGGGACTGCTATTGTGCCGGATTTTTCGCTCGATCCGAGATTAAAGCTTTCTCGAGAAGTTACGCCTTTGCCAAGTTTTCCAAACACTGATTTCGGCTACATCGTGCGTCAAAATCAGGTGTTATCTAAAGCGGCAAAACAGTTGTTGGCTTGGGTTGGCGAGAATGTGTCGGTGGTTGAGGGCTAAGACGATGAAAGAAAAGGCCATGAAAGAGACGAAGATTACGATTTCGCTCCCATCCTTGATTCACCGTATTGGGGGCGACCATGCCAGGCGAGCGAAAACACTCGCAGCAGAAAAACAGTGCGATCTTAAGCGAATTAGACGATCTCGTCACTGGCAAATCTCAGGCGAGGCTTTGGATGTAAAAGCGTTTTTAGAGCATCTCAAAAACGAAGAAGCAGAGACGATGCGATTTGCGATCAACAAAATCGAACAAGCTCTACTTGCTCACCAAGACAAATTGGAACCTTTGGACGTGAAGTTGGTACGTTTGGTGAGACAAAACCCAAACATCACCTTAGCGGAGCTGATGGCTGAAACGAACTGCACGTTAGTTCAAGCTCGCACGGCACGATTTGATGCTGAGTTGCTTTAAGATCGGTTTGTGGTTTACTCACTTTATTAACAGATGTTAGGGTACCGATCAAAATCACTCACTAAGACCATTTTATTATGGATATTTGGCAGCTTCTCCTTTTTATTCCTGCTTGCTTCGCTCTAAATATGGCTCCAGGCCCAAACAATTTATTGGCAATGAATAATGCGCGTTGTTACGGCTTTAGGGCCGCGTTTACGGCCAGTTTAGGCAGAATTGCTGCTTTTTCAGCGATGATTGCGTTGTCTGCATCAGGTCTGGCTGTGATTTTGTATACGTCAGAAATGCTATTTTTGGCAATAAAGTTGGTAGGAGCGCTGTATCTACTGTGGATTGCGTTTAACCTTTGGCGTTCAGAGTCCAGCTCGATCTCTGACTTGGACAATTCGCGCAATTACGCAGGACTTGCGAAGCAAGAATTTACGCTTGCTGCTGGCAACCCGAAAGCGATACTTATTTTTACTGCATTCTTGCCGCAATTTGTTGATGCCAATGCCAACGTTCAAGAGCAGTTTTTTGCCCTTGGCTCGACGTTTTTGATATTAGAAATGGTCGCCATTTCAATCTATGCCATCTTTGGTTTGTACTTGAGGCACTGGTTTTCAAATCCAAAAATGGCGAAACGTTTCAATCGCGGATGTTCGTTGTTTTTAGCCGCATCAGGTGCGAATTTGCTACTAAGTAAGCAATAACAACACATCATCTCCGTAGATTATTTTTCTATAAAAAGAGCCGCTGATGTTACATCAGCGGCTCTTTTCGTTGATGCATCGATTATTTATTGTTACCACATCAAATCGTCAGGCACGACGAAATCTGCGTATGGATCGTCTTCTGCTGGAATGTCCGATTCAGGTTCTTTTTGTTCGATGATGACGGACTCATCACGTTGAGCAATTTTATTCGCTACTCCACGTGGAATGACAACATAGCTTTCACCAAAAATTGCGATTGCCAAAATACCTTTGATCAACTGCTCGCGGATAAGTGAATCTACATAAAGTGATTTCACTAGCGTACCGTGCGTGAAGTTGTATTTGATGTCGCCATCTTTTAAGTCGATCTTGTTCATCTCAATCAATTGATTGATCTGCGCTTTGATCTCTTTGTTTAATCGCTCAGCATTTTGCTGCTCGCTCAATTGTTTATCACGCTCTAACTGTTGGCGTTTATTCTCTTCAACCGCCGCTTTTACTTCGCGTGCTTGAACGCGTGATTTTTTAGAGCCTTTCTTCGCTTTCTTTAGTTTCTTTTCATTAACTAAGCCAGCTTTCAGCATTTGTTCTTGAAGGGTAAGTTTTGCCATGTTTTATCCAGTTAGTGCGCAATTTTGGGCATTTTACCCACTATTGCCACTTGTAGTAAATAATAGTGCTTTTTATGGGTCTAAAATGTTTGGTTGGCTTGTTATCTCTTTAATGGAAAGTGCAAAGCGGGCCTTCTCCAAAGCCCGCGAGCATTACTGAAATCTAGGTGGGTTATGGCTGCCACTGTTTAGATGTGACGAGGTTATCCATCACTTTGTTTACCGCTTGATGCGCTTTGTCGACAATGGTGTCTATATCGTTGCGATTCGCGATAAGCGGTGGAGCAAAACCGAGGATGTCACCATGTGGCATAGCGCGAGCGATTAAGCCTTGCTCTAAACAGGCCGCCGCGATTTGCGGGCCTACTTTCAAGTTTGGATCAAAGTGTGCTCGGCGAAGCTTGTCTGAAGAAAACTCCAACGCATGCAACAAGCCAACGCCACGAGTATCACCGACTAATGGATGATCGTTAAACGTCTCTGCCATACGTTGCTGCAAGTAAGCGCCGACTTCGGCCGCGTTTTGCACTAAGCCTTCACGTTCAATGATATCGAGGTTGCAGTTCGCGGCTGCCGCCCCCATTGGGTGACCAGAGTAGGTATAACCGTGTCCGATAGCGCCCCATTGGTCGGTGCCGTTTTCTAGCACACTCCAAACTCGTTCACCGACGATCACGCCAGACAGCGGTTGATACGCTGAGGTTAACCCTTTCGCTACCGTGATGAGATCTGGTTTCATGTCGTAATGGAGTGAGCCAAAATCGGAGCCGAGGCGACCAAAGCCACACACCACTTCATCCGCAATCAAGAGCACATCGTATTTGTCGAGCACTTTGCGAATCGCCTGCCAGTACCCTGCTGGTGGTGGCACAATACCGCCAGTACCGAGCACTGGTTCTGCAATCATTGCTGCTACCGTTTCTGGGCCTTCTTCCAAGATCATCGCTTCGAGTTGATCTGCGCAATATTGAGAGAATTCGAGCTCAGACATACTCTCGTCTTCACGGCGATAATAATATGGCGCGATGGTGTGTTTGATACGCTCAAGTGGTAAATCAAAATGGGCGTGGAACAGCGGCAAACCTGTCATTGAACCGGACGCGATACTTGAACCATGGTAGCCGCGGTCACGCGAAATGATTTTTTTCTTCTCTGGTAGACCACGAGCATTGTTGTAATACCATACCAACTTAAGTTGAGTTTCGTTCGCGTCGCTGCCTGACATGCCGTAGTAAACTTTGCTCATGCCTTCAGGCGCCATTTTGATGATGCGATCTGACAGTGTCACGAGCGCTTCGTTCGTATGACCGACGTACGTGTGGTAGTACGCCAGTTCTTTGGCTTGCTCATAAATCGCATCGGCCATTTCGGTCCTGCCATAGCCAATGTTTACACAATACAACCCGGCAAAGCCGTCTATCAGCTCGATGCCTTCTGAATCGGTGATGCGTATTCCGCTTCCGCTCGAGATAATTCTTCCCGGAAGCTCCCCGGCCGCATACTGCTTTAGGTGGGTTGAGGCATGAAATACTCTCTGACGATCGATCTCTAAAAGTTGTTGGGTTTTGTTACTCATGATCCTTCTCCTCGAATAATTGGATATCCATATTTCGTGTCTCAACTGCCACTGACGGTTGGTAAAGCGCCTAAGCAGCAGTATTTGATTTCGCTGTATTCTTCAAATCCGTGACGGCTTCCTTCTCGTCCAAGACCAGACTGTTTCACGCCGCCGAATGGGATAGGGTGCCCTGTCATTTTGACGGAGTTCACGCTCACCATGCCAAACTCCAAACCGCGCATGCAGTGCCAAATTTGGTGGATATCGTGACCATAAACATAGGCAGCTAAGCCGTATTCAGTGTCGTTGCTCATTTCAATCACGGTATCTAAGTCTTGGTAAGGCAATACGCCTGCCACAGGACAAAAATTCTCTTCGCGATACACCGCCATTTCAGGGGTTACATCGGCTAGCAATGTCGGCGCGAAGAAGTTTTCGCCTGGTACGGGCTGGTGGTATCCCGCTACCAATCGCGCGCCTTTGTCGAGCGCGTCACGCACCAAATCATGCGCTTTATCCACCGCAGTGCGATTAATAAGTGGTCCCATGGTGGTTTTTTCGTCTAAGCCATTGCCCAAAACGATGTGGCTCATTTCTTTGGCAAACGCTTCCAAAAACGCTTCGTACTTATCGTCAGGGACGAAAATACGGTTTGCGGCCAAGCAGTCTTGTCCTGCGGTTTGAAACTTCGCATCCACGGCGGCTTTGGCTGCTTGCTCGACATCCATATCTGGCAGCACGATGAAAGGGGCGTTACCACCGAGCTCCATACTGCACTTCTTCACGGTTTGTGCCGCGTCGCGTAGCAACAGTTTGCCTACTCGAGTTGAGCCTGTGAACGAGAGCGCTTTGACTTTATCGGAGTGGCACAAGGTTTGTGACACCATCACCGCATCGCCAGTGATCACGTTAAATACACCAGATGGAAAGCCAGCTCGGTCTGCTAATTCTGCCAACGCTAACGCAGAAAAAGGCGTTTCACTGGCAGGCTTAATGAGCACCGGACAGCCTATTGCTAGTGCGGCAGCGGCTTTGCGTGTGATCATGGCATTAGGAAAGTTCCAAGGCGTAATCAGTGCTGCGACACCAATTGGCTCGCGCACCGTTGATAGCTGCGCATTCGGAATATGACTTGGGATGGTTTCGCCATAACAGCGGCGTGCTTCTTCGGCAAACCAACGAACAAAGGATGCGCCGTAGTCAATCTCACCTACAGCATCACCTAGTGTTTTTCCTTGCTCCATCACCATCAAATGAGCAAGGTCTTGCTTTGATTCTAGAATCAGGTCGTGCCAACGCATGAGAATTTCAGCGCGCTCTTCTGCTTGCATTTTTCGCCATTGACGAAAGGCTTGGTCGGCTTCATCAATCGCTTGATAGAGTTGTTGCTGAGATAGCTTAGTGATGTAACCGATGACCGTGCCATCTGCTGGATTATCCACCGGATGAAATTGATCACCACTTACCCATTTGCCATTCACGTACGCTAAACCTCTCACCAAACGTACGTCTTTCATTATCGCCATCATGTCGTGTGAGGCTTTTAATTCTTCAGTGTGTAAGCTGTGCAGTGCTGCCATGAGTCCTTCTCCCAGCATCGTTGTCCATAATGAAACTGTAATGGAGAAGTGACCGAAATAATTTCTGATACCGAGGTTTAAAACGTCAGAACTTTCTTTTTAGTGCCGTTAAATATGGTGTTTTTTCTGTTCACGCCTGATACGCATTTTCCCTTTTATAACAAAGCGTTTTGGTTTACTTCGAATGTGCCCGCATCACGTTTGATTGTTTTTGTCACAATGTAAGTAAAGTAGCGCTCAATGCCCACATCTGAGTCTAACCAGTTGTCGATAAGCCGCTGATATTGGTCGATATCTTCTGACTGAATTTTAAGGATGTAATCGATACCACCGCCCGTGGCATAGCAATCAGTGACTTCTGGTGAATGTTGAACCAGTTGCTCGAAGCGTTTGAACGCTTGGGCGTTGTGTTCTTTGAGCGTAACTTCAACCATAACCGACGTTCGTTTGAACAAAATATCGGTATTTACTTTTGCTCCGTAACCTTCAATGATGCCTGCTTCTTCCAGTTTTTTGACGCGCTCCCAGCAAGGGCTCACGGATAGGTTGATGGCCTCGGCAAGGTGAGATTTGGTGATACGACCATTATCATGAAGTATTTGTAGAATTTTTACGTCGTAGCGATCGAGGCGCATTATGAGTCTCCCTGTTGAATACTAATCATTTCATAAAGGCTGATGACTGGTCGCTGTTATAAGGTGCTTTCCAGTTTGCTTCTGGTATGCCATTTGTTTTGATTTCTTTAGTTGGTTTTTCAATCAGCCTATCTCGCCGCAGTCTTCGGCTATAACTGCGATAGTGTCACCGATATTCACCATAGCAGGAAAACGACGCGCCGCGAAAATACCATTGAGCTGTGACTTGTACTCAACGGGGGCGGTACCTGTGCGCTCGGTCGAGAAGATTCTCACTAATACATCGCCCTTTTTGACGGTATCGCCAAGATCAAATAAGTATTCTGTGATGCCGTGGTGTTGGCTTTGCACATAACAACTTGCATCAGGCATATCTAATAACTTAGTTGGTTGGGTTGGTTGTTCGTAGTCACCGGGCAAGTTGCCTGAGAAGCGTAAGAAGTTGCGAATGCCACGGTCGGAATAAGCGATGGTTTCTGGAGTGCTGGTTCCGCCTCCTCTTAGTTCGGTGGTAACAAAGATTTTTCCCTGAGACTCCACGGCAGTGTCATACAGGCTGGTGGCGTCCATTTCGAGCAAGATCATGGTGTAAGGTGCGCCAAACAGTTTTGCACCTAATATGCAGGCTTCTTCTTGATCGAGATTGTCGAGACGATGGGCAGCGGCGAACGGCACGATATCTAACGTTTTACCACCTGAGTGAATGTCTAACGCAAAATCGCACTTAGGAACTAGGTAACGAGTAAAATAATCCGCAATTTTCTCAGTCACTGTGCCTATGGGATTGCCGGGAAAGCTGCGATTTAAATTCCCTTTATCGATAAACGACGTACGTGAGGCATTTTGTACCGCAGGTAAGTTCATCATTGGCACAATAATGACGCGACCTTGTATTTGCTCTGCTTGCAGCGAGTTTGCCAATTTTAGCAGGCTGGTGATGCCTTCGTATTCGTCTCCGTGATTACCGCCAGTAAGCAGTGCGGTTGGTCCGTGACCATTTTTGATCACGGTGATAGGTATCATAATACTGCCCCAAGCGGAGTCGTCATGTGAATAGGGCAGCGTTAAAAAGCCGTGCTGTACACCTTCTCGGTCAAAGTCTATGGTGGCTGTGATCGAGCTTTTTTGCATATCAAGTCCTTTTAGTTCTCAGACCTGGCTCAACAGAGCTTAAGGTTTGAAAAATTAGTGTTTAACAAATAAGTGGCGTGGAAAATCACACAATGTTTTTGCTCCATCATGGGTAATGACGATACTTTCCGTTGTTTCTAACCCCCAATCTTTGAACCACAGCCCCGGCATAAAATGGAATGTCATGCCTTCTCTCAAGATGGTTTTATCGGTGTCTCGCAAACTCATGGTTCGTTCCCCCCAATCTGGTGGGTAGCTCAAACCTATTGGGTAGCCACAACGGGCACCTTCGCGTGAGAATCCCGCTTTATCGAGAACCTGGTTTAGTGCATTGGCGATGTCGGCGCAGGTATTTCCGGGCTTTGCCACTTTCAAGCCCGCTTCAAGTCCTAGAGTTAGGGCTTCGTCGGCTCGTTTAAACTTGTCGTCAGGCTCGCCAAGAAAAATAGTGCGTGAGAGTGGGCAATGGTAACGGCGGTGCGCCCCTGCGATTTCAAAAAACGTCCCTTCGCCTTTCTTGAAGGGTCTGTCATCCCAAGTCAGGTGAGGTGCGGAAGCATCAGAACCTGATGGCAAAAGCGGCACAATCGCGGTGTAATCGCCAAAGTGGTCTTCGTGCCCGAGCACGGCTTGGCGGTTAATCTCGGCAACAAGGTGGTGTTTCGGTAATCCTGGTTCAATCATGTCGAACGCGACACGGTGCATGTTTTCAACAATGCGAGCGGCACGGTACATGTATGCCAGTTCTTGATCGGATTTAACGGCGCGGCACCAGTTGACTAGTCCAGTTGCATCGAGAAGTTGAGCATTCGGTAGGTGCGTAGTGAGTGATTCGTAAGCGGTGGCGCTAAAGTAATAGTTATCTTTTTCTACACCGATACGACCACGATCCCAAAGGCGCGGAGCCAGTACGGCTTCGACCAGGAAATCCATCGGGTGTAGCGGCGGATTCATTACATAATGGTCTGGATAGTAGGTGATGTTTTCTGCCGACATATACGCAGTCCTGTATGCTCCGTTGGCATCTTGGCAGCGTCCAAACCAAACGGGTTCATCAGATGGACCAACAACGACACATTGTGGCACGTAAAAAGACCACCCATCATAGCCTGTCAGCCACGCCATGTTAGAAGGGTCATGAATGATAAGGACATCCAATTCTCTTTCTTCCATCGATTGCCGAACTTTCGTTAACCGATCCTGGAACTCATCCAGTGTAAAATGCAAAGCAACGCCTCTCATATTTTCTCCTTGTTAGAAATCCGACGCCTTATGGGCCTTCGGAGACGCTGAGGTATTTCTACCTTCTACCAGCTAGCCAGATCTGCGTTAAAAATGATTGCAATTTACCTCTGGGGTTGTATTTGGATTGAACGATGCTGTTTAACATGTTTGTTTAACCCATACATTTCATGTCAATCATTACAATTGTGGTTTATTTTTGTGCATCTCACCTCGTTTTGTGAGTTAAAGTTCGCCATTTGTTAAATGGAAGTTACAATGAGCCTTAAAAATGAATCAATTAAAATATTGTGTCATGACAATTTCTTTGAACCCGATCATTCGGCCAGGCACCGCTAAGTACATCTCCATTGGTAACTATCTTGTCGAATGTGTCCGCAGTGGTTATCTAAAACCGGGGACTCGATTACCCACACATCGTGAGTTTGCAGAGCAAATTGGCGTCAGCGTACAAACGGTGAGCCATGCATATGGTTATGCAGAGAAAAAAGGGGCGATCGAGTCTTGGGTTGGGAATGGTACTTTTGTCAAATCAGGTTTTGTGGATGAAAGTACGGACACGGAGTTCATGCTGACACAAGAGATGAAAGAAACGCCGGATGAAATTGATATGTCGATTGCACATCCAGTGGTGACCGATCGCCACATTACGCTTTTTAATCAGGCGTTAATGGAGATTGCTGGGCAAACAAACAATCGTGGTTTGATCAGTAAGGCAAAGCCGGTAACAGGTCAGCCTCATCATATTGAGTCAGGAGCTCGATTTCTAAGTAGCCAAGGGCTGAATGTGGGTGCCGATCAAATATTACTCACAAATGGAGCATGCCATGGTTTAACGTTGGCTTTAAGCACAGTTGTTGAACACGGTGATTTAGTTGCTTGTGGTCACTTGGTTGATCATGGCTTGATCTCTCGCTCGAGAATGCTTGGATTTAAGTTGCAACCACTTGAAATGGATGAGTTTGGTATAACGCCGGATGCATTTGAATGGGCATGTAAACACAAACCAATCAAGGTATTGTGTTGCACACCGAGCATGGCTAACCCGACTAGTGCGCATATGGATGTTGAACGCCGAGAGGCGATAGCGAATATTGCACAGCAATACGACATCTATGTCATTGAAGATGACGTGTATGGAGCACTAGAACCTAACCGTGTCCCACCCCTTGCCACATTGTTACCCGAACAAGCTTTCTATGTCACCAGTTTAACCAAAGTTGTAGCGCCAGGCATGCGCACTGGCTATCTGACGGTCCCACGTCATTTTTTGCAGCACGCGATTGGTCGTTTAGCGGCAACGAGTTGGTCTGCGACTCCATTACCATTTGAAGTCGCTCATTTGTGGATCGAGAACGGTACGTTAAATCGACTTATTCGCTTTCAAGTCAATGAGTTTGCTAAGCGACAGCGAATAGCAAAAGCCGCTTTAGAAGGGCATGTTTATAGCTCGCACCCGAATGGACAGCACATTTGGTTGAGACTACCCGAGCAGTGGAATAGCGATGACCTGGTTGCTTCGGCTAAGCGTTCAGGGGTGCAGATCACGGGATACAAACCGTTTGTTCTCGATACTAATCAGCCAATGCCTTACGTGCGAATTAGTTTGGGAGCAGAGACTAATCGAGGCTACATCAAACACGGGTTATCTGTGATTGCTGAAATTCTCGATACCAACCCTCCCACCTCACACTTTTTGGTCTGAGCGATAGGTTATTTATGCTTTTATCTGATGGGCTTAAACGTTTGTAACTGAGTTTTTTCTTGTCGCCATTGTCTCGGCGATTTTCCCGTCCAACGGCGAAAGTGGCGGCTGAAGACCGCAGTTTCTGCATAGCCCAGTTGCAACGCGATATCGGTAATACTCTGAATATTCTCATGCAATCGCTGTTCGGCGAAATCCTGACGCACTTGCTGTAAAAGCTGCCGATAATTTGTGCCCTGTTGTTTCAGCTTGTTTTGCAGCATTCTCGGATGCAGGTCCAATGCTCTTGCAACGCGCTCAACGCTGCATTCTCCGGTTGAGAGCAGACGGCCAATCATGTTTGCTGCTTGGTCACTGAGATTGTTGGGGTAACGGGTTTGCAGCTCTTTGAGGTGCTGTTGAAAATGGCGCTCTAGTGCGTCTTCATCTTGGTGGTTCTTAGCGTTAAGTAGACTCGCTTTAAGTAGGATACCGTCAAACTTATCACCGAAACGCAGTTTGTTCTGCTGGGCAAATGCGCTCTGTTCTGCCTCGAAGCTGGCGTGTTGGTTGAGGTGTAAAGAGAAGTGGCTCGCTTCAATATCAAGTAAGCTCGTAACAAACATGGCTAAGTGCGACACACTCAACTGCATCAACTGCGCGATACCGCGTTCGCTGTGCACATCAATATTGAGCGACAACCGTACCCAATCATCTTGTGGCGTCATGTTGAGAGTGACTCCTGACGAATGCAGATAGAGAAAATCATTCACCCGCACCAAGGCTTCACCGACCGTTTCTGCGCGGGAAACCAACATCGGCAAATCACCTAAACTTTGCAGGTTTTGGCGCTCGGCGAGCAACGCACCAAACAGCGGTTGCTTACAACGAGCAGCCGCTTCCTCCAGCAATTCAGCCAGCCTAGGGTAGGCGAGATACGTATCGGGATTGCGAAACTGCGCCGCAGACAGCCCGACGGCAGCCATAATCTCAACCGGATTCTGCCCCAGTTCGGAAACCAAGCTATCAAATTTATCGGCAGCGCCACTTCGTACGATATACATGTCTCGATTTTTAAATGTTAACAGGTTGTAAATCGCAATGTATCAAATTTACTTCGCAAAAGGTCAAGTGAGTGTCAGTGAGTTGATCTAGGTTACATTTTGATAACAAAAACGCATGAATGAGAAGGTGTATGGAACTTATCAATAAAACGGCCATCGTGACTGGCGCTGCGGGTGGAATTGGGCAAGCTATTATTGCAAAGCTAAGAGAGCAAGGAGCCAAAGTGCTTGCTGTCGATATTTCAGAGCAATCACTGCAAATGTACGCAAGTTTTGGCCCTAAGCAGTTGGAAACCTTTGTTGCGGACGTCACCGATTACCAACAAGTCGAAGCCATGGTGAAGTACGCGGTCGAACTATTTGGCTCACTTGACATCATGGTCAACAACGCGGGCATCGGTGCACCGAAACCTCTGCTTGACCACGACCCAATTGCTGATTTTGAGCCGATCTCAAAGGTCAACCAAAATGGTGTCTACTACGGAATTCTCGCCGCTGGGCGACAATTCCAAGCGCAAGGCACGCCGGGCGTGATCCTCAATACTTCTTCTGTTTACGCACGAATGGCGTCTGAGATGACCTTTACCTACAACGTCAGTAAAGCCGCAGTCGATATGATGACCAAATGCGCCGCATTAGAACTCGCACCATTGGGTATTCGTGTTTGCGCTGTCGCTCCGGGACGCGTTGATACTCCGATGTTAAGGCAATACGAAGAGATTGGCCTGTGGGACCACATCCGCAAAGAACAGATGCGTCAAAACTTCACACAACCAGAAGAGATTGCTGATGTGGTGGCGTTTCTGGTCAGCGAGAAAGCCAACTGTATCAACGGTTGTACCATCAGCGCATCTGACGGTTTCGAGAATTTTAAGTACCCACTTATGGGATAGGCGAGTACGCCACATTACAGCAACAGCGAGGATGTAAGTTATGTCATTACCAGAAGTTATTCAGCACCAAGATTTCTTATTAACTCTTAATACCAATGAAGAGTCGATCATCAAAGACGCATTACCGGGTGTGGATGTTTATCCCCTGTTTCTTGATCCAGAAAACGGAACTTGGGTGATACGCGCCAAGTTCAAACCGGGCGTGACTTTACCTAAGCACTTCCACACTGGTGTGGTGCATTTCTATACACTGAGTGGCGCTTGGCACTACATTGAATACCCAAACCAAGTCCAAACCGCTGGTAGTTATTTGTATGAGCCAGGTGGTTCGATTCATACCTTTCACTGTCCAGAAGAGTCGGGTGGTGCAGATGGCTTTATGGTGATCCAAGGTGCGAACATTAACTTTGACGACGAGGGTAACTTCATCAACATCATGGATGCAGGTTGGATTGAGCAAGTTGTTATTGCAACAGCGAAAGCACAAGGCTTCACTGCGCGCTACATCAAACCGGGTGCGATTGCTGGCCTAAGCGATGAGCTAGCGGAGTAACCCCATGCAACAGATGAACAGTATCATAATGCAGGATGGTAGTGTCCGCCTGAAGCAAGTCGAAATCCCCAAACCTGCAGCGGGACAAGTGTTGGTTCGTAGTCTAGCTTGTGGCATTTGTGGCTCCGACCTTCACATTACTCGACACGCGGATGAGGTATTTGATGTATTCCACCAGCTCGGGTTGATGCCTGATGAAGCCGGTGAGCACGCTCAAGTGATGTTGGGGCATGAGTTCTGTGCGGAAATTATCGAATACGGTGCCGATACGCAGCAAACGTTGTCCGTTGGTAGCCGAGTCACCTCAGTGCCGATGTTGCTCAGCCAAAATGGCGCGGGCGTTGGTGTTACTCCGGGTACTTATGGCGCTTACTCTGAGTATTTCCTGCTTGATGAAGCGTTATTGCTACCTGTGCCAGACGGAATGCCGTCTGAGGCGGCGGCATTAACCGAACCACTAGCGGTCGGTTTGCACGCGGTCAACCGCAGTGAAATCGAAACGGAAGAAACAGCGCTGGTTGTCGGTTGCGGCCCTATAGGGCTGGCGGTGATTGCTGCACTGAAACAACGTGGCGTCAGCAATATTCTTGCGGTCGATCTTCAGGAAGAAAAGCTGCAACTTGCCAGCGAGTTTGGCGCAAATCGATTGATCAACCCGACCAAGGAAGACGAGATCGCCGTTGGTGAGCAGTACGCGATGAATTCACGCCTGGTCATTTATGAGTGTGTTGGCAAGCATACCTTGATTGACGATTTTCTGCGCCGCGCTCCTGCCCGAGCGCGAATCGTCATCTCGGGTATCCATACGACACCCGCAATCATTAACTACGCGTACGCGACGGTAAAAGAGCTCGATTTGAGATTCTCTTACTACTACCAACCGCACGAGTTTGAGCAATGCCTACAAGCGATTGCCGAACATAAGTTGCCTTGGCAGAAAATGCTCACCGCCAAAGTGGGAATCGATGGTGTCGAAGACGCATTTACAAAGTTAATGACGCCAAATGATCACATCAAAGTCGTTATCGAACCTTGGCGCAGCGGCGCGTTAGAAGTGATTTAACTCTTAGCCAGATTAAGCTAGCTAAAACCAATTTTAGTTTGGTGACAGCCCCAACCGTAGCAGCTAGGTTGGGGCTTTTTTGTTAGGCCTGTTCTGCGCATTCCTGTTGCAGAGCAGGGTAATCGGTGTAGCCTCGTTCGTTTCCGCCAAACAACGTTGAGCCATCGAGTTCTGCCAACGGATGGTGATGTTGCAAGCGAGAGACTAAGTCTGGGTTTGCTACGAATGGCCGTCCGAATGCGACAAGATCCGCGTAGCCTTTCTCTAACACTTCGTTTGCTCGTTGAGGATTGTAGCGACCTGCGACAATGATAGCGTTGCGAAAGCGCTTTCTAAGTTCGATTCGAAACGTCTCAGGAATCGTTGGTGCATCGGCCCAATCGGCCTCGGACAAGTGCAAGTAGGCAATGTCGCGCTCCTGTAGTTGCTTTGATGCTTCCAAGATTGTTGGCACGATATCTGGGCAGTCCATATCTTTAAACGTAATGAATGGTGCCAATCTCACTCCAACTCGATGCGCACCAACAGCGGCGATAACTGCATCCACTACTTCGATAAGAAAACGGATACGATTGTCTCGTGAACCGCCGTAGTTGTCTGTTCGATGGTTTGAATTGGTTCTTAAGAACTGATCGATCAGATACCCATTCCCGCCGTGGATTTCCACACCATCAAAACCCGATTCAATGGCGCGTTTGGCTGCGTTCGCGAAATCACCGACAACTCGGTTGATATCCGCTTGTGTCATGGCGCGAGGCTCAACACAATCGACCATATTGCCGTTGCCTTGTTCATCTGCAATCCAAACTTGCGTCTCTACCGGAGCGAGCGCAGATGGCGCGATAGGCTGTTCACCATTTTGGAATGTTGGGTGAGACACTCTGCCCACATGCCATAGCTGACAAAACATCGCTGCGCCTTGTGATTTGACCGCTTGGGTCACACCCTGCCAGCCCGCCACTTGCGCATCGGTGTAAACGCCAGGGGTGAACGAGTAGCCTTGAGAATCGTCCGAAATTTGTGTGGCTTCGGAAATGATCAGCCCGGCAGAAGCGCGCTGTTGATAATACGTTGCCATCATCTCATTCGGGATGTTGCCCGGCTGAGTGGTGCGTGCGCGAGTCATTGGTGCCATGACAATACGGTTTTGTAGTGACAACGCTTTCAGTTGAGCTGGTTCAAACAGCTTATTTGTTCTTTGTTTCATGATGCGCTCCTTAGATAAGTACTGGCACGTTGGTCGCTTTACGAGCGGTTGCCATCCAGTGAAGTACGGCTGGATCCCATTGCACTTCGGGCGCACTGAAAAAACCGCGTAGAATAGAGAACATAATGGCTTGATCAACCAGTGACGTTTGCTTTTCTGAACTTAGGTTGAGCAAGGGTTTAGTTTGTTCTATCAAAGCGGCAACTTCTTTCGCAATCGCAGGTGTATCGTTAATCAAAGCTTCAAAATTTAACGCTTCGGTTTCTTTTTTTGCACGCCATGCTTGTTTAGCGGTTTCTGTTGCAAATTCCGGTAATGTCATGTTTGACCAACGCGGATACCCGACTTTTTGTAGCGGTAAAAACGCTTGTTTTTGCCAGTCTAAAACCGGTGTTGAGGGTTGGCTGCTTTCGTTGGAAGATGATAATTCAAGGAAGTAGTTGATGATGTCTAAGCTTTCCGCCATGGCTTCACCATCGTCTTTGATCAAAAGAGGAACTTGTTTTGCGCCGATGATGTTTGTGGTGGTGCTCTCGTCGTCATACGCAATGTTGATGACGTCGAGCTGAATATTCAGCATGCCTGCAACAAAACGGACGCGGGCGCTAAAGGGGCAATGTTCATAAATGTACAGTTTCATTTTTTGTTTCCTATCTCTGGCTGGGCAGGGCGTGTTGTTGTGCGTTGAACAGCGTTACGGCGTTTAACTTTTCCCTGCCACATAACGTTCTGGGTCTAAACAATGTCGATAGGGCCAGTATATGGATTCGACTTAATTTGATAATTGGGTAATATCTGAATTGATTATTCAGTTTTTCTAAACAATAAGGGCGCGAAGATGGATAAGTTTTCGGATATGACGTTGTTTGTCAGCATCGTTAAACATCAAGGTCTGGCAGCGGCGGGAAGGGAGCTAGGTTTATCTCCGGCGACGGTAACGGCAAGGCTGCAAGCGATAGAAGAACGCTATGGCGTAAAGCTGCTCAACCGAAGTACCCGCCATGTATCACTCACGGACGCCGGGGCAATGTACCATCAAGCTTGTCTGAACATCATTGATAGCGTGAAAGAGACGGAAAACTTGCTGCAAACGGGTATTTCGCAAGTGCGCGGAACGTTGAAAATTTCAGCTCCACGAGATATTGGCAAACAAATTATTTCGCCGATGGTGTCGGCTTTTTCTGAGCAATATCCGGATGTGACACCTTATCTTTATCTTAATGACAATTTATCAAACTTGGCTGAATCGGGGCTCGATTTGGTGATTCGTTACGGTGAGTTAGCGGACAGCAATCTCATCTCGCGCAAGCTGGCATCGAGTCAACGCGTACTGTGCGCGTCACCTGATTATTTGGCGAAGCAAGGTGTCCCAAACTGTCCTCAAGATCTCGCGGACCATCGCTGCTTAGCCATGGTGCGCAGCAATGAAGAATTAAAAACGTGGCACTTTAAAGATGAAGAGTCTCACCAAACGATCACGGTCACGCCAAAGCGATTTTCTGATGATGGTGAAGTGATTCGACAATGGGCGTTGGACGGTGCGGGGATTGCGTTGAAATCGATTTTAGATATTCAGCAAGACCTCAAAAAACAACGTTTAGTAACGGTTTTGGATGGGTATATGAAAAACTTCAGCGCCTTTTCGCAAGGCGCTGAAGCGGATCTACATGTCATTTATCAAAGCCGCCAATATCAACCGAAAAGAGTTCGCCTGTTTTTGGACTTTCTAATTGAGCAATTTAGCGCGCTGAGTGATACCAGCAATCAGATCTAGATGCGATTCCGAGGTTTCTCGGCGGTGGCGATAAATCCCGACGGTGCCAGGGTTTGGTTCGTTTTCCATGGTTAAGCATCGTAAGCCAAAGGATTCCAAATACGGTTTGAGGTGGCCGGTATAAGACATCACCGCGACGCTTTCTTTCAGTACATCAATGCTGGCGAGCAGAGAATCCACTTCGTAAGTCGGTCTGTCATCCAGTTGCTGCCTTTCGCGTTCATTTTGCTTCGGGATTGGGTTATCGATGACGTGAGCGAATTTCTTAGCGTCATAAGTGACCGAAAGAGCGGGGTATTCGTGCAGCATATCTTCGGTGACGGTTTTCCCTAGAAGTGGGTGGTTTGGGGAAACAAAATAGGCATCAACCGTTTGAAATAGTGGAATAAACGTAACATCGCATTTAGACGACAAGCCGACAATCTCGTGGCCGATGAAGAATTCAATCTGTTCGTTGATTAATGAATCCATCAAGCCTAAGTGGTTGCCAAATTCGACGTGCGTAGATGCTGATGGCTGCTCGGTCAGATGTTCATTGATTGCTTGTTTGACGAACAGCGGCCACCACGCATCGCCAGTACCCATTTTAATTTTTCCGACTTGGTACTGTTTCCGTTCATCAATGCTTTGCATCATTTGGTTGTATTCATGCTGCATCGCGTTGCTATGGCGATAGAGGATGCGTCCGTATTCGGTCAACACCATGCCATTAGGGTGACGTTCAAACAGCGTCACGCCGAGATTCTCTTCCAGCTTCTTTAAATTGCTTGTTACCGTTGGCTGGCTTAACCCTGCCATTCTTGCCGCAGCGCTGATGCTTTGGCAGCGTGCAACCAGTAAAAATTGCTGCAGAGATTTGTCCATTTTCTTTCCCCTCTAAGAACGAGGGGTATTTTGCACAATTTCATTTATAAATCACAAATCTGTAATCTCATTTGATTGAAATTATGCGCATTTCATAGATCTACATCACTGTTGGGGTTTGGCGTATAGATGTTATCTATAGCTCGCTCCTGACTTCCTATTTTCCCCTCAAAAGGGTGTTCTTTAGACTGTCGCCAAAACAACAATCTAAGGGATGAACATGAAACCGAGTTTTATTGCGCTTGCTGTCGCGTCTTGTATTGGTCTTGCTGGATGTGGATCAGATTCCTCTGATGCGCCTGTGCCGGTCGACAAACCAATTATTTCAGCCGACTTATATTTACGTGGTTTAAATGGGGATTGGGGCACGGCAGAGCATGCCAAGCTAAACTATTTGGGTAATAACGAGTACGAAACCGTACTGCGCGTCGCTCGAGGTAGCAATCAGTTCAAGATTGCTGATCCGGGTTGGCAGATCCAATACACCTATTTTGAGGAGCCCGCGGCGTTCGACAAAGCTCAGGAGTACCTGCCTAAACCAGACACGAATGACGCGTGTATGAACGATGATTGCAACTCTGAGATCACGTTTGAAGACAAAGGGTATTACAAGTTTTCTGTGAGCTTTGCCGATGAAAGTCGCGCGACAATGACTGTGACGAAAGCAACGCAAGAAGAAGCGGAAAAATACTACTCTGATGCGATTCTCGACCCTGCAATGGTGCATGAAGGGCATCAGAATAAAGAAGTGAAACTGTTCGCCAATTACGATGACTCGAGTGATACCGTGATTTTTTCGGTGAAAGATCCTAAAGCTGAGCTGCGTGAATTTGGTATTTCAACGACGACAGAATTGCGTGATGCGCTCGACCAAGGCTTAGTGATTAATGAACAAACAGGGCCGCGAGTGGTGTCGGGTGATGTCGCGTTTGACGCGTTGTTTGCGTTGACGATGAAAGAGCTAGACCAGCTTGCCGTTTCTGAAATCAAAGACGGCAATTACAACTACAACAACCCAATCAAAGCGGAAGTTTTTGAGACGGGCGCGAAGTGGCATTACGTATGGACGCGTGATTTGGCGTACGCAGCAGACCTTTCGCTTGCATTGATGAATCCAACTCGGGTGCAAAATGGTTTGAATTTCAAATTGTCTGCTTTCCGCGACACGACCGATCAGCAATACGATGGCGAGCAGATTGTGCAAGACACGGGCACGGGCGGCAGCTGGCCAATCAGTACCGACCGCACGACTTGGGCGCTTGGTGCAGAACGCTTACTTTCGGCATTGGATGGGGAAGAGTACAACCAGTTTGCAGAGCGCGCATATAAAGCGATCAGTAATACACTTGAAGCCGATCGCTTGGCGGCTTTTGATGCGAAATCTGGTTTATACACTGGTGAGCAATCATTCCTTGATTGGCGTGAGCAAACTTACTCAACGTGGACGCCAAACGATGTAAATGCGATTGGTAGCAGCAAAGCGTTATCGACAAACGTGGTTCACTACCGCGCGATTCATCTCGCGGCTAAGTTGGCAGAGAAGTACGACTCAACCAGCGCGGTCAAATACACCGATTGGGCTGAGCAGTTAAAAACCGCTATCAACGAGCAGTTTTGGAATGCCGAACGCGGTATGTACGTAAGCTATTTGTTTGACAATGGCAAA
Organism: Vibrio sp. 779(2023); assembly: GCF_033344285.1. Lineage (NCBI taxonomy): Bacteria > Pseudomonadati > Pseudomonadota > Gammaproteobacteria > Vibrionales > Vibrionaceae > Vibrio > Vibrio sp. 779(2023). The sequence continues at coordinate 132,866 of NZ_JAWPOM010000003.1, forward strand.
GACATCGCGGTCGACAAATACGACATGTTGGGCGAAGCACTTGCGATCATCAGTGGCGTGGCAAGTGATGCGCAGGCGAAACAAATCATGGCCAATTACCCACACAGTGAGTTTGGCGTGCCGGTTTACTTCCCTCAACAACCGGATGTGCCTGTGTACCATAACCGCGCAATTTGGCCATTTGTTACCGCGTACAGCTTGCGCGCCGCGCATCAAACACAGAACGTGGCTGCGGCGAACAATGCGATTCAATCGTTGGTTCGTGGCACGGCAACTAATTTATCCAACATGGAAAACTTAGAGTGGCTTTCTGGTAAGTCATTCATCATCCATAGTGATCATGGTGAAGATCCAAGCATGGATGGCCCAGTGATTAACTCTCAGCGTCAGCTTTGGTCTGTGGGTGGCTACTTGAACATGGTGGTAGAGACCCTATTCGGCGTTCATACCGAAACGGGTAAGTTGGAAGTGCAGCCATTTATCACAAGTTGGGTGCGCAATAACTTGTTGGCTCAGTCTGAACAAATCACTTTGGAAAACTTTGCCTTCAAAGGAAAGAACTACTCGGTAACGATTGACTTGCCTGAAGTAAGCAAAGATGAAACAGGTTACTACCCAGTTGAGAATGTCACGATGGACGAAGAGGGGCATTTCCACGTGACATTAGGCGCGCTTGTGAATGTAGATAGCAGCATTACTTTAGTTTCTGATGTGAAACCGTATGTGAGTAAAGACAGCCGTGTTTATTCTCCGCAAGAGCCGACATTGGTGGTAAAAAGCGTTGATAATTCGGTTTCGATTGACGTGACGAGCAAGTACAACGTGAACTTGTATCGCAATGGCGAGCTGATTCAAAAGAACGTGATTGCTCAATCTTATTCCGATACGCCAACAGGTTTTGCTTGTTATTTGGCTGAAAGCATTAACGATAAAGGCTTCCGTTCTAACCCAAGCCAGCCGGTTTGTGTCGGTGAAGAGATCCGCATCAAACTTGATGGCGAATATCAGCCACTCAAAGACAATGTCTCAGTGGTTACGGTGCGCAAAGACAGTGGTATCGTAAAAGGTGCAGAGTCGTTTACAGCTCCTTTAACGGGCACTTACCAGTTCGATGCTTGGTACAACAATAACCTAGGGCAACTTAATACTGGCATCACGAACACCGTGAAATTGTTAGAGGTATTGGATGATGCAGGTAAAGTGGTTGGTCAAGGTTACTTGCAGATGGGCCATATTGGTGAAAACCAAGGTATGCGTTACTCAACGCCAATTGAGGTGACGTTGGAGCAGGGAAAAACCTATCAGGTCGCGCTGAAGGACCACTTCAATATGAGTTACCTCAAATCGAATGAAACCTACATCTACGCAGGTGGTATTGAGGGTGAAAAGAACGAAGCGCAAATCGCAGATATTCGAATCACACCTTTAATGTAGGCTGTTTTAACAAAGCTGCGTTCTAAGAAAAACAAAGCCGCTGAGATTATCAGCGGCTTTGTTGTATTTGCTATCGGGGGCCGTTTACAGGTTAGTTTGCCGCCTGCGGACGAGGTTTACGGCGCTGACCTGACGGTTTGTTTCCTGCAGGTTTAGCATTGTTTGGCTTGCGGTTACCTGACGGTTTACCAGCGTTGCCACTCTTATTACCGTTTGGTTTATTTCCATTCGGCTTATTGCCATTTGGCTTGTTGCCGTTAGGTTTGCGGTCATCTGGTTTACTGTTTGCACGACCTTGGCCTTCACGGTTGCCTTTAGGCTTGCCCGCACCGCCTTGGTTGGTGCTGTTTTTGTTGCCGTTGTTACCACCGTTGAAGCGACGTTTAGGTTTGTTTGCACCATTGCCTGCTTTCTTTTCGGCTGCTGGGGCGTTTTCACTTGCAGCATTTGGCGCTTTTGGTTTTTTCGGCTTCTTAGGTTTTTTCGGTTTGATTGGGCGCGTATCCAGTTTAGATTCTGGCACCACATTGGTTGGCGCAAAACCTTCCAACTCTTTACGTGGTAGTACTTCTTGAATCAAACGTTCAATCGCAAACAACTCAGATGCTTCTAGCGCACACACCAGTGAAATCGCTTTACCTACTTCGCCCGCGCGGCCAGTACGACCAATACGGTGAACGTAGTCTTCTGCCACTTTAGGTAGCTCAAAGTTCACCACTTGCGGCAATTGAGGAATATCGATACCGCGCGCAGCAATGTCCGTCGCGACCAACACACGAATTTCACCCGATTTAAAATCCGCCAGTGCTTTGGTACGCGCGCCTTGGCTCTTGTTGCCGTGGATGGCAGCAGCCGGTAGGTTTTGTTCGATAAGGAACTTCGTCAGACGGTTTGCGCCGTGTTTCGTTTTCGTAAACACCAGCACTTGCTTCCAATCGCCGTCTTTGATCAATTTAACCAACATCGGTGCTTTCTTTTTCACGTCTGCTGGGTAGATGCTTTGCTCAACCGTTCTCGCCGTCGAGTTTGCCGGGTTCACTGAAATCTCAACCGGGTTGTTCACCAAGCCTTTCGCAAGGTCACGGATTTCATCCGAGAAAGTCGCCGAGAAAAGTAGGTTCTGACGCTGTTTTGGTAGCAGAGCTAGGATCTTACGAATGTCACGGATAAAGCCCATATCCAACATACGGTCTGCTTCATCGAGCACTAGCACTTCCAGTTGGTCGAACTTCACCGCATTTTGGTTGTACAAATCCATCAGGCGCCCTGGTGTCGCGACCAACACATCCGCACCTTTGCGAAGACGCTGCATTTGCGGGTTGATCTTCACACCACCAAAAACAACCGCACTGCTTAGTGGAAGATGACGGCCGTACATAAATACGTTTTCTTGCACCTGAGCTGCAAGCTCACGTGTTGGCGTTAGGATCAGTGCTCGAACTTGGTTAGCACGAACGCGAGGGCCGTTCGATAAACGCTCAAGAATCGGTAGCGTAAAGCCTGCAGTTTTACCTGTACCAGTCTGCGCTGCTGCCATTACGTCTTTCCCTTCCAAAATAGCAGGAATTGCTTTTGCCTGAATTGGCGAAGGGGTGTCGTAGCCTTTCTCTTGAATAGCTTTAAGGATTGGAGCAGATAGACCTAACGAGGTAAAACCCATATGTATGATTCTCAATTGTAGAGTTAGATAACAACGCGCCGAAAACAAATCGGTGCGAAAAGTGCGACATTCTGAGGCTTTTACGCGCAGGCTTCAACTAATTCCGTCATGGATAAATATTTGAACTGGATCTCATTTCTTTTTGGCAGGCAAAACTGATAACTGGTTTGGTCGATCGATTGAATGGTTTTACGTTGGCGATGCCCATTCTTACATCGCTATCACGGTATGCAGTTTTAGTTTATCAAATGCTGTTCGGAGTGTGGGGGAGGCTTGCTCCTTTCATTACTCCGCTTTTGCATGCGTTAAAAACGCACTCGTCAATTGCTGAAAGAGCGAATCTACCGATGGGCGGTCGGATACATGATGGAAGAGCGGTGTGTGGACATCACCACGAATATCATCGCTGTGACCGCAAAGCTGATTACACATTCGTACTGGTTCGACAATCTTCTCGACGTCGGCATCAATCAGAATGCATGCTTGTGATAACACCACTTGCCCACCGCCTTTTTTCAGTAAAACGCGCTGCGCGGTTCCCACGACTTTTTGCCCGCCAATGTTGAGGTTGTACTCGCCATCGCAGTAGGAATAAGGCGTAGCATGAACATCCACTTTCACGCCGAGCTGTTTAAAGAAAACCGTTAATATCGCACATAAATCGAGATACGCTTTTTTGATGCTGTAAGGCTCGCCTTCTGGCCAGTGGTAAATGTGGGATAGATTGATAATACCTGGCACCTGAGGGACTGGGGCACCACCGGTTTTACGAGAAAAGAGCTTCCAGCCAGACGTATTTAACGCATGTTCTAACTCATTAGACACTGGCCATTTCTTACCCGCGGGAAGCACGAGCGTTGGGTTTTTTACTTGCCAAAGCAATAGCACTTGCGAGAGTTGGTTGGACTGAACTTGTTTAATGAGCTCATCTTCTTTGTCAAATGCATCAGCGACTTCCGTAGCTGTATAGCGAATTAGCTTATTTTTAGCAACCAAACTCTATCCCTCGCGGCTATTTAATCATTACTGTTGTATCTCAGATACAGCTTTATTGCTAGGTCTGTGATTATTAGGTTTTTGCTCGCTAGCTGCATGATCACCTTTTGAGTCTTTTCCGTTGTCCATTAATTCTGCTTGAACACGCGATAAAAAGTTTTTGCTAGTCATCACATCAGCCATTCATAAAATCTGCCATCTATGAAAAATTTTGGCGATATAAGTATGAAAAAGCGAGTGATGACTCTCGCGTTAGCGGCATCATTAACGGGATGTGTGACGTTCCCAACTCAAGAATCTGAGCAAGTACAGGTGCTTTGGGACAATGTGAATGCGATTGAAAACTGTGAACTAATGGGTACCGTGATCGGCTCAGAAGGACACTTTTACGACTACTGGCTTCACGCAGATAAAGACATGGTTTGGGGGACGCTAAACCAAATGCGCATCAAGGCGGCGGATTTAGGCGCAGATACCTTGTACTTGTATCAACCGTTGAGCTTTTCTACGTCAGTGACGATGTTTGCAAATGCTTACAAGTGCAAACAGTAGCGATTTTCTTGCTCATAATTGAAAGACAGGCGCTGCTCGCCTGTCTTTGATGCGTTCTACAAATACTGGCGACTTTGCGTTAATTGACGTTTGCTGTCGCCACCGCTGATGTATCAGAGAACGACAATGTAAAGTCTCGCTCGGTATTAAGCACTTTGGCTGGAAACTCTAAGCTCAACTGCGTATGTGGCGCGACTTCTGAAGCAATGCTAGTAACGAATTTTCGGGTTTCTCCAGGAGAGATCGATATGTCACTTCCACCTTGTGATGAGAGCTCAGCGATACCCATTGTTTCAAGTGTGTTACCTGCAGTATCCGCCAGGTGTAGTAAAGATTCTGACTTGTAGATTAATTCTCCACTTTCTGTGCGATATGCATTAAACGTGTTGAAATTTGGTTGTAATGATCCTTGTGAACCAATGTTAGTAACGGAAAATGTCACATTAGCGCCATCAAAGTTCTCGACTCTTACGAGTACGTTACCGTCTTGGTAACGAGCGGCTGCTGCCGCGGCTGCTTGTTGTTTCTGCCGCTGTTTCTCTTTTTCAATGTCGCTTAACTGTTTCTGCTCATTAGCGATTCGATTCTTTGCCATGGAGTACGACTGATCGACCATTGCTATTAAAGCGGGGATTGAATACAAAGTGAGGCCTTCCAAATGGTCAAAGTCGATTTTGGCATGTTGAGTACGTTTATGATTAGAAAATTGGCAGTAACCATCAATCAAACTGATGAAAGCCACTTCAAAAGTGCCCTGTAATCGGCTTACTTCCTGTGCTGCTTTCTCTAGATTTGAGCGGACTTTCCGAATCTCTTCCAAACTCTTTTGTGAAAGACGACCGTTTGGCGATACGTCGTTAGAAACCGAAACCAGTTCTTCGGTCACAAATGGATTGTTTTCGGCTGGAATCACCGTAGTTATACGGTTGGATTTGGTGATGTCTTCGCCCAATAAAACCATCATTTTTTGCGATGCGGCGGTTGTGTTGCCCGCTAATACGTCACTACAGTTTGGCGACGTATTGGCATACACGGCGAATGCGGTAAAAAGTGAAAGTGTAACGGACCAGCCGATGGTGACGAGTCCTGTCGTGGTTCGAGTATTCATCCTGATAACCCCTCGGTCATTTGGTGCGATTCACTGACGTAATTGCCAATCAAAAGATTGGCTCGCGACATTCAGAATGGTTCTGGTCAACCCTTCGTAGTGGGTATGCCCACAGATGCTTTTTTAGTCGTTTATCAACCGCTAAGCCACGATTGATAAAGTGTCTGAAATTGAGAGCATTAACGCTGCGAAGTTGATGTCTTTGACTGAAAGATAGACGTAACTTTTCCAACCATCAAATACGTGATTGAGTTCTCATTTTTATATGAGTGAGAGGTTCAAGAGAAAACAGGCACTTACTGTAGAGAGTTGATTTGAAGGAAAAATATAAATTTTTTTGGGGAACTTTTTTGATGCTGCCTTTGAGACTTTTTTGAATCTCAAAGGCAGGTTCTTACACTCGTGTTCAATTACAACGTGTTGAGGACATCCGCGAGTCGAGAGACAGCTGTCGTCAGTTCTTCTGGTGTAGCATTGGTAAAGTTAAGACGCAGAGCGGCTTTTACCTTTGAACCTTCTGGATAAAAGACCGGGCTCGGCACTACAGCAACCCAGTTTGCGAGAAGGTTTTTCGCCAGTTCGAAGGTGTCGCATTCTGGAATCTCGACCCAAACGAACATACCACCATCGACGGGTTTGAGTACGCAACTTTCTGGCAGCTGTTTTTGCAGTTCAGCAAACATGACATCGTAACGTGATTTGTAAAGCGCACAGATGGTTGAAATGTGCGTTTCGAAGTTGTCATGTTGCAGTAGACCATGCAGCAAAGCTTGCATAGGAATACTAGAGTGCAGATCGGCACCTTGTTTAATTTTGATGAGTGGCTCAAGGTAGCTGTTTTTGCCCGTAACTACACCAATACGCAAGCCTGGTGAAGCTATTTTGGAGAAAGAGCGCAATACGATGGAGTGCTGTGGGCAGAAGTCCGAAACTAGCGGCAGTGCTTCACCAGAAAAACGCAGCTCGCGGTATGGTGCGTCTTCAATGAATGCCACGTCGTATTGTATACAAAGCTCGGCAACTTTTTGGCGAGTCTCTAGCGCCCAGCACACGCCCGTTGGGTTGTGAAAATCGGGCACGGCATAGAACATTTTCGGTTGCTGTGTAGCAAAGCATTGTTCAAGTTCTTCAAGGTTTGGACCACACTCGGTTTGTGAAACAGTCACGATGTTGGCTTGCACTAGACCGAATACTTGCATAGCACCAAGGTAGCTCGGTGCTTCCATTACCACTTTATCGCCCGGATTCACGTACGCACGCGCAATCAAATCTAGCCCTTGCTGAGAGCCCGTTGTGATCATCGCCAAATGAGATTCTGGCAGCTGGTAATAATCGGTCAAAAAATTAAGTAGCGGTGCGTAGCCTGCTGTTGCGCCATATTGAAACACCTCTGGCATATTCGCGAGGTTTTCTAGCGTCGGTTTCATTAAGTCGATCGGGAAGGTTTTTTCGTCCGGTAAGCCACCTGCAAGAGAAATGACGTTCTTATCGCTTGCTGCTGCGAGGATCTCTCGGATGTAGGATGACTTAGTTTGTTGTAATGACTGTGCGATTTCCATGTGCTGTGCTTCTCGTAATTGTCTTTTTTTATGTCAGAAATAGTATAGGTAAATTGCCAAGCTTGGTGTGTCCATTTATGCTGTTAAATATGTCCATTTATGCTATTTAAGCGAAAGTTTACTCCGTGAGCCATCAACAAGTTTCCAGAATCAATGACGTGCTGTTTTACATTCACCAGGACATTAGCAGAGATTTATCGGCTAAAGAGCTAGCAGATGTAGCAGCCTATTCTGAACAGCACTTCCATCGTATTTTTAAAGATGTGGTAGGGGAGTCTGTCCATCAATATATCCGTCGAACAAGAATGGAATACGCCGCCAATCAACTGATGTTTGATACCAGCTCATCGGTGTTAGACATTGCTAACAAGTGCGGCTTTAGCTCGGTATCTTCTTTTAGCCGAGCGTTTAAAGCAACGTTCGCTATGTCTCCTGGCGCGTGGCGAAAGCATGATTTACAAGTCGCAGAAAAGCCGTATCTAAAAGATCCAGAAGTGGCTGCGGGTTATCATCGGGTTGCTAAACGCGAGTTGCCAGAACCTAAAATTATGGAGGTTCCACAACGCTTTGCGGCTTATGTGCGGCATGAGGGTTATAGCCGTTCCATTCGTAATGCGTGGCTGATTTTGAAGGCGTGGGCAAGCTCTGAGAATCGGGACTTTTCGGTTCAATACGGTTTGCATCACTCCAACCCCGCTTGGGTTGAGCTCGATAAGTGTCGCTATGTGGCTTGTATGGCGATTGATAAGCCGCTTAAAGTACGCGGTGTCGTGAATCAAATGACGATTCCGGGTGGTTTGCATGCTGTTTTTCGCTTAACAGGGGTATATGGAGAGCTTCTTCCTCAATTGAGTATGGTGTTAGAGAAGTGGTTGCCGAATTCAGGCTTTAAGCAGCGTTCTACTCCCGCTTATGTTCACTATCATAAAAACCATTTCCTTAGCCATGATGAGGCGTTTGAGCTGGACTTCTATCTGCCCATCAGTTTTTTCTAACTGGAGTATTTATTTACTATCCGTAAGGAAGAGAATGCTAAGCTCTATATGGTGATTTTTTACAAATAATTGAAAATTAAATGAACATCGATCATGTAAAGCTATTTGTCCGTTTGGCTTCGACACACAACATCAGCATGGCTGGTCAGGAGCTTGGACTTTCTCCTGCTGTCGCTAGTGCGCACATCAACAAACTTGAGGACAGCTTAGGAGTTCGTTTAGTTCATCGCACCACACGCAAAGTTTCCTTAACTGAAGAAGGGCAGGCTTTTTTACCTCACGCGGAGGAGGTCCTTGCAACAGTGGAGGCAGCAAGGGGAGCTGTTGGATCAGGGCAGAGTGCGCCAACGGGAGTATTACGTATAACCGCCTCTGCAACTTTTGGTCGCTTGCATATTGTGCCCGCATTAAAAGGTTTTATGGCGCGTTACCCAGGGTTAACCGTGGACTGCCGATTTTCTGATTCCATTATTGATCTGGTTGAGGGAGGTTTCGATGTCGCCATTCGTGTCGCTGAGTTGAAAGATTCTTCATTGGTCGCAAGAAAGCTTGCGCCAGATCGTCGTATTATCGTTGCATCACCAGATTATATTGAACAATTTGGGAGACCTAACAAGCCCCAAGACTTGACGAATCATCAATGTATTAACTTAGTTGGAATGAATAATTGGTCATTCAATACAAAAGATGGAATGGTCAATGTAAGAACTTCTGGTCGTTTTAAAACTGATAATGGTGATGCGATGAGAGACGCGACGGTAAACGGGTTAGGTATTTCTATCAACTCGGTTTGGAGTGTTTATCAAGAATTACAAAGTGGTCAGCTAGTGGAAGTACTCGAAGATCACCCTTTAGCGATGGATGCTGGGATTTGGGCTGTGTACCCAAGCTCTCGTTTAATTGCGCCTAAGGTGCGTGCCTTTATTGATTACTTTGCTGAATACTATGGCACGCCACCTTATTGGGAGTTTGCGGAAAAGTGATAACAAGTTTCACTTATCGAATACATTGTTTTTAAGGTCCGAATAAAAACGAACCTCAAGATAATTCTTAATTGTTATTAATAGAGTTTGCTTAAGATTAATTCAATAGTATCAATTATCTGCTGTGTTTTGCTTTGATCTAATGCATCAGGGTGTGGGGGCGCGAATGCTTCAATGTCATTATCGAAGTACATACCATGCGCTTGAGCAAACTCTTCTGATAGCGCAGCGCGAGTTAGAATATCTGCTCCTAAGCGGATATCACCACCAGCAACCCCATAAGCATCTTTAACCATCTTACTACCTAGGAATGATTTTGGGTTTACTGATACCAACATAGGGCCAGTGTTCTTAAGCTTTAGTCCGATTGCTCGTGACCACATCGTTAATGCCAATTTGCTTTGGGCATATGCTTCGCCATCTGACAATGGTTTGTTACCGAGTAAAGCGCTAGTGTTTACTGTTGTTTGTGCAGCTGAAGACAAATTAACCACACGACCCGTATCTCCGAGCAACGGCAATAGCTCTCTAGTGAGTAAGTAGGGAGCAATGGTGTTGACTGCGAAGCGTACATCAAGACCCTCTTTAGTTCTTGGATTTGGTGTTGCGTACACACCAGCATTGTTAATGATGACGTCTAAATGATTGAACCGTTCTGTTATCTCCATCACTATCTGTTTTACCGCATTGGGAGAGGATAAATCAGCAACAAGGCTTTCAACTTTACCACTTTTCATCTCCCTCAAACTTTGCTCAACTTGTTGAACTTTCTCTATATTCCGGCCATGAATTATTACGTGTTGTTCACGGTTAATTAACATTTTCGCGGTTTCTAAACCAATACCGTCAGTAGATCCAGTAACTAGAATTGTCTTTCGCATGATCGCTCTCATTGTTGAGGGTTAATATAGAACGATCATAGTGGCATCTTTTGCATTCGACTATTGAGACTAAAAAGAAAACACTTTCTAGGAAAAATTGAAAATAACTTTGTTGTTCTTTTTGTGGACGGTGCGACGAATTAACGTCTCATTAGATGCTACGGTTATACATGTGGTGCTCAAAAATTAGGCACTATTTTGTACTCAAATAATAGCCAAGAGGTCTCTATGTTAGGTGAAAATCACTCATTAACTCATGAATTCCCAGAACATTTGGATACCATTACTCAGCTTACCGAAAACGATGCATCATTTGCTGAAACCGTTAAAAACTACAATGCTTTAGATAAGGAAATCCGCGTACTAGAACTTCAAGGAAGCCCGATTGATGATCACGAAATGAACGTGTTAAAACATAACCGGGCTGAGCTCAAAGACTGGCTCCACTCGCGAATAATGGGTTCTTAGTGACGAAATGATCATCGGCTCGTAAATTGCGGGCCGATTTTAGTTCCAATGGACGATGCCAAGTGTGCAAACACTAGGATTGCTGAGCAGGAGCTTGGAGTGGCAGGTGGCCTGTTTTTACCCAAATGACCGTTTCTTGCTCTACAAAAGGAAAGTGCTCACTCATATGTGGACTGCGTATCCAAGAGTAGGGAGGATAGGTTCCTAGCTCGTCTTTAAATTCCCCCGATAACACAAAAATTTCTTCACCACCAAAGTGACGGTGTGGTTGAAACTTCTCACCTTTTGGCCATTTAACCAACGCGACATGTTCGTGCTCAAAATGATGCAGAGGCATGACTTGCAACCCACCGACACCACTCTGCCAGCTCGCTTGGTTTGTATTAATGCGAACTGTTTCAAGATCCTCAGATTCGAACTGATTTAGTTTAACTAAAATCACACAGCCTTCTTTGCTAAATGGTGCGTGTTGACTTCCTGGAGGGTTACGAAGGTAAGTGCCGGCAGGGTAGTCACCGTATTCGTCAGAGAATACCCCCTCGAGCACCAATATTTCTTCTCCTTGAGGGTGAGGATGAGTCGAAAACTGCGAATTTGGCTCGTACTTAACGACGCTGGTGGTATGCCCTGATTCTTTGGCTTCTCGTTCCAAAGGTTTGCGCCACACACCTTTGGAAGGGCTGGCGATCCATTCCTGTTGAGCAGTATCTATCACGATTCTTTTTGAAAAATCCATATTCAACATATTGAAATTCCGTTACTTATTTAATTACTAATTCTCATTAGTATACGTATAAAAAACATCAATTGATTCATTTGTTGATAGCCCAATTCATGGATTGAGTACGAACATGAAATCGGAGCCTAATTTAAATTTCTGCTTGTGTAATGAGAATTGTTATATTATAACATCGCAAAATTAAATGTTATAACATAACAAAAAGGAAAAAGTAGTGAATAAGAAATTGGTGTCTCTCGTGATCGGTAGCATTTTTGCATCCCCTGTTTTTGCCGACACACTATCGAACCCACAGATTGGTGTTGTTGTTGATGGCTACTACCAAGATGGCCAACGTCATAATTCTGAGCGCGAAGAAGGCTTTGGTCTAGGCCATACGGAATTAAACTTCTCATCAAATATCGACGACAAGTTTTACGGCGCATTGACCGCGGTTCTTGAAAGTCATGGTGATGAGACAGAATTAGAGCTTGAAGAGGCATTCATCGAAACTTTGGCATTGCCATATGGTGTAAACGTGCGCGCTGGCCGATTCCTATCTGACTTTGGTTACCTGAATAACCAACACATGCACACCGATAGCTTTGTTGAGCGTCCAATTGCTTATCGTACTTTCCTTGGCTCGCACTACTACGATGATGGTGTACGTGCAAACATCGTGTTGCCAACCGACCTTTACGTAAAATTTGGTGTAGAAGCGCTTAGTGGTAGCAAAATGTCTTCTGTCGAAGATGGTTCTGAAGTTGGCGTGTACACCACGACGCTGAAGCTTGGTAATGATTTCTCTGAATCTTCAAGTTGGCAGTTTGGTTTAAGTTACCTGCGTAACGAAAATGGCAAAGTTAAAGAATTCGAAGATCATGACCATGGTCATGGTCACGAAGAAGAACATGACCACAGCCACGCTGCGGCTGTAACGGGTGCGAACCTATACGGCGCAGATTTTGTGTGGAAGTGGGCACCAGATGGTAACTACAAATACAGCAACTTCACGCTATCGGCTGAATACATGCTGTTAGACGGTGTGGTAGACAGCAAATATAAAAACGATGCAGAGTCACCAGACAACTTAAGCGCTTACTATGTTTCGGGTGTTTATCGCTTCAACCCAAGCTGGTCAGCTGGTCTACGTTACGGCGAAGCAGAAAGCTACGATGGTCATGCACACGGCGACCACATGCATTTCACTGAGCTGAATGATAAAGAAATGGATGCGATGATCGCATGGGATTCTTCTCATTTCGGTACTATCCGTGCGCAATACACTCGCATTGATAACCAAGACAGTGAGACAGACAACGTGTTCACTCTGCAATACGTGATGACATTTGGAGCGCACGGTGCTCATGCGTTCTAAGCTGACATTAAATAAATGTAGTTTGGTGATGATGGCGGCAGGAGCTGCCATCATTGCTTCGCCTGCTTCGGCTCTAAACATTTTCGTTTGTGAGCCAGAATGGAAAGCCTTTCTTGAAAGCCACGCGCCAGATGCCAGTATTTATTCAGCGACAACGGCTAAGCAAGACCCACATTACGTACAAGCTCGTCCTTCTTTGATTGCGAAGATGCGCCAAGCGGACATGGCAATGTGTTCGGGCGCAGAGCTAGAGGTGGGGTGGTTACCTATGCTGCAAGTTCGTAGCAGCAATGCGGCGGTGCAAAATGGTGCGCCGAGCATGATCTACGCGACGGACTTCGTGCGCATGTTAGATACTCATGCTCACGTTGACCGTAGCATGGGAGATATACACGCTCACGGTAACCCACATGTTCAATTTGCGGCAAATGACATGATTCCATTATCTCGTAAAGTCACGGAGCGCCTAAAAGCGATTGATCCCGACAACGCACAAAGTTACCAAGTGAATGGTATGAAGTTTCGTGCTCATTGGCGTAAAAAGCTTAAAGAATGGAATGAGAAAGGGGCTGCTTTAAAAGGTAAGCAAGTTGTCGGTTATCACGCGACGTATCGTTATTTGTACGATTGGCTCGGAATGAAGCAGATTGCCGATCTCGAACCTAAACCGGGCATTTCACCGACCACATCTCACCTGCAATCGCTTACCAAGTTAGATGCTGACAGTTTTGATGCGGTTGTTTACTCCTCTCATCAGGATCAGCGTCCAGCGAACTGGTTGCAAGATCATACTGACAAACCTGTGATTCAACTGCCATTGACCGTTTCTGAGGGTGAAAGCTTGGATGAGATGTACGATCAGGTCATTGATGATTTACTGGATGTGTTAGTGCCGCCCGTTCCTGAGAAGATCTAAGTCATGGCGGATTATACATGGCTTTTACCTGCGGTTTTGTGTGGTTTAATTGCGTTAGTTGGCAACATCGTTCTGGGGCAACAAGTTCTTAATCGTCAGATCATCTTTATAGATTTGGCGGTGGCGCAAGTCGCGGCATTGGGGGCAGCACTAAGCCACTACTGGTTGAGCCAATACGCGCTGTTCTCAGGCTCATTCTTTGGCGAAATGATTGGCCCTTGGGTGATGTCTTTGATGCTTTGCGGTTTGATTGCCTTAATGGAGAAACGATACCAGCAACATTTAGAGCCCATGATTGGCAGCTTGTTTGTCGTGTCTGCATCGCTGGCGATCCTGCTGGTGAGTAAAGACCCACACGGCGGAGACTTTATTCAAGGCATTCTTAATGGGCAACTGTTATGGGCGACTTGGGCAGACGTTTGGCCTTTGGCACTCATTACCGCTGCGATGTTGCTATTGGTTTGGTTAAAACCTGCGTTTATGCGCGGTAGTGGTTTTTATCTGATCTTTGCTATTCTGATGCCCATTACGGTCAAGTTAACCGGTATTTATTTAGAATTTGCTTTGTTGGTGATTCCAGCGTTATGTGCGGCAGCATTGAAGGGAACTCGATTCTTTGTCGCCAGTATCAGCATCGGTATTGTTGGGATCTTATCGGGTATTGCCGCATCGGCTCGCTACGACTCACCAAGTGGCGCGAGTATTGTGATCACCCTGTTTATTACTGGCATGTTGTTTAATCTCTTGCTTCAGCCTTTTCTGGTGAAAATAACAAAACCAGCTTTTGTAAGAGATTAAGAGACAAGTAATATTGGTCTGATGACGTAGTACTTGAGTAATCAGACCAATACTTTTCTATCCAAGTCCTCCAATCGTGTAACTTTGCGCCTTCCAACACACTTTCTTACGTTGATCTTGCCATAGTCATCAAGTTGCCTTGATTAGTTCACATCCGACTCCCAGACTGTTTCTATAGTTTTTATAAGATATAAAAGACCCTGCGTATGAGAAGCGCAGCTGTAACGCGACTAGGCATAAAAACAAAAACGCTAGGGATACAAGCGAATTTGTAATCTCAACATTTAAGGAAGACCAAGATGAAACCGGAAAAAGTAGCAGTAGTCACTGGTGCGGCTCGTGGTATTGGCCAAGCGATTTGTGAGCAATTACTGGAGGATGGATTCCACGTAATCGGGCTAGACATATCGCCCGTGGAATGGAGTCAGTCGGCGCAGCTAAGCAGTTATCAAGTCAACTTGTGTGATGCCGAAGCCGTCAGTGAAGTAGTAGAAAGTGTTGTAGAGCAGCACGGAAGAATCGATGCTCTGGTTAACAACGCGGGCATCACTCGAGATGCATTGTTGCCAGATATGTTAGAGCAAGACTGGGACAGCGTGATCGACGTGAACCTAAAAGCGGTGTTCTTACTCACCCAACGTGTTGCTCCTGTCATGCTAGAGCAGGGCACAGGCAGTATTGTTAGCATTTCTTCTATAGTGGGAACGGATGGTAATATCGGCCAGAGCAACTACGGCGCAAGTAAAGGCGGCGTCATCTCAATGAGCAAAGGCTGGGCGAAAGAACTTTCAAGAAAGGGTGCACAGATACGCGTCAACTGTGTCGCGCCAGGCTTTATCGCCACCGACATGACCAAGAACCTGCCAGAGAAAGTTATTCAAATGATGGAAGGCAAAACCCCATTAGGGCGCATGGGCTCAGTTCAAGATATCGCCAATGGCGTCTCTTTCTTAACCTCAGACAAGAGCGCCTACATCACAGGCCAAGTGCTCAAGATTGACGGTGGGTTGGTATTATAGCACGCTAATCAAAACGTCAAATAACAAACGCCCTTTATTTATATGAAGGGCGTTTTTGTTTGAGGAACATTAATTGACCTGCTGGTATTTTTTTGCTCCTAAATGATTCAGTGGAATCAGTCAATATTACGTGATGGAAGGTATAATTGCTTACTTTTATTAGCGAAGAAACTGATTGTATTGAGTGTTTTGTAGCCACTTGTTTTCTGGTAGCTTACAGCTCTTATTAAAGCTGTTGTGCCAGTCACATCTAATTGACCAAACATACAAGGACGGAATTGTGAAGTATACGCCAAAGCCTATTCGACCTAGCAACCCATCTGCATTAGAGTTGGTTATTTATTACTACGAATGTCAAGCGGCCTGAATATCACGACAAAAAGAATAGTGTTGCGCTTAACAATGAATCTAAAGAAGCTTGCAAGCAGCGTATTGATGCTTTGGAAAAGGATTGGGCACACCTTCAGCATGAGCGAAAAAAGATCACTTCTCAGGTGATGCTACAGCAGGATCTTGAAACATGCCGTGCTGAAAACAAGTTGAAAGATGAAGATGAGTTGTTCGAGGAGGCTCATCATCCGACTCGTGTGCTGGCTCGTAATCTCACTGCAGTTGGTGAACCTAAGCCGAGTAGTATCCATGATCCACATCATATCATTCCGGGTAAAGGGCGGTTTCAGCAGGTTAGACTTGTTGTGACACGATTAGCCCTTCATGCTCACGGTATTGGAATCAATGACCCGTTGAATGGCGCTTGGCTAGCTCGCTATAAAAAGCACAAAGGTCACTGGGCAGGCAGTGAAGCACCAGCTCATCGAGAGATACATCGGTATAACTATGAATCATGGATTGTGAATACGTTTAGTTCTCCAATGCTGCCTGAGCAGGCAATGATTAGTCGCTTACAAAGAGTAAAGCACAAACTTCTGCATGGTGGATATCCGCAGAAAATTATTGAAAAGAAAGACACTAGCTGGAGCGGTCAATCATGAAAATCTACCAGTTAAAGCAACGCCCTGAGGAGTTTAAAACTCTAACTCTGGACATTATGAATCTTGCTAATCAGCTTGGTAATAAAAAGCTAGTAAGGCAACTCCGACTGCAGCCTTCTACTAATGAGCCTTTACTACCAATTTGGAAAGATGGTGTGGTTGGCGATTTTGAGGATGTTTTAGGAAAAAACTCTACGATGCCGGACATATCAACATGGTATAGCACATATTTAGCGCTAACTGCAGGTGCATGCGATAAGCTAGAATCGGTACTAGCGTCTGAGGGGGAGTTCTTGCCTATAAACGTTGGTGACGAAACCATATATGCTTTTAATTGCCTTAGTTTTGGCGCTGAAGATGAGTCTATGTGCCTTAAGAAATATACCGATGGCTTTGAAGATGGTCTGGAAACCATTGAATTTGATGAAGAGGATATCGAACCACGCTATGTATTCAAATCTCGCTTACAAGGCTGTACAGTGCTCTATGCTACAGAATCTTTCAAGCTTTTGTGCGAAGAGCATGGACTAGAAGGACTTAAGTTTGATGAAGATTTGCTGGATCCGTTTTAGTAGTTGACCAATGGGGTTAATGAATCCAGCCACTACACTAGAAATTTGCAATACCTAAGCTAATGTTAGTGGGTTAATCGGCTCGTGGTTGTTCACAGTAGAGCCAAATTAGAAGTTGCATTTATTGCTAGTTCTGTCTTTTCTTTAGTAACAGTAGAATATGAAATCATGCAGTCGAGGCGTCAGGTGGCGGGATTGCAAAGCAGTCTTTATCTCTAGTATCAAAGAGGACGGGGAGCCGCTTTTTACAGGCGACTATATCGAATACACTAATTAGCGCAGTTTTAATAAGCGTAATGAAAATGAGAAGCTGAGAAAGCCCGTGAAGAACTATTAAGTCGAGATTCCTTTCTAATATGTAGTGAGTGGGTTGATTTGGTCAACCGACAAAAGGATTTAGAACATCTATAATTATCCATTAAATGCTAATTTAGTAAAGCCTATAACTCAACTTTCCAAAAAAGTGTTTCGTTAGCTTGAATTAGAACAACAAAGCGCTCTTCACAGAAAGTGAAGGGTGTTTATCTCGTCTTAACTGCCTTTCATGTCGTTTGAACCAAGGTATCCAGATCCGCTTCGCTCTTAGTTACGTTCAGCCTTAGCTGCTACTTTTCATCAATAAATAGAGATGAGTTACCATCAAGGAGCATAGGGAAGCGAGGGACTATTCTCTCAAATGAACACTAAACTCCTTCTTTGTAGCCTGTCACCTTCAAACTACTTCCTCTAGCCCTAACAATTAATTCAAATGTGCGCTGGTTAATGATTTTTCTGTAAGTAACACAATTGAACGTGATAGAAGTAACAAAATGGCCTCTTAACGGTAACGTTCCCGAAAAGTTTATATATTATCGCCCTCATTGATACAAGTGGTAGATACGCTCTGAGTCTGAGCGCTCTGAAATTCAGACTTTAGATGGGTATTTAAAGTCACCATAAGTTTGCAATTTTACTTGGGAACGTTTGCAAATAACCTAAGTATAAATTTACGTGAGACTATGGAAATGAAACTACACACTTTGACGATGGCAGTAGCGCTTGGGCTGGTTACAGCACCTGCATTCGCAACAACAGATGTTGACGCTCTTGAAAAGCGAATTAATGAATTAGAACAGAGACTTGAACAGACAGAAAAAGTATCCACAGAAGCAAATGAGAAAGCCTCAAGCTTTGAGTTTCATGGCTACGCTCGTTCCGGGCTGCTCATTAATGATGATCTGAATGGTGCAGTGGGCACTGGTCCTTACATGACGGCAGCTGGTGCTATTGGCGCTCCAGTTGGGCGATTAGGGGTAGAGGATGATCATTATGTGGAAGCAAACCTTATTCACAAACGTTTTGCAGATGATGGTTCCAGCGCATTGTTCCGAATCATGTTGGCAGATAGTACGGAAACCAATAACGAATGGACGGCGAGCGAGAGTCAATTAAACGTTCGTCAGGTATATGCTGAGCTAAACAAGTTGAGCATGTTCTCTGAATCAAGTGCGTTTGCTGACGCGACGTTTTGGGCTGGTAAACGATTTGACCGTGATAACTTTGACATTCACTTCTTTGACTCGGATATTGTTTTCTTATCTGGCACTGGTGCTGGTGTGTATGACGTCCAAATGAGCGAATCATGGAAAGCAAACTTCTCGATCTATGGTCGTGATTTTGGTGAGATTGATAGCTCGTCAACGGATGTTGAAAACTATATCGCGACAATGAACAACCGCTTCGGTAATTGGCAATTGATGCTGAGCGGCATGACGTCAGCTGATAACAATGATCGCGTAGAAGGAGCAGCGGACAAAGGTTTACATGCGATGTTTGCCTACCATGGCGATAACTTCTTTGGCATGAGTGAAGGCTTCTCTAAAACCGGTATTTTGATGGGTGATGGATTGGGTGCGGAACTTAAAGGCATCGGTTCAAACGGAGATTTGTTAGAAGACGCAAAAGCCGTACGCTTGTTCAGCTATGGTGTAACACGCATCGGCGACAACTGGCGTGTAGCACCTGCGTTGCTAGCAGAACACAGCCAAGATCGCTTTGCTAAAAATGATGAATTTACGTGGGCATCGTTCAACATCCGCTTAGCGCAAGAGTTTACGCAGAACTTTGAGATGGTTTATGAAGGCTCATACCAATACATGGACCTAGACAATGCGATTGATAAAGCAAGTGGCAGTTTTTACAAAGCGACAATTGCACCAACGCTTAAGATGTCTACCGCTGCAGGTTTCTTTGACCGTCCGGAGCTACGTTTTGCAGTTAGCTACGTTGATTGGAGCGAAGACTTGAATGGCTACTCGATTAGCCAGGATGCGGGTGCTGCAACGATGGGTGATGGTGGTGAAGTTCTGTTTGCACTGCAAATGGAAACTTGGTTCTAAAGGGACCTAACCTACAAAGAGTAATAAGAAAAGCGCCAACTGATTTCAGTTGGCGCTTTTTTATTAACAGGACTGACGCTCAATAGTTTTGAAGGTTAGTACCATCTTACTCATTTCAAAACTTCTGTTGGCAATTCTATCTAGTAACAGTTTCGCACCATTTTCCCCTGCTTTATCAAATGCATAGTTAAATGTTGATAAGGTTGGGGTGCACACTGATGCGAGCTCATCATCACCAACGCCTAGCACTAAAACGTCTTTACCCGGTGTTAACCCGAGCTCTTGAATCGCTCTCATCGCACCGATAGCAATACGGTCTGTCGCACAGAACAAGCCATCTAGCTTAGGGTTCTTTGTTAAGTGTTGTTTTGCCAATGAATAGCCAGAATCGATGGTAAAGTCACCACGAGCATGGAAGGCGAGCTCAAAACCATGATGCTGTAGCGCTTGAACAAATCCTTCAGAGCGTTGCTTATCTACCGCGATATCGTCACCTTGCACACCAATAAAACCCATGGTTTGGCAACCTTTTTCAACCAGTCTATTTCCCGCTTCAAACCCTACTCGTGCGTCATCATGAATGATGCTTGGAATATTAAACATGGAACCATCTTGACCGACGAGCACAACTGGGACGGCGGAGTTTTGAATTGCTTTTACCAGCTTGGAATCGAGGTGGGTGGCGTAAAGAATGATCCCTTCAACCCGTTTTTGGTTAAAGATCTGAATGTATTCCAGTTCTTTTTCGTGGGCTTGGTGAGTGCTAGCAAGTAAGACATGTTTCCCGGCTTTTTCAAGGACATCGGTTAATCCATCGACACCTTGGGATGTGGCATGAGAGGAAACCCGAGGAACAATGACACCAACCAGATTGGTCTTTTGAGATTTTAGATCTTTAGCGACTTGGTTCGGCACATAGCCACATTCCGCTACTGCTTGGCGGACCTTCAGTTTTGTCGCTTCTTTTACGCCATATTCATCGTTTATAACCCGTGACACTGTTGATTTTGATACGCCAGCCAGACGGGCGACATCATGCAGACTCGCCATTGTTCCTATCCATTCTGTTTTTCGTTTTTGGGATTGTTTGCAAAGAGAAGATGAAAAGCTCTTTGATAAGTAGCGATTCTAACCTCCTATACTGCTCTTAGGGAGAGAATTTGACGATCATTCTCACATTCTCTCTGCTTTATCTTTGATCATTTGGTTTTATTGAGCAAAAATCTGTTTTGCAAACGTTCCCGAAAATTTCGCAAGCTCAGATAATAATCCAATGGGGTATGAAATGAATTATCCGGCAGTAGCAAAAGAGTTGTTAACTCTATTAGGTGGTAAAAGCAACATCACCGCACTTGCGCATTGTGCGACACGCTTACGCCTTGCCGTTGCAGATGAGCAAAAAATAGATGAACAAGCGATTGATAGCCTTGAAGGAGTAAAAGGGCAGTTCAAAGTTGCGGGTCAGTACCAAATCATTTTTGGATCTGGCATCGTAAACCAAGTTTATGCAGAAATGGCGAAGTTGACGGGGATGAGTGAAATGTCCACCAACGATGTTGCGTCTGCTGGCGCAGAGAAACAAAACATTGTTCAGCGCGCGGTGAAAGGGCTGTCTGATATTTTCGTTCCAATCATTCCAGCAATCGTCGCTGGTGGTTTGTTGATGGGTATCTATAACCTATTGACTGCTCAAGGCTTGTTCATTGATGGCAAATCTTTGATTGATGCCAACCCAGGACTGACAGACTTGGCGAACATGATCAACACGTTTGCGAACGCGCCGTTTGTTTACCTGCCTATTCTGCTGGCATTTTCAGCCAGTAAGAAGTTTGGCGGTAACCCATATTTAGGGGCGGCGCTAGGTATGTTGATGGTTCACCCTGACTTGCTGAATGGTTGGGGATTCGGCGGCGCATCTGTGTCTGGCAACATTCCGGTTTGGAATATTCTTGGCTTTGAAATCCAAAAAGTGGGTTACCAAGGTTCGGTGTTACCGGTTTTGGTATCGGCATTCATTCTTGCGAAGGTTGAGCTAGGCTTACGTAAAGTCATCCCTTCTGTTTTAGACAACCTTTTAACGCCATTACTGGCGATTTTCATAGCGGGTTTGCTGACGTTTACTGTCGTCGGTCCGTTCACGCGTGATATCGGTTTCCTATTGGGTGATGGTCTGAACTGGCTATACAACACAGCTGGCTTTGTTGGTGGTGCGGTATTTGGTCTTATTTATGCTCCGTTTGTTATTACTGGTATGCATCACAGCTTCATTGCGATTGAAACTCAACTTCTTGCGGATATTGCGACGACGGGCGGCACCTTTATCTTTCCTAT
This sequence comes from Vibrio sp. 779(2023), assembly GCF_033344285.1. Lineage (NCBI taxonomy): Bacteria > Pseudomonadati > Pseudomonadota > Gammaproteobacteria > Vibrionales > Vibrionaceae > Vibrio > Vibrio sp. 779(2023). The sequence goes on from NZ_JAWPOM010000003.1 coordinate 154,604, forward strand.
TGCGGCGATGTCTAACGTTTCTCAAGGAGCGGCAGCGTTGGCGGTGGGCGTGATGAGCAAAGATAAGAAGATGAAAGGTATTGCGATTCCATCGGGTGTTACGGGTTTGCTGGGTATTACAGAACCGGCTATGTTTGGTGTTAACTTAAAACTACGTTACCCATTTATTGCGGCAGTTTGCGCTGCGGCGTTATCAAGTGCGTTCATCACAATGTTTAATGTGAAAGCTCAGGCATTGGGCGCAGCTGGTCTTCCAGGCATCATTTCCATTACGCCAGAGAAGATTGGGTACTACATCGCGGGTATGGTGATCGCGTTCTTGACCGCATTTGTTCTCACCATTGTTCTTGGTATGCGTGACCGCGCTAAAGTCGGTAAAAAAGCAGCGGCTTAATCTGAACTCCTTAAGGGTGGAGTCCCCCAAAATCCACTTCTTTTCCTAAATGTTTGGGGTGCTAGCCAAGCACTAATGGCTTGGCTAGCCTTTTTCAATTTTTACTTGGTAGTGAAGGTGTTCAACACGTTGGACTATCAGGGCTTTAATTTTAAGGTAAGCAAGATGAATCAAGTATGGGTAACTGGTGATGCAGTTGTCGATCTAATACCGGAATCTGAGACTTCTTTACTCAAATGTCCCGGTGGTGCACCAGCGAATGTCGCCGTAGCAATTGCTCGTCTATCTGGTAAGAGTGCGTTTTTTGGACGTGTAGGTGATGACCCATTTGGTCGCTTCATGCAATCAACGCTCGATCAAGAGGGCGTGAGCACGGAGTTTCTCGTTAAAGACCCTGAGCAAAGAACATCAACAGTGGTGGTAGATTTAGACGATCAAGGGGAACGCAGCTTTACATTTATGGTAAAACCGAGCGCTGATCAGTTTATGTCTGTTGAAGACATCCCAAACTTTAAGCAAGGTGACTGGCTACACGTTTGCTCAATTTCACTGGCAAATGAGCCAAGTAGAAGCAGCACATTTGAGGCGATCAAAAGAGCAAAAGCCGCTGGTGGTTTCATTAGCTTTGACCCTAACTTGCGTGATGAAGTGTGGCAAGATCAATCAGAAATCCAAGCTGTCGTGATGAAGGCTGTAGCGATGGCCGATGTGGTTAAGTTCTCTGAAGAAGAGCTTTTGTTCTTAACTGACTCAACGTCGATGGCGCAAGGTTTACAACAAATAGCCTCTTTGAATATTGCTTTGGTCTTGGTGACACAAGGTGCGAAAGGTGTTTGGCGCGTCTTTGAAAGTCAGAGTGAACTGATCACAGGTCAAGTCGTTAGTCCGATTGACACCACAGGTGCGGGTGATGCTTTTGTCGGAGGGCTACTGGCATGCCTGTCTCGGCATGACGATTGGAAAAATCATCCTGTTGTTAGCTCTGCGATTCAATGGGCAAATGGCTGTGGTGCATTAGCGACGACGCAAAAAGGCGCAATGACCGCGCTTCCGACCCAGACAGAGTTGCTGCAATTTATTGGGCAATGATCTTCAGATCCAATTTCAGTTGAGAAAAATTATGAGCTTAAACAACCGTTGGACTGTAGAGCAAAGATATCGCCGACTTGAGCAAATCCCTCAGTGTGATATCGAAGAAATGACACTTTCACGTCAGCAAGATAAAGGCTTTCCTAGTTTTCATATCGCCCCTAGATTTGGGCTGTTAAATGACCCAAATGGGTTGTGCTATTTCAATGGTGAGCACCACATCTTTTACCAGTGGACGCCTGTGGGACCAGTCCATGGAATGAAGTATTGGTATCACCTTTCTACTAAAGACTTCATCCATTTTACTGATCATGGCGTGGGTCTTCATCCCGACCAAGACTACGATTCACATGGTGTCTATTCGGGCGGCGCTTTGGTGGAAAACAACAAGGCTTTGCTGTTTTTTACTGGCAACAAGCGTGACCAAAACTGGAATCGAATCCCAACACAGTGTTTTGCCACCATGGATTCAGACGGCAGCATTGAAAAGCACGGTGTAGTCATTGAGAACGAACATTACACGGAGCACTTTCGTGACCCAAAAGTTTGGAAGAAAGGCGACGACTATTTGATGGTGGTGGGTGCTCAAACCAAAACCGAGCATGGTTCTATGGCGCTCTATCAAAGCAAAGATTTGAAAACGTGGCAGCATAAAGGTCCTATCAAGACCAAGTTCTCTGACCTTGGGTACATGTGGGAGTGTCCTGATTTCTTTGAGATTAATGGTCAATCGGTGATGCTGTTTTCTCCACAGGGCGTGAGCAGTAGTAATCCTTATGATTTCAAAAACATCTATTCTGTCGCGTATATCGTGGGTGATCAGTTGAACCTAGAGTCGATGACTTTAGAAAACCACCAAGATATTTTACAGCCAGATTATGGGTTTGATTTCTACGCCCCACAAACCTATTTAGATGAGAATGGGCGTCGCATTCTTATTGCATGGATAGGGTTGCCAGAAATCGACACACCATCGGTCACACACCAGTGGGCAGGAATGTTGTCTCTTCCTAGAGAACTAACGTTGAAAGATGGTTTTCTTGTTCAAACTCCACTCCCTGAATTGGATAGTTTAAGAAAAGAAGAGGTGGTCTTTGCACAGTCCCATACACTGGAAAGCACAAGTTGTTTGATCCAATTAGACCTTGAGGGCGATGGCTTTGAACTTGAGCTGAGTAACCTCAAAGGTGACAACATCGTCTTTAGTGCGACAGAGCACGAGTTTATGCTGGACCGTCGTCACATGTCTCATTTGTACGCAGAAGAATTTGGTGGTATTCGAAAAGCACCAAGATTGGACGCTAAGCAGACGATTGAGATGTATATCGACAATTCTGTCATCGAGATTTTCATTAATGGCGGCAAACACACGATGACCAGTCGTTTCTTTATTGATGACCTCAATACGGTAACGTTGAGAGGGTTGGAGCAAGCAAGGCTTTTCCCTTTGAAAGGTATTTCTGGTTTGTTTGAATCAGCTAAGTAACGGTTTCGAATACATTAAAACGCCCTTCATTGATTTAGTGAAGGGCGTTTTTCTTTCTAACTATCTAACTTAACTGCCTATCACGCACGTAAGTTGTTTGAACTAAGGTATCCAGAACAACTTCATTCTTGGTGACTTTGAAGTTTAGCGGTTGTTCTAAATCCCCAAATAGTGGCGCGCCGCCGAGTGTAGCTTACTCATCGTTGGCATCTCGAACCTAGTTCACATTATCGCGACGTTTTTACTTATAGCGTGAAAGAAAATCCCATAACCAAAGGTTCTAACTAAAAGAGATTGCAGGACTTTTATTTAGCGAATTCGACCTAATATCTTGAGTATGCCTAATCGCAGTTGGCGAAGAGGTGATGTTAATAATGCTTGCTGGCGCGTAAGACCCGTCAGTTTGAAGATGCATTCAAACACAATAAGGGAAAACAATGGCTAACGAATACATTCCACCAAAAGTTTGGACAAACGATAATGAAAACGGCGGTCAGTGGGCGAGCATCAACCGTCCGGATTCTGGCGCACGTCATGAGCAAGAGCTTCCAGTTGGTGAGCACCCATTCCAACTTTACTCAATGGGTACCCCAAACGGTCAGAAAGTGACGATCATGTTTGAAGAGCTTTTAGCGGCAGGCGTAACGGCAGCAGAATACGATGCGTACCTGATTAAGATTGGCGATGGTGACCAGTTTGGCTCTGGCTTTGTGGCTGTTAACCCAAACTCTAAAATTCCGGCATTGGTTGACCGTTCGGGTTCTGAGCCAGTGAACGTGTTTGAATCTGGCAACATCTTGTTTTATCTAGCAGAGAAGTTTGGTCACTTCCTACCAACAGAAGGCGCGAAACGTGCCGAGGTAATGAACTGGTTATTCTGGCTGCAAGGTTCTGCGCCATACCTAGGCGGTGGTTTTGGTCACTTCTACGCGTACGCACCAGAGAAGTTCGAGTACCCAATCAACCGCTTTACAATGGAAGCAAAACGTCAGTTAGATGTATTAGACAAGCGTCTTGCGAACAATGAATTCCTAGGTGGCGATGAGTACAGCATCGCTGATATCGCAACATGGCCATGGTACGGCAACCTTGTGTTGGGTCGTGCTTACGATGCGGCTGAATTCTTAGACGTAGAAAGCTACAAAAACGTTGTGCGCTGGGCAAAAGTAATTGATGAGCGTGAAGCGGTAAAACGTGGTCGAATTGTGAACCGTTCATGGGGTGAAGAATGGGAGCAGTTACCTGAGCGCCACAGCGCAGAAGATATTGATAGAGTATTGAAACTTAAACCATAAGCAATCTTGGCCTAGCTACGTCAAATGAGTTTAGTTTTATCTATGCTTATACAGTGACCTTAATCAAATCTATAGCGCACCATATACGGTGCGCTATTTTTATTCTCATTTAGTCTCGAAATGCTAATTTATATCACCTCTTGAAGAGCATTTAGTTCGTAGATGAATCTTTAATATATTTATATATTATGATGCAAAACAAAGCTCATATTTCCATGTTAAATATGGACTGGTTATACTGATTTCTAATAATTAAATTATTTAAAAATTATAAACTGATTTTATATCCATTATAAATAAAATTAATGATAACTAATGTTTGACATAACCACTAAATTTGTGTGGAATATGCGGGTTGATTTGTTTTGATGAAATAAAATCAATTTCTAGTACTTTTATTTAAGACAAGCTTAGCTTTTAGCGATGTTTAATTATTAATGCTTATATCATGAAAGAGGATATGTATGATGTCGTCGTTTGAGTCGTACTGGGTTGGGATACGTCAAAGAATAGCCGCACAAACCGAAGGTAACCGCAGTTTAAAGTCTCTAGTCATTAAAAAGCAGCGTGTGAACTTAAATAACAGTGGGTTATCCTTTCGCGCTAAGTCCGGATGTCTTATCCCTCACTGTTATACCAAGTTCTCTGATGAGATAAACCTAAAAACATCGAAAAAATCGTCTCTTAGTTTTAAAAAAGGAAAGCTGTATTTTTCTCCAGTTTAATAATAAATGAAATTTACATAAATTATAATATTAGGCTTTTAAATTTATCGATAATTAATTACGATTTTATGATGCGTTTTCAATATGTTTTCTTGGTAAGTAATTAGCTGGACTTATTGTTGATTGTTTTTGTTGTTTCCTATTTAGATATGGATAAAAGCTCAACTACTTTTCCTATACCAACTTACTCCCTGAATTGACTTGCGCGCTTTTTCTCCCCTCTCAAAAAACATAGCGTTACGGAATTATTTTCGCTCCTGTTTCATTCTTCAAGACGAAAGCTCTACCTACCTCTCATTATTTTCGACAAACATTGAGTAAAAGTAACCAATCGTAACAAGGTGGCTGTAACTGAGCGCCGTTTCAATATACTCGTTTTTTAACTAGGTAATCCCGCGCTTTGAATTAATTCGGGTACCGTTTGTAAGCCTTAAATGCTACTAAGATAAGATGTCATGATGAGAAAAAGTACTATATTACACACAGTGTTAATTACAGGGTTCGCTGCTGTATCCTCGTTGGCTTATGCTGCGCCTTCAGTTGTGCCAAATGCGCCAGAACTCAGTTCTCGTGGTTATGTTTTGATGGACTTCCATACGGGGAAAGTACTGGTTGAACGTGATGCCCACAAACGTTTAAACCCCGCGAGTTTAACGAAGTTGATGACTGCTTATGTAGCTGGTCAAGAAATTAATACAGGCAATATTACGTTGAATGATGAGGTTGTCATCAGCCGAAATGCTTGGGCAAAAAATTTCCCAGATTCTTCAAAAATGTTTATTGAAGTCAATACTTCCGTTTCTTTGTCTGACTTATACCGTGGTCTGATTGTTCAATCTGGTAACGATGCCAGTGTCGCTATTGCTGAGCATGTTGCGGGAAGTGAATCAGGGTTTGTGAGTTTGATGAATAGTTGGGCCGCCAAGCTTGAATTGTCTAACACGGCATTCACCAACCCTCACGGCCTAGACAGTGACGGTTTATATTCGACACCTTATGATATTGCCAAGTTGGGCCAAGCGATTATTCGTGACTTACCTGATATCTATCCGCTGTATAGCGAAACCTCGTTTACTTACAATGGCATCACTCAATACAACCGTAATGGCTTGCTTCGTGATCGTAGTATGAATGTCGATGGCATGAAAACTGGTTATACAAGCGGCGCGGGTTATAGTCTAGCGACTTCTGCAACACAAGGTGATATGCGTTTGATTGCCGTAGTGATGGGAGCGAAGAGTGAGAATGTTCGTGAATCAGAAAGCAAGCAGCTGTTGAGTTATGGCTTCCGCTTTTACGATACGGTAATGCCGACTGAGGCGGGTGCGGAACTTGCGAAAGCTCGAGTTTGGATGGGCGAAAAAGACGAGCTTACTGTCGGCGTAGCTAACGATGTTTATCTCACTTTGCCAAAAGGAGATGTAAAAAATCTGCAAGCGGAAGTTGAATACAACGGTGATTTAGTTGCGCCAATTTCTGAGCAACAAGTGGTTGGTAAAGTGCTTTACAAAGTCGACGGTAAGGTCGTAAATGAAGCCGAGCTCGTTGCATTGGAGTCCGTTGAGGAAGGCAGTTTATTCAAGCGAATTTTAGACTGGTTTAAGCAATTGGTCGCTAGCTGGTTCTAAACAGTAGCGAACTTCTGTCTATATCACTCTATCTTGTTAATTTTCTATTAAATCAGTTTACTAAGGCGACCAACGTGGTCGCCTTACGTTTTTGGAATACTCGTTGCGTTAAAACACAGGCCCTCTTGTAAGGGTGTGTTTTTACCTGACCAAGAGCGTTTTGTGTTTTTGGGTGCGAGAGAAAAGAAACTAGAACAAGAATGGAGTGACACGTGCACAAGATTTTATCTTTGACATTGATTTTATCGCTCATGGGCTGCGCTATGCCTTACCAGCAGGAGGTCGATAGCGGCCAATGTGTTGGAGTCATGACCTCTCAGGATGCATATGGTTATTTAAACCCAAACCATTACACGATGCAGGTACTCGCGCTAAAGCAAGAAAAAGATGTGAAAGATTATATTCGCTATATCGATCCTAAGCATCCGGTTTGGGTTAACTGGAAAAACAGCCGAGGCACGCGTTGGTATACGGTAACTGTTGGTGATTTTAAAACGAAGCAGGATGCCTACAATGCGCTTTCTTCATTACCAAGCCGTGTAAAGCAGTCATCCCCGTTTGTGCTGACTTTTGCGGAAATGCAGCGTAAGCAACAAACGAGTGTTGTGAGAATGCGTTAACCAACAAAAAACGGAAGCGATGGCTTCCGTTTTTGTATTTAGGAGTAAGCTTAAAGCGCCGCTAAAATCGTTTCTGCTTTGCTTGCTTCAAACTCTTTTGGCTCTTCAACGTTTAGCTTAGTCACTGTGCCGTTTTCAATGATCATTGCGTAACGTTGTGAGCGAATACCACCAAAGCCGCCTGTATCCATTTCAAGACCTAATGCTTTAGTAAAGCTAGCGTCGCCATCACCCAACATCAAAATCTCAGAAGCGTTTTGAGCTTCGCCCCACGCTTGCATCACAAATGCATCGTTTACAGAAACGCACGCAATTAAATCAACACCTTTTGCCTTTAGCTCATCAGCTAATACCACATAGCCTGGTAGATGGGCTTCTGAACAGGTAGGGGTGAATGCGCCAGGTACAGCAAAGAGTACGACTTTCTTGTTCGCAAACAGTTCTGTAACGTCGTGGTTCACCATACCATCGGCAGTCAACTCACTTAGAGTTGCAACTGGTAGAGCTTGGCCTTGTTGAATCATGATTCTATTCCTTTTTGTGTGCTAGTTTAGCTTTCTCAGTCTAGCGTTTATAAATGCGGTTAACCACAGAGTTTTTGTAGGGTTTTAATACCTACGCGTTTGGCCTAATGCGTGGCACTGATGCCTTTATTGCAAAGCTTCGTGCTGGTTTACGTATTGGCTAACAAGGTGACGATATTTCGCCTTTAACTCGTTATCGATAAAGCTGGCATCAATCGCGTTCATTGTAAATTGGGCAAGTTCACTCTTACTCATTGGATGTGCGTTGTTGACGGCCAGAAAGTTATCCGTCATGTAGCCACCAAAGTACACAGGATCGTCTGAGTTAATCGTTACAGCGACACCTTTTCGTAGCAAATCCACAATATTGTGATCTTTCATATCGTCGAATACACATAGCTTAAGATTCGATAACGGACACACTGTCAGTGGCATTTGGCTTTCGATTAAGGATTCAACTAATGCTTCATCATCAACACAGCGAACACCGTGATCCACGCGGCTCACGTAAAGCATTTCAATTGCATCGCTAATATTTTGTGCGGGGCCTTCTTCACCTGCGTGAGCAACGGTAAGTAAGCCTTCTTCTACTGCTTGTTTAAATACGCGCTTGAATTTAGCTGGCGGATGACCTTGTTCTGAAGAATCTAGTCCAACACCAATGATCTTATCACGGTGTTTCAGAATAGCCTGTAGGGTCTCTATGGCGCTCTCTTCTGAAAGGTGACGGAGAAAACACGCAATAATTTGCGAGGTAATGCCAAGTTTTTCGTGACCATCTTTTAGCGCACGAGCGATTCCATTGATAACAGTGTCAAAGTCTATGCCGCGTTCTGTGTGTGTTTGAGGGTCAAAAAAGATTTCGGTATGAATAACGTTGTCTTCTTTACAGTGCAGTAAGTATTCCCAAGTGAGATCGTAAAAATCTTGCTCCGTACGCAGAACTCCCGCTCCTTGGTAATAGAGGTCGAGAAATGATTGTAAGTCTGTAAACTGATATGCGCTGCGTAGTTCACTCGGAGAAGAGTAAGGGATCTCGATGCCGTTTCGTTTTGCTAATTTGAATAAGAGTTCCGGCTCAAGTGAACCTTCGATATGTAAGTGCAGCTCTACTTTTGGAAGACCTTGAATAAATGCGTTCATATTCCACCTTATGTGTATTGTGGATGCAGTTACTCTAAGAATAGGTATAGATAGAAATAAATCGAACGCTATCACAAAGAGTAAGACCCACGATGATCTCAACTCTTCGTAATCAGCACTTTGCGGGAACTGGTAGAGACCCCCAAACCATATCATTGGGGTTATACGAAGCAAACGAGAGGGATTATACGCAAAAATATCGCTTTGGCTATACGCAAATAACCTAACTGTCATTAGTCACGGGTTTTCCTGTGAGCGAAACGACTATTTGCAAGTCACTTGAGTATAGAGGAGCCAGTTGTTTTTGCGTGTGTGAGAGGCACGTGTAATTAGAAGAGTAGTCTAAAAGAGTGGAGATTCGTTTGAGCAAAGGTAGGTGGCGGTACCTTGCACAACGATAAAGGCAGAGAAAGCACTAGAGAGCATTTATAGATCGAATAACTTATCAAATTCTCTTTGTTCCATAATGTCTTCTATGCGGCGTCGAGTTTTCTGCTTTACCGCCGCCGCGTTTTGTTCAGACTCTTTTTTGTCTTTTTCTGACTGCTTCTTACTTTTTCTAGCCATTGGATACCTTCCAAATTAGTTGCATTATCCATTAATGCATGAAAACTGAATCAGTTAACAGTAAAACTTCCTAACTTTGAACCTGAATCACAGAGAATAGTTCCAGATTGCGTTTTCTCACAATATTCAAAATCGATCATGAAGCTATGAGAAAGAAGTTTCGGTAATACGTGCCTTCGTAAAATATCACCATTTAATTGATGTATTTTAGCGTTCCAAGAGGTTTGAGGTTGTTCTAAATTAAATTCAATTTCTAACATTTATTCTCCTGTTTTTTAGTGATTTTCTCTTTGTTAAGTAATTGATACCAATGCCTTTGACGGCCAGTTCTTTTTGAGGACATGATTTTTCCTATAAATAATAAATTAAGCAGTACTATTCAGTTTATTTTAGATAGCACAAAGCAATGCCTAAAATTAGGCTGAGTGATTGATGAAAGAATATTTTTGAAGGAGAGAGGTTTGGTGCAGCATGGGCATGCTACACCAAGAAAAGCAGTCTTATAGAGGAGTTACTTCAGTCGCTTGAGGACCTTTTTTACCTTGCTCTACATTGAAGCTTACTTTCTGACCTTCAGTCAGTGTTTTGAAACCGTCAGAAACGATAGCGTTAAAGTGTACGAATACATCTTGGCCGCCGTTGTCTTGAGATAGAAAACCGAAGCCTTTAGTTTCGTTAAACCATTTTACTGAACCAGTTACTTTAGACATAAAAATACCTTTGAATTAAACATTAAAATTATGATTTGTTTTGTGGATCTTTTCTAAGCTATTGAATGTTCAATCAAGAGGAAGTTGTACGCAGGTGTCTGAATTGGGGATTCAAGATTTTACTGAGAGGAAACTTAAACTAAATGTTGCATTAACAGCTCTCTTCTAAGAGCCAAGGCACACTATACACCTTGTTTAGAAAATAGCTACATTTATTTTAGATAAATTAAATGTGCTCATTATTAACTCTATAAATTGTATTGTTCGAAAAAGTTGAATAAGTAGAACGAATAGTATGGCTCATAATTTTAGCTCATCAACCTAAAATAGAACCTTATCGATAGCCATAGATTGAACATGCGACTTGCAAGCGGTCACAAAGATAAACTAGGAGAACTAGTATGAGTACATTCAGAGAAATTCGTCAGCTTATTCCTGCACAACCTACTGCTGATGGTGATGGAGTGAAAATTCGCCGTGTAGCGGGTTTCAATCATGCTAGCTTTTCTCCATTTTTGATGATGGATGAACTCAAATCAGAAGACCGCGCTGACTATATCGGCGGTTTCCCTCCGCATCCGCACCGCGGTATTGAGACGCTTACTTATATGTTGAAAGGTCATTTCCAGCATCGTGATCATATGGATAATGTTGGTGAGCTTCGTTCCGGTGGTGCACAGTGGATGGCGGCAGGAAGAGGCGTCATCCATAGCGAAATGCCTATTATGAAGGAAGGCGAATTGCATGGTTTCCAAATTTGGATTAACCAGCCTGCGAAAAATAAGATGCAGCCAGCTCAATATCATGACTTTCAACCTGAAACGATCACTGAGTTTGATACTCCGAATACGGGGGTTGTACGTTTGATTGCGGGTCATATGACTATAAACAACGAACGAATTCAGGGGCCGCTAACAGAGACAGGTGTTGCTGCCACGGTAGCCGATTGGAGAGCGATGGGGGGGCAAGCTTTGAATTTGAACACGGATCAAGACAACAACATGATGCTCTATGTCTATAAAGGTCGTATTCAATTAAAAGGTCGTGAGATCAATCAAGGCGAAATGGCCATTTTATCGAAAGGTGAATGGGTTGAATTGCAGGCCGAAAAAGAGAGTGGTGCACTGATCTTTATTGGTGAGCCAATTAATGAACCCGTGGTGCATTATGGCCCTTTTGTCATGAATAGCATGGAAGAGATAGAACAAGCCATCCAAGATTACAACTCTGGGTTGTTTGAAACTTACTAGTTTGGACTGCCTACTCGCTTTTTCAGTTAGCGAGCAAATTAAAACAGTTTTGAGCCTGAATATTGGGCTCGACCAGAAGCAAATACGATAATCCACTGCCATCGAATTTGCGTTAGCCACGTTTAATCCACGTGGCTTTTTTCTACTTCTGACTCCATCGTATGATGGCTTCCTTTCCTGCTTCAATTCCTAACTCATAAGCATGACGCAGTGGTGCTGGCGATCGACTCAGCCGTTTCAACTTGAATGTTTCAGGAGGACACACTTGAATGATGTCGATACCAGGTGGTGGGTTGTTGATCAGCGCTAAGGTCTGATTGTAGCGAACTTCACGTGTCAACATCGGTTCAATTAATCCGGGCGTTTCTTTCAACATCCTCCTAGTTAGGGCGCTGAATCTTCCTCTTGGCTTTTGATAGCTTGCGGGCTGGCTGCGTAAAACCATAATCTTTTTGGCTCCTCGCTTTATTGCTTCTGCAACAGGAAGTGCGTCTGAGACGCCACCATCAACGTATTGAATTCCGTTCAGTGATACGCCATTTCGGTAAAGTACAGGCAGTGCGCTGCTGGCTTTCATTGTTTCTGCCAAGTCGTCGACATCAGGAAGGTGGTACTCCGCTTGCCCATTGTCTTGACGCGTCACGCCTAAAAAGAAAGGTCGTGAATCAGCTTTGAGCGCAGATTTATCGATGCCAAGTTCTTCGAGGGTGACATTCCACATCCAGTCTAAGTTCATCATATCACCACCACGTAGAAGTTGAGATGGAGAGATAAATTCTTTTCTTAAGCTGTAATCGAGGTAGATTTTTAAGTTACGTCCGGGCATTTTAGCTAAGTAGGCAGCCAAGTTGCTAGCACCCGCAGACACTCCCCAAAAGCTATCAAATGGAGAGAACTCGCTAGCAAGAAAATGATCGAGTATGCCGCATGAAAATACGCCTCGCATGGCTCCACCTTCGACAATCAATGCTCGAGAGCCTACTTTTTCCATCACTTCGCTCCACTCTTTATCAATCGGATAATAGCGTGCAGCTTAACGCATAATGGTTTTATACCCAAGTGGGCCAAAGGTCTAGGTTGCGTTCCTTTGAATAAAAAGGGCATCAACGGATGCCCTTGTCACTTTTAGCCTATGGAATTGCGGGTAATTGAGTCGCTAATTTAGTGAAGGAGACCGAGCCAATTAGCCCCCTTACATAGAGCCATACCTGTAGTCCCATACTGATCGTTGTTGGAATAGTTTGATGATCACTTGTTAAATAGGCATACAAACACTATCCAGAGCGTTGTAAGCAAAAGTAATGGGGTGAATACTTTCTGGATAGAAGCGCCATCAGTTAAATTGTAAATTTTGATGGATTCATTATAGAACGCTCGTTTGAATTCTTTGAAGCTAATGTCGCTCTTCGCATGCGACTGTTCATAGTGCTGGTGCGCAGCGTCCGATAGCTGGTATTCCAAGTCTTGGAGCTCGTACTCCTTGTTAAAAAACGCATCCCAAGCCGAAAGGCGGGCTATCGTTTTAGGAGATGGATCCCCATTTAGTTTCTCTAGACGTTTAGCATAAGCTGCTTGATATTTATCCACGGTATATTCCTGTCTGAATAGACGTTGAGTTAGAACATATGTAAAAAAGAAAAATAAGTAATAAAAGGTTTTTTACGTTCTATACCTGTGATAAATGCTAAAAATTTCAATGCTCTAGCACTCCGATGTCGCAAATGATATTGATGGAATTGCTCTGCGACAAATAAAATAATTACTCTAGATAACAACGAATTTTTGTTGTTTTTTTTAAAAACTGATCATGAGATTGAGTGGGGATTTTTACCGAGAAGAATTTCGCTACTGTAACTGTCTATATTTACTCAAAAAGAGAAAATCTTAGAAGCTTTCTTTGATTGATGTGAGATATTTTAGGTCGAAAAGCATTAATTTTGGCTATGCTTATAGTTCGTCTTTTTTGTTGTTGAACTCTACTTCGAGGGGGAAAGAACCCATATTTCGAGCATAGGATAGCTCGCTTTTTCGTTACGTCGTTCTTGGAGTTTGAATCAGTGACGACGCTATGAGTCTAGCATCTTGAACTCACTTGGGTGTATTGATTAATTATAAAAGTAAAGCAGTGCTGAGCTAGGATAAACTTCAACGTAAAGGTGACGGTATGAATATACAATCAGCCATTATTGAATATGCGATAGCGATTATAGGCTTACTTTTGACGGGCGTTACCCTCTGAGCATGACTGCCCAGAGGATAGAAAGCGCATTAGCTTTTTGCTAACGATTGATGTTGTATCGAGCCATTGCAGCTTCTTCTGACGATACAACCGTTTTACCAATTGGTGCGAGTGAAATAACCGCTAGCTTGAGGTGTTGGAGCGCAAACGGAATGCCGATTATGGTGACAAAGCATGCTGCTGCAGAAAGTACGTGACCGATAGCTAACCAAAGGCCTGCAAATACAAACCAAAGGACGTTACCAATAACGCCGAGCGGACTCGTGCCAATGTCCATTTCATTGGTCAATTCATCGCGTGAGATGGCCTCTTTACCGAATGGGAAAAAGGAAAAATTACCCATAACGATACACGCACGCCCCCAAGGTATTCCGATGATGCTAATAAAGGCCAAAATACCAAAAAACCACCATAGCAACCCCATAAATACGCCACCAAATACAAACCAAATGATGTTACCAAGTGTTCTCATTCTATTTCCTTTATTCTTGAATGTGATGATTCAGATACCTGAGAGCAGCGTAAAACAAATCTAAACCGTCTGTTTTGTCGATGTGTGCTTTTGTGCCCTCATTCACCTGATTGATAGAATAATCGCTGTAGTCTTAACAGAGAATGAATGCCTTCCCTAAGGCAAGTCTTTTTAGTATAGAGCGTAATACTCAATCAAGCATATAGCCAAGAATCGCATTATCTAGAGACAACTTTCTCGATATATTGACAAATTTGCTCTGCCAATCGATGGCTGGCAATGTTGCGTTTTACTACTTCATTAGCAATATTTCCAGACTCAACGACGCCAAACCAGTCGAGCAACATCGAATGGAAACCTTTACTCGTTAGCATTGGCGTCCAGTCTTTCAAATTGATTTTTTGCTCTTGGTTAGCTTGCCATAGTTTGCCTTCAACGAAGGAGTCGAACTCAACTGCCTTGTTTGCATAACAAGCTTGAACGCGCTCTGTAGTGATACCGAAGTGGCGATTCATCGAGGCGTGGAGCAAAGTATCTCCATGTTGCCACTGAATATCTAAACGCGCCAACTGACTACCTTCAAGTTGATGAGTTACATAAGCATCTTTTAGATCGGCTTTGGCTGTGACGTTAACGCTGTCTAATGGGTGAATAAAATCATCAAATATAAAGGTACGAACATCCCCCGGTAGTTGGTGACGGTTCTTTTCCCAGCGTAGCGACTTTAAGTCAGATATGTTGCCTTGCTGCACTTGTGGCATATGTTGGTTGTAAAGTGGAATGTGACGACGGTTAAAGCCCACATAGAGTGGCTGTCTCTCTTTTTCGGCAATGTCGTACAGCTTTTCTACGTCATCAGCACTATTCGCTAATGGTTTGTCGACAAAGGTTGGAATTCCATGCTGCAGAAAAAATGCCGCTATTTGAGGGTGTACGCTTGTTGCCGCATGAATCATGACGGCATCGACGCCAAAGTGTAGAAGTTGCTGGTAGTCTTGGCAGATCTCTGAGATTCGATACTGCTTAGCCAGGCTCTCAAGTGTGTTTGGGTTGCGGGTACAAAATACAAGTTCGATATTTGGAAGCTGAGTGATAACAGGAAGGTATGCTTTCTGAGCGATATCCCCTAGACCAATAATACCAATTTTCATCCTAGTCCTTTCTCGATGTATGGATCGCGGACTGTCAGTATAACGCTTGGCGCGGCGATGAGTTTAAATACCTTGTTAGAAAAAGCCTGGTTCACACTTTGAGCCAGGCTTTATTGAATGATTTAGGAAACGGCTCGGCAGGCTTTGAATATATCTAACTTGCTATCGTAGGCTTGAGTTTGTACATCCATAATGCCTAATAAAGAGTGGAACACGTTATCATGTGAGTATTGGCCTGCATTCTGTGCTTGTTTATACAAACAGTCGGTATTGATCTGCTTCGCTTGTTTAAAGCCCGAAGACAGCCACATGATCAAAGGAACGCGTTTTTGGAAATCTGGTGCAAGGCCATAAGGCATACCATGTAAGAACAATCCATTTTCGCCTAGTGACTCACCGTGATCCGATATATAAATTAGCGCGGTATTATACTCAGACTCTAACGCTTTAAGTTTTTTGATGGTTTCTGCCAATACAAGATCGGTGTAGCGTATTGTATTGTCATATGTGTTCACTATTTGTTCGATGCTACAGTTTTCGATATCTGCACGTGGACAGTCTGGTTTAAAGAAGGCGTTGTCTCTTGGGTAACGCTGAAAATAGGTCGGACCGTGGCTTCCTATAAGGTGCATGGCGACCACTCGGTTACCGTGCATATCCGCGACTTCCTGATCAAAATGATCTAATAGCGCCATGTCGTAACAAGTTTGGCCATTACACATAGGGCTTACTTGCTTTCGATCCACTTCAATTTTCTTGATCTTGTGGGCTACTTCTTTATCCCCACCGTCATTTTCTTTCCAAATGAGGTCAACCCCAGCGCGCAGCATTATATCGAGAGCATTGTCCTGGTTATCCGCTTTGGTGCGTTCAAACTCGTTTCGCGTGAGCTGTGAAAACATACAAGGCACAGATACAGCAGTCGCGGTGCCACAAGATGCGACGTCTTGAAATGAGATAACATCCAATTTACTAGTATAAGGGTTTGTCTCTCGTGTATAGCCATTGAGTTGGTAGTTCTGCGTTCGAGCGGTTTCTCCTACGACAAAAACCAGTAGTGTTGGTTTGCGCTGTGCTTGCTGTACGGCGCTATTTGACTGCTTTGCATCTGTGCCGATTTCTCGATATGGCTCTGGCGTGGTGAAATATTTTTCCTTCACATACCCGGTCGCGCTATAAACGAACTGGGTGGGTATGATGATTTTTTTCAGGTGGCTATTGTTGCGCCCTACAGATGCGTAGTCTTGATAGTACACGCTGGCAATGACGGCGATGACAGCTAGCGACGACAGCATCGATACTAATTTGGTAACAGAGAAGTACAGTAATTGGTGACGTTGAGATTGCAGCTTGACCTTAAAGACAATTATCGCTGGGATAACTCCCATAATCAGCGTCCAAATTACAGAGTGAGCACTCAGGTAAGAACTCGCCTCGCTCGAATCGGTTTCAACAATATTGGCAATCATTCCAGAATCGAAAAGTGTGCCATAGTTATAGCTTGCGTAGCTCACCATACTTGAAACAATGATTAAAATTATAAAGAACGGCTTGCCGATCCAAGGCCAACTAAATAAATTAAAAAGGAAATTGAGCGCGGCAAGAAAGAAAATTGGTATTGTGATAATAAATCCAATCTTGACATTATCTAAGTGTGTAAAGATGCCGATCAGTTCTTTATAAATAGGGATATTTACGACGAGAGCGAAATACAGCGCCAACAGGAAAGTAAAGGTAACGTAAGAGATACCTCTCTGTTGTAAATCATGTGTCTTCATAATGAGTGTCTTGAATAAAAATTAGAGCAAGAACGAAGCCCAAATAAAAAGGGCAAGAGTTAACGCAACAAATACTGCTGCTGAGCCAATATCTTTGGCTCTACCACTGAGCTCGTGCCAGTCATCGCTAACACGGTCGACAACCGCTTCTACGGCGGAATTAATGAGTTCGACGATCAATACCAAGAACAGGCTACTGATCATCAGCACTCTTTCGTATGTGGTGACAGGAAGGAAAAAAGCACAGACGGAAAGCACCAAGGCGAGAATCAATTCTTGTCTAAAAGCGGCTTCGTGTGTCCATGCGGCTTTCAATCCTTGAAATGAATAGCCGGTCGCATCCATGACACGGCGTATACCTGTTTTACCTGGCTTCAAAATATGACCTTACTATTTAAGCATTGGGATGGAACACATATCCCAGAGAGGTAACGAGATTAATCGTTACAGCGTGAAACATTTGTGAATAGAATCCATCGCGCGATAATTTAAGAAAAGTGCTTATTTAATCAAGATCGTAGACGGTATAGCCTTTGTGCTGGAGGCATTTACGCAATACGAGAGATTGAGTTTTGGTTGAATCATTTGTTCCACTCAAAGCACCAGCTCCAGCTCCTACAGCACCGCCGGCAGCAGCACCGACAGCCGCTCCACCTAATCCGTCTTCTAGCGCACCAGCAGCTGCGCCGATCAATGCGCCTGTAACTGCCCCATTAGTGGCTTCAGGTTTCGCTGCCTCTGATTTGTCGACATTTTCTGCATAGCCTTGGCAGTAAAGAAAGTCTTGTTCATATGTACTAGGGTCGACATTGGTCATGTCGACGACAGGTTTTTGGTTGTAGGCGCAAGCTGTAAGCGTAGAAGTAAGCGCCATAATCAGGATAAAAGATTTATACATGAGTACTATCCATTTAGTGTGTGAATCTTATGGATTAAATGTACACTGTTTTATTGTTGGGCTCTGTCGCTTGAGTGTATTGAAGTGTCGTCTTCTGTAAACGGGGTAGGAAGGTTAAGTTAACTGTCTGATTTTTTGAGGCTAAGTGTGAAGCAAGCTCCTCCAAGTGGGCTATGGCAAATCGAAACTTCTCCACGTTGAAGCTCCATTATCTGTCTGACAATCGCCAAACCGAGCCCAAACCCGCTCGTCTTTTTGTTGCGAGATTCATCCGCACTGTAAAATGGTTCGAATAGATGAGGCCAATGCTTTTCTTCAATACCTATGCCATCATCATGAACATTGATGAAGCAGCGGTGCTGATCGTGTTTTATCTCTACTAAAATCTGCTTATCTGCGTACCGCATTGCATTGCGCAGCAAGTTATCTAAGGCTCGCTTTAACAATTTTGGGTCAGCAAACGCAAGAACGTTTTCTGAGTTTACTTCTTGAAGCGAGATAGCGAGCGTAGTCTCTTTTTGCCATCTCTGTCGTAACTCTTTGACTAAGTTGAATAGGACGACTTCTTCTTGAGTTTGTAATGCTGTGTCAGGACGCTCCATCTTTGCGTAGTAAAGCAATTCTTCAACCATTTCTTCCATCTCGTCAATGTCTTCGACGATACTGTAAACATACTTTTTCTGTTGTTCAGTTAAGGTTGAATCCGATAACAAATCTGCTTGCCATTGTAAGCGGAAGATTGGGGTACGCAATTCATGTGCAACGGCGTTAGTTAGCATTTTATTGCTAGTGATCAAGCGAGATACTTTATCGGCCATCGTGTTAAAGCTTTTGTTTAACGTCCCAACAGACTTAGCGCTTGAGGTACTAGCTCGAGCCTTGAAGTTACCTGAGGCAAACTCAACGGTCACTCTCTCTAGCTCTCGAATCCGACGGCTTAAGAACCAGATCAACAATATGCAATACAGAGCAAATCCAGCTAAAAAGAACAACCAAACGATATTGTCATCAAAGTTGGCAGCTTTAACCACAGGACTATTCGGATTATCGCTCATTTTAAAGATAGGCGTGCTCGCATCTAGGCGGAACCAGATATCCCTTTCTTCATCGTAAGCGACGTTAACGGAGGTATCACTTTCAAACGCCTTTTTGATGTCTGTTGGAAGCTCTTCAAGCGTATGAGGCACCAACAAACGATGGCTTGATGTGGCAAATTGTTCCAACTGTTGTTGAGTATATTCTAATCCGTGTTCTTTATAGATAGGGTAGATCAGATCGTGAAAAGCTTGACCCTCATGCTCTTGTAATAGGTAGTCATAATCTGTGTTGATCTCATAAACTAAGAACTCGTATCCCCACAAGCTAGCCATAAACAGAATGATAAGGCCAACAAAGCTTTCCAGATAAATCCGTCTCATTATTCATTCCATGCATCAGGCATAAATAGGTAGCCTTTGCCGCGAACGGTAATGATTTTTTGTGGTGAGCAAGAAGCATCGCCTAGCTTCTTTCTCAGTGTCACTATGCGATTATCAATGGTGCGGTCTGTTCCATCGTATTCAATACCACGTAGTGTTTTGGTCAGCCACTCACGTGATAGTGTTTTTTCAGCATGCGTAGCAAGAACCCACAACAAATCGAACTCGCCGTCTGTCAGCGCAATTTCTTCTTGGTTCATTACGCACGATTTACGCAACCGGTTTAAACACAGAACACCAATTTGTAGGCAGTTTTCGGACTCGGTAGGCGCCGCCTCTTTTCTTCTTAATAGCATGCGAATACGAGCTAGCAATACGCGAGGTTTGATGGGTTTAGTAACAAAGTCATCTGCGCCTATTTCTAATGCGGCGACATGATCGAAGTCATCATCACTTGCTGTCAGCATCAACACTTTGCCTTTGTAGCATTCTCGGATTTGACGACATACACTCAGACCATCTTGCCCGGGTAGCATCAAATCTAACAGCACCACGTCTGGTTGTGTGTCAATAATCGCATTAGGTGCGTCCGTCCCATTGTCGATACATTTGACCTGAAAACCTTGTTCAACAAAATACTCACCCAACATAGTTTGTAATTTGGGATCGTCTTCCACAATGATTAGAGATGGTTTGATTTGTTGTGCGTTCATTTAAGTGATGTATACAATATTTAATATCAATGGAACTTAAACAAATTTACGAATTATTTCAAATAAAGCTTTCTCAGAATAAGGTTATCGGATGAGTTAATTGGATAAAATTGCCAATTAATGATTTAAATCTAATCACCTATCACATTTAGAGAGATGCAAAAAGGCGCAACATTTGCGCCTAGGTATGGAATCTTAAAGCGAAATTACCGCTTATTCGGTGGTACACACGACGCTGTTGTCGCTGCCAAATTCATTTGGAACGTAAGCATCAGCTTGTGGGTCATTTTCCCACTTCGCGTCATCGAGCAAGTAACGGAACTGAACATTCTGCGCTTTAGGTAAGCGGGTTTTAAATTTAAACTGACGACTTTTCTTCACTAATTTCATCGGTTCTGGCTGCCAGTTGTTGAAGTCTCCAGCAATTTGGACAGAGTCCCACTGATCTTTATCTAGCTCGAACGTGACTTCGACTTCATCTTTTGTCTTAAAGAATCTCTTTTTAAGCATTGATCTTTCCTTGTTCGTACAAAAACTGTTCTAACTATTACTCGTGTTTCATAATGATTTCAAGTTTTATCGAATTGTTGCTGGTATCTGATGAGGGGAGTATCCGAACGGTGAATAGTTCGTTGTGCTGGTTTCGTGTACTGAGGGATCGTTAGAGAGAAAATTCACTAGCCTAAAATGGTCAAAGAACAGAGTTTGTTAGCGAGCCGAGAGTCCGTATCTTGAAGTCAAACCGTTATCATGTATTATCTTAAATCACCATTTTCCTTGATGTAGCTATGTTGAAGTTTAACCGTACATTGTTGACTGCGATAGTTTGCTTAGTTGCTATGCTTTTGAGTAGTGTCGCTCCTGTGGCGCAGGCTTCCGTTCCGATGAAAACAATTGAAGTACGCGATCTTATTGTTCAACAGGCTGCTCTGCACAAACAACTTGGCGTCAATGACGACTGCGTAGAATCGCATCATGATGAGTCAGCCATCAATAAGGCACAACAATCTCACACGAGTTGTAGCTCTTCCTGCATGGTCAAAATTCCCGCCAACTTATCTCAAAACGACTTACTGATTCTTCCTTATAGCCTTGCTTTGATTGATAGGCCTCTAGTCGAAAAAGTAGTGACAGTGATCACCAAGCTTTATCGTCCTCCGATTGTTTAATTCCTCAACTCAAATTACTTGGGGTTTACCCCTTTTTACCAAATGAAATGATTTGGCATTTGAATGCCACAAGGAAATAAACAATGAAAAAACTACTTGCCTTATGTAGTGCACTTTTACTGACTTTTACCGCTCATGCAGCGCAATTTGAAGAAGGGAAGCACTACAAAGTTCTGGATGTAAAGAAAGCATCGAAACCTGTTGTGACGGAATTCTTTTCTTTTTATTGCCCACATTGCTACAAGTTTGAGTCTCTTATTGAGCGTTTAAAACCTGCTCTGCCAAAAGAGGCAAAGTTTGAAAAGGTACATGTGGGGTTCATGGGCGGAGATATGGCGATTCCGATGGCCAAGTCCTACGCGACGATGGTGTCGCTAGGAGTTGAAGATACAATGATTCCTGCCATGTTTGCCCAAATTCATCAAAAGCGACAAGCGCCAAAAGACGAAGCTGAGCTGAAACAACTCTTCGTTGATAATGGCGTAGAAGGTAAGAAGTTTGATGCGGCGTACAACAGTTTCGCCGTAAACTCAATGCAGAAAGGTTTTGATAAGCAATTCTCTGCCAGCACGTTAAGAGGGGTTCCGGGTGTGGTTGTGAACAATAAATACATTGTTTTGGCCAACGAAATTCGTACTTACGACGAGTACAATCAATTAGTTAATTACTTATTGACGCTGTAACTATAAATAGCATTGAAGCTTAAAAATGGCGACGGTAGAGTCGCCATTTTTTATGCTTATCACTTTCGTATTATCTAAGAACGCTTGTACATGCTTGAGCCGGAACACTAGTCATAAATATGGCATGCGGATAAAACAAGCTAGCAGCAGTGATTGCAACATTACATGGCTGAGCAATCGTGGTTTTAATCACATTGGTAAGCACAGCGCCTGTATTATTTACTGTTTGAGCGGCGGCTTGTTGTGCCTGGTAAGACACGCAACCTGTCGTTGCATTGATCATCGCAGTGCTAAACAAAAGTTTGCGAAAAAACACATTCATATCCTTTGTGAATGCTTTGAATTACTTATATGTGGATTGATTCATAAATGAAACAAAACAGTGTTCAAAATATGTGTGCATTCACGAAATGAACATTGTTTTATAAAAAGACGTTTTTTTGTGATCTTAGTACTGGACAGACCAGGTTATGAAACTAAAGCCAATCCGTGCATTACGATTACGCCGAAGGTCAGTTTGCTCCTCATTCCTTGATATCCCTTGGGCTCGGCGTCTTGTTCGACTTTCCTCACGAGCTTTTCTGCATACCAAACAGCAAGATACCCAATTGCTAAGAGTAGGGTAGCGACCGCGTAATGTTTGTGGCCCTGCAGTAATGCGCCCCAAGCCAGTAAGACAAAAAGGTTGCTGAGAATTAATACATTTCGGCTAAGGCGGTGGTAGTAATGCTCAATGCCATTACCCCAAAGGATGCCAGATAAAAAACTTAATATAACGGCGCTATATGCGATGAAAAATTGCTGACCACTTAAATTGAAGAGTGAGATGTCAGTGAAAATCAGCCCTAAACTAAACACAAATGGAACCAGGCCTAAGTAACCGAGTTGTAGCATGGTTGAGCGTGTTGTCATGGTCGTCACCTTACAATTGTTGCTCTATCATATTGGTAAGCGTAGTACTTGTCGGTGATGTGGAGCTTGGAAAAGTAGCAATAACTTTACCTTCAGAGCTAATCAGAAACTTGTAGAAGTTCCATTTTGGTTTTATGCCTGCTTGGTTAGTAATTTGGTTGAAGACTGGGTTCGCATCTACACCTAATACTGAAGAGCGAGCCATCATTGGAAAGGTTACCCCGTAATCGAGATAA
Organism: Vibrio sp. 779(2023); assembly: GCF_033344285.1. NCBI lineage: Bacteria > Pseudomonadati > Pseudomonadota > Gammaproteobacteria > Vibrionales > Vibrionaceae > Vibrio > Vibrio sp. 779(2023). The sequence continues at coordinate 177,704 of NZ_JAWPOM010000003.1, forward strand.
CAGACTTTCGCAGTGTTTGTTTCGCTTCCTCTATCTTGTCGAAAGTCATTGCTCGGGAAACCGATAACGGTGAAGTTTTGGTCTTTGTAAGTTTGATAGAGGGTTTCTAACTGTTCGAACTGAGGAGTGAAGCCGCACTGGCTTGCTGTATTGACGACTAGTAGTGTCTTTCCCTTAAAGCTTTCGCATAGATCGACTTCTTCCGTTGAGTTTAACAACCTTTGCTTACCTTGAAGAATATCAGGGCACTCAGATGCAAGAGCAAGCGAATTCATGGAGAGAAAGCTAACGAGAGCGGCGAGTTTCAGTAATCCTTTCATGGTGTTGTTCCCCTTGTTTTCAATAAGTATAACTACTCAAGTGCAAAGAGGATCGATCAAAAAAGCCGCACAAATGCGCGGCTTTTTTCAAGAGCTGAGATCTGACTATGCCAGTTTCAACTCGAACTGGTTCAGGTACATTACCATGTCTTCAATCGTCAGTACCGGCATGTTGTGCAGGCGACCGAATGCTACGATCTCCGGTGCCTTTGCCATCGTGCCATCTGGATTGGTCACTTCACAAAGTACGCCAGCGGGTTGAAGCCCTGCCATTTGCATCAGATCAATCGTACCTTCTGTGTGACCACGGCGAGTCATTACACCACCTGGACGTGCGCGCAGAGGGAATACGTGACCCGGGCGAGCAAGATCTTCCGGTTTTGCGTGCGGGTTTGCCGCCGTTTTAATGGTCGTTACGCGGTCTGCTGCTGAAACACCCGTTGTTACACCAACTTTCGCTTCAATAGAAACCGTAAATGCGGTTTGGTTTGCGCTGTTGTTGTTTACCACCATTGGAGGCAGTTCCAGTTTGTCTGCTTGAGCATCTGTTAAGCACAAACAAACGATGCCGCTACATTCGCGGATCATCAATGCCATTTGCTCGTTAGTGAGGTGCTCGACTGAATAAATGATATCGCCTTCGTTTTCGCGATCTTCATCATCAAGAAGCAGTACGCCACGGCCTTCTTTTAAAGCGATAAGTGCGTTTTCAACGCGAGTAATTGGGTCGCCGAATTCGGCAAGTAGTGATGACTGATTCATGGTTAACTCCTAAACTTCACCAGAATCAGGGCGGTATGAGAGATCGCCGTAAAATACGATCAAAAAGAAGTGCACCAGCATTCTTAGCGATCTGACTCGCTATGCTGGTGTATTCTTATTCTCTTTCATCCGGACTATAACCGTCGGCTCTGGCATCTCACCAGATCTGCTGACCTCGACGAATCGAGCGCTCGCGGGCTCACTTGAAAAAGTATACCGCCGGTGGGGAATTTCGCCCCGCCCTGAGAACAATTAAAAATGTACCACTTCATCCAAGTTGTGAAGAAGTGGAGCTAGGATAGTACTGCGAACTGAATAGCTTGGAAAGTCGATTCCATCTGTATGATGGAAAAGTGTGCTATCGACGGAAATAATCTGTGCGAATAAAGTGATCAATCTGCTGCGGCACGAAGGTGTTGTAAATCAGGCTCGTATGCGTTTGCTTCACTTCGATATGATCTTGCATACCGTCCAGTCTTGTCTCTTCTACGGTAACGGTACCGTCCGACATGGTGTTGTCATTACGGATCAACAATGGGCGAGCACCAATCGGCATCGTTCCTGCGATACTGCCGAGTTTTTGAGGTAGATCCCAAGCGTCATCATGTTTGTTTAATCCGTGGTGTGGCGAATTGCCTAAAATTGCACCCAATCCGAGATCTTGAATTCGGCCTACAATGGACGCGCCTTTAAGAGGCGAACCGATAGCGACAACATGAGAGATTAAGTTAGTGCTCGGTTTTCTGTTGGCGAGATAGCGCTTAATCATCAAGCCTCCCAAGCTGTGTCCCACGAGGACGTTTGTGGTCAGTGGATTAAGCGAATGATCAATAGAATCAAACAGTGAAGACTCATCGATAGCAACAGTGTTATAGCTGAGTACTTGCGTTTCGTATCCGAGTTTTCTCAGCTTTTGGCTAAGAGGCTGCATGACCAGCCCATGCATATAAAGACCATGTAAGATGATGATTTTCATAATACCTCCTAGATTTATGACGTCGTAATATCCTACTCTAATTGACAAGAAACTACTTGTGCTTTGTGGTGCATATTTACGTTTTGCTGCAAAGTTTGACTGCTGTAGCAAGCGACTCAGCCCAGTAAATCCTGTACTTGTTGTTGCAATTGATGACGATTTAAAGACGCAGGACTTAACACTTCACCGATTACAACATCCACTTTTGACCAAAAACGAGTCGGTCGTTTTGTGAGAGCATGTCCGCCTTTGTGGCTGAAAAAAGAACCCCAAAGCCCTTTTAACGCCATAGGGATGACAGGAACAGGGTTACGTTCAAGGATTTTTTCCACACCAGGGCGAAACTCACCCAATTGACCGTTAGACGTTAAACGACCCTCAGGGAAGATACAGACAACCTCACCGTCGTTAAGTGCTTGTTCAATCTGTTCAAATGCTCGTCGGTAAGTGTCGGCACACTTACGTGGAGAACAGATCGGGATAACACCGGCATGACGGAATACATATTTAAGAACAGGTAGCTCGCTGATGGACTTGTCCATCACAAAACGAACCGGGCGAGTAGAGGTTCCCATCAAAATCAATGCATCGACATAGCTAACATGGTTAGCCACGATTAACGCAGCACCTTGTTCAGGAATATGTTGGCGCCCCTTTACGGACACACGATACATACAATGGCTGAGTAAATAACTGATAAAGCGTTGTGTAAATTCCGGTACTTGACGATAGACATAGATCGCCACGAAAAAGTTACCTATTGCCATCATGGCAAACAGTTCCACAATAGAAAGCTCTAGTACGCTGAGTACAACGATCGAAACCAAAGCAGACACCACCATAAACAACGCATTCATGATGTTGTTAGCAGCAATGGCACGTGCACACTCCCCTTTGTTTGAACGAGATTGGATGAACGCATAAAGAGGAACAATAAAGACACCGCCGCTTACACCAACAAGGAACAGGTCAATCATGACGCGCAGATGTTTGGATTCAGCAACGAAGTTTTGCACATCATAAAAGTGCACCGGAAGTGATAGATAACTTGGGACTGCCCATAGCAAGTCGACGCCAAAGACTGTCAGACCAAGGATACCGAATGGCAAAATACCAAGCTCAACGTGGTTGAAAGAAAGTTTTTCACACAACCAAGAGCCTGTAGCGATACCAATGGAAAACAATGCCAACAGTAAAGAAACGACAGTGCTATCTGCGAACAAATGTTCGCGTGCGAAGTTAGGGAATTGAGTTAGGTAAGTCGCACCCATGAACCAAAACCAACTGATAGCTAGAATAGACATCCAAATGCCTCTCTGCTTTTTTGCCACTTTTAACGTGTCCTTTAGACCAGAAATCGGTTCAAATTTCGCTTTGTCATTCGATTGGCTAGGCATCGCTGGAATATTCACGCTGCTCATGAACCCAAGCAAAGACAAGGCAATCACGGTACAAGAAGCAATCAAGGTACCATTAGGAATGGATAGCAGCAGGCCTGCACAAAGCGTACCTATAAGAATCGAAAGGAACGTGCCCATTTCAACCCAAGCATTTCCTTTAACAAGCTCATTTGGTTTGAGCGCTTGTGGTAGCAAGGCGTATTTCACGGGACCAAAATAGGCCGATTGAGTGCCTGTCATAAACAGCAGAACCAGCATCAGCATGGCACTTTGGGTGGCAATAGCGGTTGCTGCGCAAGACATGATAGCTAGTTCGATGAGCTTTAGACGTCGGATTAATTTGGCTTTGTCCATGCAGTCAGCGACGGCACCAGCATGCGCTGAGAATAGAAAGAAAGGTAGGATGAATAAGCCTGCCGCCAAATTAACGAATAGATTGACGGATATTGGTAGGTTATCAATTTGGCTGTATGTCACCATCAATAACAGAACGTTTTTGTAGATGTTGTCATTGAGTGCGCCAAGGCATTGCGTCACAAAGTAAGGAAAAAAGCGTTTTGAGAAAAACATACGGGCCCCGATTAAACAAAGTCGAATGAGATGGGAGCACTTTATGCTCAATGAACGATTAAACCAGCTTTCTCTTTCAAGTGACGTTGTATGCCACCAAAAGTAACGAAATTCGTTACTTTCATTTCCATTCGTTTATTGAGTTACTAATTCCGAGACTTCTGAGTAGGCTTTCTTTCCCATGGTTCAAACAGAGGGAACGTCCAACGACGCATCGCAATAATCAGAGAGGTGCCGTGTTTTTCGTCCATATCGAGAGAGCTATCATTTTGGCAAGCCTGATAAAACTCATCGATGACCTTTTGCAGTTTCTGTTGTAGCTTCTTGTTGGTTGGTACACTCATCAATCCTGTTGCCATGGAGAACTTTTCATCTTCACCAGAAAAGTAGCTTTGGAAAAAGGCGTCTTGAACTTGCTGTTGGAAGAACCGTTGAATAGGGCCGCCCATCTGCCACTTAAATGTCGGAGATATACGCAAACGAATTTTGTTATTTGGCTGCAAGTCGATGATGTTCAGACGATCCAAATGAGCAAGCTTTTGCACCAGTTCAAATTCATTGAAGGTGTATTGCTGAACGATTTGCTCAAACTGATAGCCATTTACAACACAGATTGCCACGAGTAGCAGGGCTTTATCATCAACCAACTGCTTTTCTTGCTCTAACGTTAGCGACTCTAGACCTTTATTGTGCGCAGCCGCAAGCTTAAACAGGTCCGCCATTTCTAAACCAATCAATTGGCAAATGCGTTCTAAGCGTTCAAGACTAATGTGTTGACCTTCAGCGAGTAAACGTTTGACGCTTCCTTCACTTAAATCAAGGTGTTGTGCAACATCAGCATAATGCAGCCCAGCTAACTTTAGTTGGCGTTTAAGCTCTTTAATTAACGTATAGCTTTCTGACATTTACGCTGTTACCTCGTCGTGTAACTGCTCTAGGTACGTTTGCATAAAGGTTTTGCGTTTTTGCGCTTCGCGTCTTGCTGACTCTGTGTTCATAGTTTCAGCGATTTTGAATAACTTGGTCTGAAAGTGATCCAGAGTGAATTGTTTATCGTTAAGTTCACGTTCTTCGGCAAATATATCGCTGTCGTTGTAAAGTTGCGCGTTAAATTGAGTGCTGACTTGAATGCATCGCGTCACGCCAATTGCGCCTAAAGCGTCCAGACGGTCGGCATCTTGGACGATTTTGGCTTCCAACGTATTTGGCCTGATGTTTGCGCTAAAGCTGTGTGCCTCTATCGCATGAGCAATGGCATCATGATATTGCTGCGGATAATCGATACTCTCTAAAAATGCGACCGCTTTTTTGGCTGCGATGATTGAGCTCTCTTTGCGATTTGGGTGATCTTTCGGGTAAGTAAAGCAATCATGCAAATAGGCAGCCGGTAATACAATCGCGATGTCTGCATTTTCTTCTTTGCAGAGCTGTTTCGCTGTTTTGACCACGCGTTTTACGTGTTTAAGATCATGAGCTGCATCTACTTGCATCTCTTGCTGCATAAATTCCAAAAATTGCGGTTCTATCTGGCTTAATGACGTCATGGTTCATATCTACAACTAAAATGAAGTCAGAAGTATGCCCAACGCTTAGAATAATTTCCAAGTGCGATGGTGTAATTGAGATTCAGCCACCAGAACCTTGTGCAACGTTTGGTACTGAGCCGTTTTATATGGCCTTTCAATGTGTTCAGTGGTTTATGAGACAAGAATAGACAGAGCGAGCAGTGATGTTTACCAGTAGAAAAAAGGCCTGACGATGTCGTCAGGCCTTTTTCGTTTCGCCGATCTTTTTAGCGTTTGAACGTTACTTGCTCTGCTTGTTCAAGATGAATATGAGTTGTCGCAGGCTGTGTTTCTGCAATCACTTTACCGTGACGAACAGAGTAACGAACCGGCACTTGGCGACGTACTGCGTCAAAACCATTTTCTGCGGGAAGAATCAGTAAACTACCTGGTTTGCCTTCTTCAATGCCGTGCTTGTCTTGAATGTTCAGTGTACGTGCTGAATTGTTGCTGATCAGATCCAGTGAGTTGTTGATTTGGTCGTAACCCATCACCTGACACACGTGCAGACCCATATGTAGCACTTGCAGCATGTTTGCAGTGCCTAGTGGGTACCAAGGGTCAAATACATCATCGTGTCCAAAGCAGACGTTGATGTTGGCATTCAGCATCTCTTTCACTCGTGTTACGCCGCGACGTTTTGGGTAATCATCAAAACGGCCTTGTAAGTGAATGTTCACCAATGGATTTGCCACGAAGTTGATACCGGACATGCGTAATAAACGGAACAGGCGAGATGCGTATGCACCGTTGTAGGAACCCATCGCTGTGGTGTGACTGGCCGTGACTTTATTCCCCATATCAAACTTGTGCGCTAATGCTGCCAGTGTTTCAACGAAGCGAGATTGTTCGTCATCGATTTCATCACAATGCACGTCGATCAGACGGTCGTATTTTTGCGCTAATTCGAACACGTAGTGCAGCGATTCAATGCCATATTCGCGTGTGAATTCAAAGTGTGGAATCGCGCCAATCACGTCCGCACCTAATTTGACGGCTTCTTCTAGCAGCTCTTTGCCATTTGGGTAAGAGAGAATTCCTTCCTGCGGGAAGGCGACGATTTGGATATCTACCCATTCTTTCATCTCTTCACGCACTTCTACCATCGCTTTTAGGGCAATTAGGGTAGGGTCTGAAACATCGACGTGGGTACGAACGTGTTGTACGCCGTTTGCTATCTGCCATTTTAAGGTTTGTTTTGCGCGCGCTTTCACGTCTTCAATCGACAGCATTTCTTTGCGCTCAGCCCAACGTTCAATACCCTCAAACAATGTGCCAGAGATGTTCCAGCTTGGCTCGCCTGCGGTTTGAGTTGTATCTAAGTGAATGTGTGGCTCGCAGAAAGGCGCAACCGCCATACCGCCTTCAGCATCGATGATGTCACCGTTATGACTAAGCTCCACATCGTTGCTTTCAATGCGCTTGAATTGACCATCTTCAATCAAAATTTGCTGCAGACCTTCTTGTCCTTTTAGCGTTACGTTTTTGATCAGTAGTGTTGTCATGATGGTTCCTTACGCTGGCTGTGTTGCCAGTGCTTTTTTGTTGAGAATAGGATTAAGAATCAGGAAGCTAATTGCACCGCCAAGTACAGCGTTAATCGGTACTACGCCAGGAAGGAAGTGTCCTGCACCAACGCCAATCACGACAGCGATAATGCCAGCCCAGTTAACGTTTTGGAATTGGGCTGCTTCAAAGTTTGCGTAGCGTTTACGGTTCGTGAAGAAGTCAGCGATGATCACACCGCCAATCGGTGGAATTGCCAAAGATAAGAAGGTCAGCCAGCCAACAAAGTTATTGTAGAGCCAGAGAGCGCAAAGTGTGCCAACAAGACCGTTCGCCATTGAGATATATTTACTTGGTAAGCCTGTGATGTTGGAAAATCCAAGACCCGATGCGTAGAGCGCGTTGTCGTTGGTCGTCCAGATGTTCAAGCCAAGAACGATGATAGCTGGAATAAGAAGACCTTGCGCGATCATCACTTCAGAAATGTCTGATTGACCCGTCACCGACGCACCTGCCGCGCCAAAGATAAACATTAACGAGTTACCGATGAAAAACGCCACCATGGTGATCATCACGGCGCTGCGCGGCTTTTTACCAAAGCGTACGAAATCCGCCGTTAATGTACCAGCACTGACAAAAGAGCCTACAACCATCGCGAGAGCCATTGAAAAGTCGAGTGGTTCGGTTGGTTGAACTTGTTGTAGTTCGCTAATACCGCCAACGCTATTTACTGCTTCTACGACAGAGTAACCGCCAAGTAGCGCAATGGCAGGAACGGCGATTGCTGACAGCACCATCAGTGCTGAGATTCCAAAGTAAACGGTCGCGGTCATGAGCAAACCGGAGACAAGGATCAAAGTATTGGTATCGATGCCCGTTGCTTTATGCACCGGAATCGCAAACATCGCGACACCAACTCCAAACCACCCAACTTGAGTACCGCCAAGAAGAGCGGAAGGAAGCCAAGAGCCTTTAGAACCAAAAGAGAAACGAGCAAGAAGGTGAGTAGAGAGACCAGTAGAAGCGCCGATGTAACCGAGGAAAGAAGTGTAAATACCGAGGATTAGGTTACCGATGAGAACAGCGAGGAAAAAATCATTGAAGGAGAGCCCAGTACCGAGAGAACCCCCAGTCCACATACTTGCGGAGAAAAAAGTGAGTCCTAACATCACCATTGTAAGTGATGCCACGCCTTTTCTGGCCGTGTTGGGAACTGGTCCAAGACTGTAATTATTGTCTCCAGCCATTATTACCTCCGCACATTGAAATATTTAATTATAGCACCTGGTTTTCAGGCAAACGGCGCGTATTATCGTGATGTAAATTTAATAGTCAATGATAAAATTGAAATTTAAACGTTTGCTTGGTTTTTGGTTTGTATTTTTTTCTTTAATAATAATGGTTTAATTTTTAAATTCTAAAATTGAAAAATTTATTTTTACGTATTTTCTATGATTTATAGACAGGTTTTCTATGTGAAATTAGTGTTTTGAATTGCCATTTGTTTTTATGGATTAAATTTATCTATAATTCTGGATTGTTCAGTCGATTTCTATGAAAAGAAAACGATTTCATGATGGGATTTTTGGTTTGGACGTTATTTGTTCTTTTCTTGGGTGTGTTTTCTTGGTTTTATTTTATGTAGGTGATTTATTTTTGTTGAAGCTGGCATTTCTAATGGTTTAGTGGGCGAATATTTGAATTTTATAAACAGTAAACAATCTGTTGTGGGTAAGAAAAGTACAACCGAGCTCGGTCAGAGGATAAGAGGGCAATAGCCACATAAAAAAATAGCCAACCGCAAAGAGTGCGATTGGCTTATATACATGTGAACAAAATCAAGTTCACTAACAACGTCAGTTGGCTAGGTGACCCTCGGCTTAAGAAGGGTCGATTTATATAATGCAGTTACTGTGCCAACTTTAATATGCCCTAAAATACGTAGTTTCTGTGACATGCGTTGCTTAAAGTTTGAGTATGTTTGCAATTTGCAACTGCGTTATGCAATTTGACTCTATTATGCTAATGATTGATTAATAAACAATGAACCTTTTAAAGCATGACTAAACTCGCCGTTCCTAAAAAGGCGAAAAAACCGACTACATCTGTCACTGTTGTTAGAATCACCGAGCCAGCCAAAGCGGGGTCCAATTTAAACTTATCCAGAATAATGGGAATCAGCACACCAAATAAAGCTGCGGTAATAATATTGACGATAATGGCCAGCGCGATGGTTCCCCCTAGAACCGGAGATTGAAACCACAATCCGGCGAGCCCGCCGATGATTAACGCCCAAGCAATGCCGTTCAGAGAGCCAATACCCAACTCATTTTTCAAAAGCTTGAAGCGGTTACCTGGGGTGATCTGATTAAGCGCCATCGCACGAATCATTAGAGTGAGCGTTTGGCTGCCAGCAATGCCCCCCATGGATGCAACAATTGGCATGAGCACCGCCAAAGCCACCACCTGCGCAATTACATCTTCAAATAGTCCGATAGTGACAGACGCCAAAATCGCAGTAAGCAAATTGATGCCTAACCAAACACCGCGCTTTTGCGAGCTTTTTAATACTGGCGCAAACAAGTCATCGCCTTCATCCATACCTGTACCGGCCATCAAACGTGCTTCGTAGATTTCACGCTGTGTACTCAATGCAAACTGCCAATCGACTTCACCGATCAGTGTTTGGTCTGCATCAGTTACAGGGAGAGCGGGCAGTGTGCTGTGTTCTAATGCCTCTACCGCTTCAGGAAGCATCATTTTACTGTCTAGAACCGTCACAGCCTCAATAACGAGTGTTTTTAAGCGAGTATCGGGCTCACCACGTAAGATATCGAAGTAATTGACCGTTCCACGATACTGTTTATTACGATTAATCAGATATACCTGTTGAGGCGTGTCGTAGCTATAGCGCTCCATTAACTGCTTAGCTGTCCCAATCGTAATGTTGAAGGGCAGGGTGATGATCTTACGTTCAGCCCAGTGGCCGAGTTCTTCATCAGCATACTCGTTTGCTTGATCGTAAAGTTCCAACTCATCTTTTTCTATCAACGAGAGCGCTTCGTTGATGATCAACTCTGGCAACGAATCGGCCCATTCGATGAGCGACAAGTTGTCGAGTTTAGCGAGAGTGAGCTTTAGCTCGACTTCAGATAACGCATTGATGATAGAGAAACGTACGTCCGCACGCATTTCCGTTAACACGTCGATATGTAGCTCTAGTGGTAAAGCTCGCCATAAGCGAACACGATCGTCGATTGGAAAGGCTTCTAGAATCAGGGCAACCGCGCCGGGCTCGAGGCCCGCTTCAATAGATTCATTGAGCGTTGCGACTTGATCCGCTTCTTCGGCTTGGCCAATTTGCTGGATTAGAGTGGAGAGATCTTGAAACTTGCTCACCGAGTACCCCGATAGTTAATTCGTTTTATGGAAGTATGGCATGTTATTGAGATGCGCAACTATGCATCTTAACCTTGCTCAAGGTACTTGAAAGTAACAGAAAAACAATAGGCTATTCGCTGTTGATGGTGAGATATGGCTGTACCAATTGGCGAATGTTCACTTTTGCGCCAATACGGGCTGCCAGCAAGTACATTCCGCCGATTTTTCTGTGTAAAAATAGGGCATCTGCTGGTGGAGTATGCCAGTATTCTTGCTCCATGCTTAGAATGGTGCCAGCCTCGCGAAGCTTTTGTGCTAAGTCGCTGGCTTTGAAATCATAGGGCTCATCGACCAACATAGGTTCACATGCCATTTTCACTAGATCGAGAATCGCTTGGCGTTGGTCTGGAAGGATGGTTTGGCTGAAGAAGCCTATTTGTTCAAGCGCATTATTCAAGCCTTGTTCGTCATTGTTAACGACAGATGCGAAAGCTTGGCGATAACCAGTGCTGAACCGCTCGCTGTACTCGCGAGTGGCCCCGAAATCTAGCAAGCCGATTTGACGAGTGTTTTCGATATATAAGTAGTTGGCGAAATTTGGGTCGGTTTGTACCATCTTAAATTCGAACAGCTCTCGAAACAGTAATTCGAGTAGGCTGTGCATGACAAAATCCCGTGTACTCTGATCATACTGTTCGATTTGCTCAATCGGACTACCATCAATGAATTCCATCGCGAGAACGGAGTCTGAGCAACTTCCAGTATGAATCTTCGGTACGACAAAATGAGGGTGCTCCTTCAAAGCGTCATGATAACGAATGGCAAATTGCGCCTCTCGTGTGTAATCGGCCTCGTCATGTAGCTGCTTTTTCGCTTCTTCGAGTAATCCTTTGTAGTCGACAGACTCGGGAATCAACCCAACGACCTTGAGCAGTGTTCCGACATTATCGACGTCGCTATCGATACTTTTCCGTATGCCCGGATATTGCACTTTGACGGCTAGGTTATCGCCCGCATCGCTGTAGGCTTGGTGTACTTGTCCTATTGATGCACTGGCGATTGGTTTGAAGTTAAATGACAGAAACTCAGCTTTCCAATTCGTTCCTAGCGAACTTTCCATTACTGCGTTGAGTTGTTTTGCAGGCATTGGGTCTGCGTTGGAACGAAGACGGGAAAGAATATCGGCGAGTTCAGGTTCTAAAACATCACCAGCATCCATTGATAGCATTTGTCCAAGCTTCATTGCAGCGCCACGTAGGTGAGCAAGTTGGTCGGTTAAACGCGCGATGTTCTGTGGCGTCAGCAAGAGGTCTTTCGCTTTTGGTTTGTTGCCTTTGGCTATCTGCTTCGTGCCTTCTGCAATCACATTGCCTGCGACACGGGTAGCAAGTGAAGCGAACTTGCTGAATCTTGAGATGCGATGGGTAGGTAGGCTTCTTTCCTTTACCGACATGAATCTTCTCCGCTATTTACTAACTAATTGTTATACGGGAAAAGGATATGTTTGGATACAAATGAAAAGAAAACCGCCAGCGTAACTGGCGGTTTGCGAGTTTAGATAGAGTAGAAGAAGTACAGTTGAGACTTCATTCGGATGATGATCCCGCGAATCACATCTAAGAAGGCCATGAAGCCTATCGGTTTTTCACCGCTGACCCATGCGAGGCCAACAGAGCCAACAGGGATGTCGTAGCCTTCTGGCTCATCAATCTTAAGACGAACAAAGTGGTGTTTGTTCTGTAAGTTCTTTCCAGTGGTGACACGTACGGAATCATCGAAACCCAGTAGATTACCTTGTGACTCACCTGTTGCTTCAACAATGCCTTCGACGGTCGCTGAGAAGATCTTACCTGGGTAAACGGACGAAGAGAATTCCGCTGGCTGACCCGGTTTGATGTTACGAATCGCCTGGTGGTTCACTCGCATTAGTACGTACTTTTCGTTGGTGTACATGTTGATACGCGGCATCATTGATACACGCTGACCTTCACGCAGGATAAAGTTGGTGACAAAGCCATCTGTTGGGGCATGAACTTTTGTGCTATTCAAATCCCATTGCGCTTTTGCAATTTGCTCTTCAGCTTGGCGCAGTTCGGCTTGTTTAGTTTCAACTGCAAGTTCCGCTTTATGAATCGCCAGTTTTGCACGGGAAATATCGACTTGTTTCTTCTTGATTTGAGACTCAAGGGTCAACACGTTGTGACGTGCCATATCAACCGCACTCGATTGTTTGTCGATATCGCTTTCCGTGATGGTGTTGTGCACTACTCGGTTTTGCTCAACATAACGATCTAGCATTTTTTTCTGCAATTTGTAGTCAACTTTCGCCGCTTCCAACTGGCTCTTTGATGTTTCTAGATCTTGCACTAGCGCTTCGTGGTTAGCTTCTTCAATCTCGATGTCGCCTTTTGCCGTAGCTAATGCAACGCGAGCAGAATCAGCGGATACGTTCGCTTGATTTAATGCGATTTTGTATTGCGTTGGGTCAAGTTCATAAATTAGCTGACCTTCTTTAACGTTCTGATTCGGCTCAATGTAAATGTGGTCAACTTTACCTCTTACATTGGTTGAATCTGGACGCAATTGGATGTGTGGTGACTGCACGACAGAACCGCCGGATAAATCCATCGGGGTGAAGTTAATCAAACCTACCCAGACGAACATTAGCCAACCCAAGCCGCCAAGATAAGCGAACGATTTGGTTGCTTTGTTCCAAGGCATGCCAACCAAACGCAACAGATAGATGAAGAGTGCCCATACCGCTAAACCTTCTAACATTATGCTTCCTCTTTTGGCTGTGTTTCTGTTTGCGGTTTACTTTTCCATGTATCACGCAGATTGATGATGGCTTTTTCCATATCAACAAATGCAAAGATCACGGCTAGCACCCAAACCCAGTGCCAGACAAACCCTATCCAGGTCAGCGCAGTGATGAGCCCTATCTGATGATGGTCTTTGCTGTGTGCTTTATTGATAGGCAATTCATGGATTTTCCAAAAGCCGTAACACGCGCCCGCGACACTCGCAATTAAAACGACAGCAGCGACAACATGTAACGCCGTATCTGCGCCTGTACCGACAAATGGGACACTCAGTAAACTCATTAAACACTCCTCTATCAAACTGTTGGCGTATTGTGATCTGAATTTGATTTGCGGCTTTCTTTGTGACAGATTCAATCACTACAGGATTAAATTTGATGTGATTGGTTATGAAAACGGTTCGGTTTATTCGCGCGATGGGCATTCTAAACATGCATAACCTCGCGTTATCTAAATACAATTTGGACTCGGATGAGTTAGGGATCCCAGCATCGGTGTTTCGTAACCCAATGACACTGATCCCGCTAAAAGCCGTTGCGGAATGGTACCGTTGTGTTGAACAAGCCAGTTGTGACCCGGATGTGGTGTTGAGTCTCAGCCGAGGTATTGAGCTGCAAAAGCTAGGGCCAGTGGGACGCTGGTTATTCTCCGGCAATGATTTAGCCAGTACCATTCGGCGAGTGAATTATGGTGTGAGCAACCTACAATCAGGGGCGTTTTTTGCTGGCGAACAGTCGGGTAAAATCATCAAATGGACTTACCACAACCCGTTTATAGAAACGTCAGTAAAGGTGCACGATAGTATCCGCTGTGCGGTATTTATGATTAAGGTGTTACGCGAATTTCTTGGCAAAGATTACCAGCCTTTACGTGTCAAGGTTTCAGGCTCGAGAAAAAATACTGAGCGATACCGGGAATATTTCGGCTGCGAGGTGGAATGGAGTCAGCCAAAAACAGAGATATGGATCCCGGGAGATGACCGACTAGCTTCTCGCCAAGTGAGCCATCGAGAAGACAGCCGTCTAGCGATGAGTTTTTCCGATTTGGATGATTTGCTTAATATGCCCGATCCAGAAGATGAGTTGAAAGTGATTTATGAAGTGGTGAACTACAGCAGCCATTATGGATTGCCAACGTTAGAGCGCGTGTCTTCTCTGCTTGATTTATCTGAACAGCAGTTTCAACGTCGTTTGCATAAATTAGGGCTCAATTTTTCGACGGTTTCTGGCTATGTATTGAGTAATATTGCAGCTGGTTTGTTGAGTAAGCGCGTGAGTATTGATGACATTGCCACGCGCCTTGGTTACACCAATGTGGCGAGCTTCAATCGTATGTTTAAGAAACATCGTGGATTAACGCCCAAGCAGTATACGGGAAGATTAGAGAAGTAGTGCTCCACTTATCTCTATGAGTACAAGCAATAAAAGCCCTCAAAGTTGAGGGCTTTGTTATTTTTTTGTGTCGTTTTATGTGGTGGCTATTTCTTAGGACGCCAACTTAGTGCACTTGCAACAGCGCCGATGGCAATTACATCCTTTTTTTGTTCGCTAAGTTCAGGGAGCATCTGTACCGCAATGGTACCGTTCGTCTGCACTGCGGCAATTTCTTGTGTGCCCTCCTTAAAGCTATAACCCAATGGAATGTCTACCGCCATCATGGCGTCAGGACTAGTATGTACAGTTTCTACATTAAAGTGGGTGCTACCAATACGCACTACGCCTGTCTCTTTTTTCTCAAAGCTGATGTCGATGAGAGCCGATTTTGGCTCCATCGCAAACTCACCGACTTTTTTACCATCTTGAGTAATGTCACAGGTGTAAGGATCATTCCCACCAAAATCGACGCCCATGTAGTTAACCGACATACCGCCTCCAGTGCAGTTCAAAAGCCAAGTTTCCCCGCTGTCGATACGAGTCACTTCTGCGCCCATTGAACCTTCTTTGAAAGAGATACGGTTAAACCAACTTGAGTTAGAAGCACTGCGTGAATACTTGCCTTTGTACTTACCAGCAAAATCAAAATGGCCATCTGCACCGAATCCCCAAAAATCACCGTCGGTTTTGATCAGCATTTCTGGTTGTGCTTTTACGGCATCAGTACGATCCATGACGGCTAGGCCACCACAACCAACAAGGAGCAAGGGAGCGAATAGAATAAGTTTCTTCATGTTTTTCATTGTTTATAGCTTGGTTACATCTAGGGTTTGGTCGGTGAATTGGATGTTCTGAATGTCGTACAACTCGTCAGTGCCTGTACTCGGGCACTCAACAGAAACGCTCTTTGCTTTGATAACAGTACATTCCGCCAGTTTGTGTGGCACGATATAGGTGTTGATACCGCCTTCACCATAAATGCTGTTGTCTTTGCTGTTGCCTTCAAAAGTATTGTTTTGATCATTACCGATCACATTCATCGCGTCGTCGCCAATGATCTTCACTTTTGTTAGCCACTGAGATTTGTAGGTGTACGCTTCTATCAAACCGTCTTTGTTGGGAGCCATACGGAAGGTAGGTACTGTGCCTGGATTTGTCTTTTCTGTGTAGAGCTTGACGCCCGCAGAGTCGATATTCGCGGTATATTGCAAGTATCCGTGGAATAAGCCACTGATCCAATCAACGGCTTGTGGATCTTGGGTTTGCATTTCTTCACGCGTTAACGCTTGGTAGCCATCTAAACCATGTCCGTTTGCTTTTGCTACACCCATGTAAGCTTCAAAAGCGGCAGCAAAATATTCGTGAGAATATGAAGGGCCCGTTTGTTTAACACTTTCAGGATCGAAGTCGTCCGATTTCCAATCGTCCCAGTCATACTGAGTAGGGCGCCACACCGTCGGTTTGCCCGATTTAATATCGTTATAGATTGTTAACGCATGAGCTTGAATGTCATTTTGCAGTGCCGCAGTCTCCGTGTTAGGTGCAATACCTTGCGCTTGGACCAAGTGTAAAATTTCTTCAAAAGCGGCGTCTCGTTCGGCTTTTTTGCCAAGATTGGCGCAGTAATCGGCAAAATTACTCATGTAATGGCAATCGCCTTCAACTGTCAGTTCTCGATACATTAAAGATTGGCTATTCCTTAGCCAGTTTGGTGTTTCTTTACTAGTTACTAATGTTGACGCGATAGATGTGACAAGTGTATCCATATCATCTTCGTTAAGTACCATCATGCTTACAACAAACTTTTCTAGAGAACTCGTATCAAAAGAGTGTGCTAAGCCCGAGTTTGTAACTGCGTCGTTCAGTTTGTCTTGGCGAATCAGTTCGTTGATAAAGATTTTGGTTAACATCTCATCATTCTGTTCGTCGTTTTCGGTCAGCATTAGTGTAGCATCACGCTCGGCTAATGTCTTAGCGATACGAGACTTGTCAGCACCGTACTTAGAGTCTGGTTGGTTTGTGAGAAGGTGTTGGATGATTTTGGCTGCACGAAAGATTTTTTCATTATTCGCACCGTCATCAACAGCCACAATGTGAAATGTATCGTTGTTGTTTGCTTCGGAAAGGGAGATTTTCACATAGTGGGTGAAGCCCGAATCAGCAGCCACTTTTAACTTGGCTGGAAACTTTGTAGAAACGACAGTTGGGATTGTGACAGTGCTCAATGTTGGCATTGGTGGTGTTGGAGGTGTCGTTGTCGATGGTTTCGAATTAGATTCACTGCCGCCACAAGCAGTTAGACTTATCGCGCAAAATATGGCTAAAGGTGTTAATTTGGAATATCTCATTTCATGTTACTCGTAGACTTTATTAGAGCAAGAAACTTAGAAGCAACATAAAGTCCTGTCTATATAAGCAAACTAAGTCATATATGTTGATATTGTTTTTTGGTAAGACCTATTATTCGATACATTTAAAAATATAGTGGATTTTTATTCCGAATTTTATTTTCTATGTGAAGCTATATTCTGGTAATGAATAAAACCTCAGGTTATTGCATGGTTTTAGGGGTATAGAATGATTAGGATTATCGTATATGTATGGTTTGTAAGCGTATGTAAGCCTGCGTTTTATTAAAATTATCATTTAAGTAGGTTGCGCAGTATAGGACGAGCGATATACTCCCTCCATCATATTGGTGGAGTAAATGATTCATGGTGGGTAATACAATCTTACTGGTAGAAGACGACTCTGAGATTGCTCGATTAACCAAAATGTACCTCGAAGCCGAAGGATATACGGTAACTGTCATCGATAACGGTCAAAATGCATTAGAAACGATTAAGGGGCTCAAGCCGGACCTAGTGCTGTTAGATTTGATGTTACCAGGAAAAAATGGCGCAGAAATATGCCAAGAGGCGCGTAAGTTTTATCATGGTATTATCATTGTTTTGACTGCGACCGATGATGAAATGAGCGAGGTGAGCTTATTTAAGTTTGGTGCTGATGATTACCTTACCAAACCGATAAAAGGCAATATCCTTCTCGCCCGTATTGAAGCAGCGTTGCGTCGCTATTGTCGTCAAGTTGATATCGTTGAAGAAGAAAAGCTGAGCCGATATGGCATTAGTCTTTGTCTTCGTCGCTCCCAGGCATTTTATTTGCAAAAAGATATTGGTTTAACGAGTTCTGAGTTTGAAATTTTAGAGCTCCTGATGCTGAATGTCGATAAGCCAGTATCTCGTGAATCATGTTGCCGTCTTGCCCGAGGCATTGAATACTGTATTACTGATCGCTCGATTGATATGCGTATATCCTCACTAAGGAAGAAATTCTCTAAGGCTCATATCCATACGGCTACCATTAAAACCATACGCCACCACGGCTACATGCTGACAGGTAAATGACGCATGTTTTCCCTGTTTACTCGTCTATATGTGGGGTTAGTAACTGGCCTTGCGCTGACTGTTGCTTTGTTTCTCTTTATGGGGGAAGAGTACATGCGCAAAACAGAAGTCGGTGTTTTTTTGAGTGATGGTGCTTATTTTGTCGATCAATACATTGAGCAACGAGGCACTCCGGATTCTCTCTACAAGAAGTTAACCGAAAACGGCAAGCAAGATTTCTTTATCTTTGATTTAACATTGGTTGAAAACTGGGACGGATCACCGCCTTGTCGAGATTGTAATCTGTTGTACCGAATGCAAGGGATACCTGTTTATCTTATTGACGGCAGTACCTATGCTGCGGTATTCCCTTTGCCTAACACTTCGAAGAGTTTAGTTTTCAAAGAAAAAACGGACTTCTTTAGCCCACACGTTGATTGGAATGAAGATTCTGAGATTGTATTTATACTTACTCTGCTTTTGGTTGTTGTATGCAGTTTAGGCATTATGGTTTACATACCTGTACGACGTCTTGACCGCCAAATTCGGCAATTAACGGCTGCGCAACAACAATTTGGTTCTGGTGAGTTGAATACGCGAGTCGATCTAAAGCAATTTTCGCAACCCGTAAAAGAGCTCGCCCAAGGCTTCAACTGCATGTCTGAAGAGATTGAGAGACGAGTGCGCCAAACACACATCTTTACTCAAGCTATTCCTCATGAAGTGCGCACTCCGCTGAGTCGTATTCAGCTAGCGACGGATTTAGCTCGACGCACGAGTGGTGAAATGCAGGCAGAGTTACATGACGATATTGAACGATACGTTGATGTCGTGACGGATTTAACATCCGACATCGTCATGCTGTCTCGCTTGAGTGTGAAAAACCACTCATGGATCGATTCTGTTGAAACCATGGAACTGCCACTTTGGTGTAAAAGCCGCATGAATTACCTAAGCTTAGAGTCCGCCATGTTGAGAGCAGAGAATGAACTCGCGAACCAATTGATTCACTTTCAGCCTACTTTGGGTAACCTCGTCCTCGATAATTTACTGCAAAACGCCAAGCGTTACGGTGAATCCTGCGTTGAGGTGACGATTCGAACGGTAGCGGATTGCTGGAGTATCGATATTGAGGACGATGGCCCGGGCATCCCTGAAGCGATGCGAGAAGAAGTATTTATGCCATTTTCGCGCTTAGACAAAAGCCGCAACGCCGACATGAAAGGCTTTGGTTTAGGGCTTGCCATCGCTACCAGTGCAGCGCGGCAACTGGGGTGGGAGCTTTCTGTCGGCGAGAGTCACTTAGGCGGCGCACGTTTTACGGTGCTTATTCCTGCCAACGGTTAGAGTAGGCTCTGCGGTAGTCTGGCTCAGCGATACCTGCATACAAATCGTCACAAGCTTGCAGTGGACCTACGACGGTTCGGTAGGGTAGGACACCTGCCCAAACAGGAATGTCCATGTCTTCCGCATCGTCGTTGACGCCAAAATTGCTGATTTTCACCGATGCTTCTGTGAGTGGAATACGCAGCAGCATGGTGGCTTTGAGTTCTTTTTCATTACTCAAACGGACTTGTTCTGTTCTCCCCGGAGCGATCTGTTCAATAAAGTGATTCAGCAACCTGTCTTTCTCTTGGTTATCTTCCACCACCTCAAACTGGCCAAAGACCACAGCACTGCGATAATGCGCACTGTGGTGAAACGCACTTCGAGCCAATACCCAACCATCAAACAAAGTAAAGGTTAAGCACGTTTGCACTCCTTGTTTGAGTGAGCGTAACAGTCGACTGTTGTTGGCACCATGGATATACACGTAATCATCGACACGCCATGCCAGCATAGGGATGACCACAGGGCCTGACTCGTTGGTTATCGCAATATGAGCGATTAGGCTTTCATCTATGATGGCGTGCAGTTTGCTAACATCAGAGACGGCTTTATGTGCGCCTTTCTTAATTTCCGTTCTATTGGTGTTGGATAGCATTTTCTCTCCTTGCTTGCTCACGATTACGAGCGATTTATCCTCATTCTTTGATTGCAATGTAGCGTTTAACTGGTAGCTTAAAGAGAGCCAGTTTTAACTAATGGATGGATCCAGTTTGTCTTTGATTGATATCGGTGACCTACATTTAAAAGACAGTGAAGGAACGCGTCAGCAAGCGTTGTTTTTGGCTATTCGCAAGAAAATTGTTCAAGGACTGTGGGTGAAGAATGGGAAGCTGCCTTCTACGCGGAAGCTTTCACAAGAGCTTAATCTAAGTAGGAATACCGTGATTTCTGCCTACGAACAGTTAGTGGCGGAAGGGTACTTGAACAGCCAAAAAGGTTCTGGCTTTTATGTTGCCGTAGAACTGCCAGAGCAGTACTTGCCTGAACCTAGTTCAGTTCAGAGAGACTCATCACCGAAAGCTCACTTTGATATCAACCGCGCATTTGCACCGGGTGTACCGGATTTGGACGCATTTCCGATGGCGCAATGGCAAAAGTTACTCACTCGCCATATGTCTCGTGCTTGCTTGCTGGGTAATCAAGATATTCAGGGTAGTTGGGCATTGCGCTGTGCTTTAGCTGACTACCTCGCATCAAGCCGTTCAGTGAATTGTTCTCCAGAGCGCATTATTATTACCTCTGGGGCGCAGCAAGCGTTGTCAATTGCGACGATGGTAGTGCTCAAACAAGGTGATAAGGTTCTGATGGAGCAACCAGGTTACGCGCAAATGCGGAAGTTGATTCAGTTCCAAAACTATCAATTTGAGCCTTTGTTCGTAAGAGAGAAATTAGGTTTTGATGTGGAAGCGGTGACCTCAAGCGATGCCGATGCGCTGTATATTACACCAAGTAATCAATATCCGATGGGCACCACACTCAATACCGAGCAAAGAGGAAAGATCATCAACTGGGCGGTCGAACAATCAAGTTGGATCATCGAGGATGATTATGACAGCGAATTTCAGTTTGCTCATCGTCCCTATACCAGCTTACAGGGGCTAGCAGCTCAAATGGGTCGAGATGATCGTGTGTTGTATGTGGGTTCCTTCAGTAAAGTGATGTTTAACGGATTGCGGCTTGGCTACCTTGTAGTTCCTGAACGTTTAGTAGAGCAATGTTTAGTGGTTAAGGATGCGTTAAGTGGTGATTCGCCGACGCATACACAAGAAGCATTGGCAGACTTTATTACTGAAGGTGGGTTATTACGTCATATTCGAAAAATGCGTCGACTGTACAAAACTAAGCATGAACAGGTGCATGTATCCATTCAACAGCATTTTGGCGACCGTGTTTGCGTCGTTAGTCAAGCGGCGGGGCTTCATGTTACGTTGAAATGGCAAGACGGTATGGATGAGCAGCGTTTTATAAAACTAGCAGAGCATGAAGGGATCATCTTGCGACCTTTGAGCTATTATGAACACCCAGATTTTCAAGCACGTCACTGGCATGGTGCCGTGCTTGGTTACGGCAATATCGCGTTAGAGAACATAGACGCTGGTATCCAACGTTTAGCTCACATATTTCGAAATGGGAAGCGATGACTATTCAACTACACGTGTTTGTCGCTTATGTCGCCACTGTTTCCAAGGCAGTAAAAGTAGAGTAAAAATGCCAAGTGCATAAAACATTGACCAGCCTAAACATATAAAAACACCGGTACAAAGCAGTAGGGACAGTCCCGCAAGTGTTTTACCAAATCCTCGAAGCAATTTAAAAGCGGCTAACATCGCCAACATGTAAACTAGAACGAATACACTGTTTGCGAGTTTTAGGAAAAACTCCAGATCGAGCTGTGATAGGGTTCCTATCACACAAGATATCAATAATATACCGCCAACTAATATGGTGGCTGAGAAAGGGACACCACGACGCGAAATCTTGGCTAGTGGACTAGAAGGACGATGTTCACGAGCTTGAGCCCAGACCATTCGCGCTAGGCTCTGTGTGTATAAGTTTACGCTCGCGAAACAAGCGGAGAAACCTATCAAGCTGATTATCCATTTGGCTCCATCGCCTAGTAGTTGGGCACTAAGCCAGGGGATGGATGCGTTATCAAATTGAGCGTTACCATACGCGCCAAATTTTAAAATAACGACAGAGCATGTCCAATAGGTAGCCCCTGCTACAAAACAACCGACCACAATGGCAATAGGGAAATCTCTTTGAGGGTTTTTGAACTCTTCCCCCATATGGGCAAAAGCCTCTATGCCAACAAAACACCAGAACATCACGCCTAACGCTGCGGTAATAGGCCAAATTGACTCTTGTGTGATGGCGGGCATCACAAGATCGGCGCTGTTAACGTCGCCTTTCCATAAAAATGCGCCAACAAGTGCGAAGATACTCAAAGCAATAAGAGTTTGTAAATGACCTGATGATTTTGTGCCCATCAAGTTGACGAACACAAGAAGTACTACCGTGAGAACTTGTGCAAACAGATTGTTGCTAATAGGCTCTGGCAATATTTGTTGTAGAAAGCCTGCGGCGAGTGCAATCGCGGCCGGAACCCCTACCGGAATGACACTAACAAATAGCCAAGCGACACTACTTTCCAGCTTGGCGTTAAAGGCTTTGCGTACAAAAAAGGCTGTTCCGCCCGCGTTGGGGTATCGTTTACCCAGTTGAGCAAAAGTCAGCGCAATAGGACAAATCGCGATGAACAATAAAATCCAAGCCCATAGTGAAAAATGGCCAGCTATACCTGCTGCGATAGCCGGGATCATAAACAGCCCAGTTCCCATTAATGTGGTGGATAATTGTGCGATACCTGATGTGAGTGAAATGTCTTTTTTGAGCTCTTCCATGCGAATTGATTCATCCAATGTTATGAGGCTTATTACGAAAAAGCTTGTGGCTTCTGGTTATTTCGTTTTATGTGTTTAAGCGATGCTATTTATGTGCTGAGTACTTAAGTTGGGAATTTGATTTCAATGTGTTATCTATTTTCTGTTGAAATGGATAACAGCACTCATCTCATGCCCGCCAAATAGCATATCCAAAATGTTAATAACAAAATGATTTACTAAACCGTCAATATGACGGTTGTTTTAAATAATTCCAACAAAATGTTGGTTTCTTATGCAGTTAGAATCGGTATAGAATGAGAAAAATAAGGAAAGCTTGGTAACGGTATGGACAAGTTTGATCATAAGATTGTGGATCTGCTCAGGCACAACGCTCGGCTGTCGGTGACTGAAATTGCGGATAAAGTAAACCTTTCTCGTTCTGCGGTAACGGCCCGTATTCGTAAGCTAGAGCATGACAAAGTGATTCTAGGGTATCACGCTGAAATTGCACCTTCGGGTGGGGATTCGATTTGCGCCTATTTTGCCTTAAAGTTCGATAAATCAACCTCTACGTATTATTGCGAATCATACGCGGACGAGTTATACAAAATTGATGGCGTAAAATGGTGTCATGCGATCAGCGGTGAGACGGACATGATGGTTTTTGTCGAAGTGCCTACGATGGCTCGCTTGAACGAAATCAGAGATCAAATTCAACGATATCCAGAGCTTCGAAACCTGATGACTCATACCGTCTTAGCTGAATTCTTTAACACGACTGGGAACCTGTTTGTGAAGTGACCATGAATGGATGCCATGTTGAAAACCCCTCTGAGCGAATATGTTAAACAACATTAATTTGAATCTACTTAGATCCTTGCATGTACTTTTAGAGGAGTGTCATGTCAGCCGGACCGCAGACCGTTTGCACATTACGCAGTCTGCCGTCAGTCGACAGCTTGCACAATTGCGCGATCTGTGTGGTGACCCACTGCTTATTCGTCAAGGTAATCAACTGATACCAACGCCACGAGCAATAGCGTTAAAATCAAAGCTTGATGCATTACTGGCTGAGTTTGACCATTTACTCGATGACCAACCTTTTGAGCCGCGGCAGTGGCAAGGTGAGCTTGTTATTGCTTCTAGTGACTACGTGGCGCAATACGTATTGCCCGATATTGCCTCTCACTTGGGTGAACAAGCGCCACAGCTAGATATGGCGTACCGACTGTGGCAACCCAACTTTCTTGATAAACTTCATGAGACGGGCATCCATATCGCGTCTTCTATGTATCCAGAAAAACCACAGAGTGTGTCGAGCGTTAAAATTGGTGAGGATTCATCAGTTTGTTTGATGAAATCTTCTCATCCGTTAGCAAAGCAGGACCAGATCAGTATTGAAGACTTGATTTCATATTCACACATCAAAGTGACTGGCGGCGGAGACAAAGATTCCTACACTGATTTAGCATTGAAAGAGCTAGGGCACACCCGCCACGTTACCTTTAAGGTTCCATTCTTCTCTGCTGCGATCAATCGCTTAGTTGCAAGTGAGCACCTGATGGTGGCTCCTGAACATATTGCCGTTAACCTCGCTAAGCATTGGGACTTAACCCATAAAGCATTACCACTCGAAACACCCATTCATCAATATTGGTTAATGTGGCACCCCAAATACGACACGGATCCTGCGCATAAATGGGTGCGAGAAGAGATTCGCTCAGTAATGCAAATTTCTGAATATTCCATTCGCTAACACGTACACCGTTTAGCTATGACTTGAAGTCATGATTAGTATGAATAACTTTGATTTCTAATTATACCTCTTCCGTTGATAGAGTGAGCTTCAAAGAGGGGAGATTCTTATGACACTAACAGTTTGGTTATCACTTTTTACCGTGTGTTTATTAGGGGCTATGTCACCAGGTCCCAGCTTAGCTATTGTCGCTAAGCACTCGTTGGCTGGTGGACGTATCAATGGATTAGCTACGGCTTGGGCTCATGCGTTTGGCATTGGTATATATGCGTTTATTACCTTGATTGGTCTCGCTGTTGTTTTGCAGCAAAGCCCGATGCTGTTCAAGACGATTAGCCTTGTGGGTGCGGCATATCTTGCGTATTTAGGGTTTAATGCTTTGCGTTCAAAAGGTGGTGTGGCTGCGAAGTTGGAGTCAGGTGAGGAGACAACGGTAATCCAGTCTGCGCGAGAAGGCTTTTTTATCTCGATTTTAAGTCCCAAAATTGCTTTGTTTTTTATCGCATTATTCAGTCAGTTTGTCGCGCTCGGTAATGATTTGAGTAATCAGATGATCATTGTTGCCACGCCGTTTGTTGTGGATGGGCTTTGGTACACCTTTATTACCCTAGTGCTATCGAGCTCTAAAGTCGTTGACAGAATTCGCTCTAAGGCAGTGTTGATTGATCGTTTGTCAGGGGTAGTACTCATGCTGCTGGCTCTTAGAGTGGTCGTAACGGTATAGACAAGCTCGCAAGACAGAAATACTAAAAGCAGCCCGTGTGGCTGCTTTTTTGTCTACTCTCAGTAACCCTTACACAATTTACGTAATTCTGACGCTAAACGTTGCTAAAATTAATATTATCAATAGTGTTACTTTGGTTCATATTCTCATTTGCTGTGAAAGCTACTTTCCAACGCATTGTTATAATGAGAACGATAGCCACTTAACGTTAATACTAACAGTGTCGCATATTAAGTCGAGAGTGCTTTATTGGATAAAAACGGACTTTCCTCTTACTTACCCTATGAAAGGGGTAGAGACTCCATGACCGTTTAGAAGGTGAGAGCAATATGCAAAGAATAGTAGATTTAGCTCCAGTAGTAATTTTGACCAGTGTTTGCAGCGTTGCTTGGATATTCTTTTCAACAAAGAGCATTTGGGTGTTTTTTGAACTGTTTGTATTTACGATGCTTGGCTTTGGCCTTTTGTACGGGTTACTACAAAAGGCTGATCCTAAACACTTTGACTTTGTTTTAAATCACATCGATGAAATTAAGAAGGAAGGCAAAGATGCTTGCCTAAGCGGCGCTCCGAAAGAATCCAACCCATACTCTGGTGTCGATGGTGATTTATGGGAGGCTGGTTACACAGCCTCCTACAACAAAAAGATAAAGCAATAAACCGCTAGGTGCTTATTCAATATTGTGCTTTTCAAAAAAGCACCCTGCCATTTTAAGGACAGGGTGAAAGCAAGAAGTTTCTCAGGAGCTGTCGGGGGAGAGAAACTCATCTAAATCTTATTTACTTACCGGCGAACCTCTTCAAATTCACCTTCAATCGCATCTGCTTTACCTGTATTAAACTCATATTCTTCGTGCATTTCTCTCTGCATTTTCTTGACGCGCTTTTCAATACGCTTGCCGGTAATTAATGCTGCGATGGTCAACGGAATCGCAATAATCAAGCTAAATACTAATGTAAAAAAGCCGGTAATCAGTGCTAGTGCAGTTACAATAATCCGATTCATAATCATGACCTCTCTGTAATTTATGTGCTCAGATTAATGCTGTGAACATGAACAAAACATGAATGCTGACGTTCACTTTGTCCGGAGAGTGTCAAATGAATGAAACGAAAAAACGCCTGAGGGTGATCAGGCGTATAAACGGGGAAAAATATTAGTAATGCGCATGGCGCTTATTATTTAGAACAAATATGAGATATTGTCCGCTACGCTATGTGGTTAACGTTGTGGAGCAAAGTTCACCTATCGAGGGAATGTTTGGTAACGAACACCCATCATTTGTTCCATACAGTGCACAACTTGGCAGCTGTAACCGAATTCGTTGTCGTACCAGATGTAAAGTACACAACGCTTGTCTTGTGCGATAGTCGCTTGACCATCTACGACGCCTGCATGACGAGAACCAACTAAGTCAGTTGATACAATTTCTGTTGAATCGGTGTAGTCAATCTGTGCCGAAAGCTCAGAGTTCAACGCCATTTCACGCAAGTAATCGTTCAGTGAATCACGGTCTACGTCTTCACCTAAGTTTAGATTAGCGACTGCCATAGATACGTTTGGTGTCGGTACGCGAATCGCGTTGCCTGTTAGCTTGCCTGCAAGCTCTGGCAATGCTTTAGCAACTGCTTTTGCCGCACCTGTTGAAGTCAGAACCATGTTTAGTGAAGCACTACGTCCGCGACGGTCACCAGAGTGGAAGTTGTCGATCAAATTTTGGTCGTTTGTGTATGAGTGCACGGTTTCAATATGGCCAGAAAGAACACCATATTTATCGTTCAGAGCCTTAAGGACTGGCGTGATTGCATTTGTTGTACAGCTTGCCGCAGAGATGATGGTGTCATCTTCTTTAATTACCGACTCATTTACACCGAATACAACGTTTTTGATGTCACCTTTACCTGGTGCTGTTAGCAGTACTTTCTCTGCGCCTTTACACGCTAAGTGTTGGCTCAGGCCTTCAGAATCACGCCAAACACCTGTGTTATCAACAACTAGCGCGTTATTGATACCGAAAGCTGAGTAATCCACTTCGCTTGGGTTATTTGCGTAGATGATTTGGATGTAGTTGCCGTTAACGATCAGTGCTTTACGCTCTTCATCGATAACAATGCTACCGTTGAACTGACCGTGAACTGAGTCACGACGCAGCAAGCTAGCACGCTTCTCCAAATCGCCTTTTTTACCGCCACGAACCACAATCGCACGTAGTCTTAGTGGGTAACCTGGACCACTTTTCTCAATGAGAAGGCGAGTAAGTAGTCGACCAATGCGACCAAACCCGTAAAGAACCACATCACGCGCTTTCAATGAAGAATCTGCGTCGCGAGCGCCATCAAGTGCAGTGATAAGGAAATCGTTTAGAGAGCTTGTATCGTCATGTTCATTCCAGTACATAGTTGCCAATTGGCCAACATCGACACGGCATGAAGAAATGCTCATTTCACAAAGCGCTTGAATAATAGGCATCGTGTGCTCAAGCGAAAGTGGGTTACCGGTATAACGTCTTGCAACGCGATGAGTTTTGAGAATGTCTATAGTAGTAGCATTAATAAGCGTTTTACCAAACAGAACCACTTCGATTCCTTTTTGACGATATAGCTTACCAATTAGAGGGGAAATAGATTCAGCAATCGTTTGGCTAGTTTGCCAGTCTTGGAGATATTTCTCTGGACTCATTGTTGTATTAGACCTTTCACGTTTTGGGGGCTAACCATACTCTCTGCTGTTGCCTCTTCGGCAGCGTGCAAGAGTGTGGTGGGTTATGTAATCGGGTTGTAATAGTTATGTGTGCGGATTCTAAGGTCGGAGTCCTTATTCTGCTAGGAAAATTAAATCCAGTGTAAAACACTACTTAAGGGGACGTTAGTGGTGGATTAATGTGACTAAAGCAGTGGTTTTCACGTATTGACATTTAGAAAGTAACTTACTTTTTTTGCGATGATAACGTTTGCTTTCAAATTAGTTTTGTTGACAAAAATGGATATTTTGCATTTTTGTGTGATTTGACTCGATAAGGCAACTCAATAGGTAAACATACAATAGATGATTTCCTGAAAAGTGAGGCGACTCTTAGTTGTGAGTGAAACTTTATTGTTTGCATCCAACTTTAAGATCAAAAAATATGACTTGAATCACAATTTCCACTTCATTAGCCGATGATAAAATACTCACAATAACCATAATCCAGGTAGGTGAATGTTGTTTGAAAGTAACAATGTCGTATATGCCTTTCAATGCAAGAAACTAGTCTAATATTAAATAAACGGATGAAATCAACCATTAGGCTGATGGATGTTGAGATTATCAATAAAAACACGCTTAGCACTCCTCGCACTATTACCCGCTGTGGTAATAGTGGTGTTTGCAGTTCAGCAGTTTTCTGATAATGCGTTGCGCGTGAGCCGTCTCAATCAAACGGTTAGCAATATTCAAGGTTTCCAATTGATATCCAAGGCCTCCCACTTTATTTACTCCATAGAGAAAGTACGCCGACAGCCTGATCTTCAAGTCTCTGCAGCCATTAATATTGAAGAACAAGGTGAAGTTATTTCTTCTTTGCATCAAAAGTTTGTGAGTAACCCTAATACTGCTGAGTATGCTGATGAACTGAAAGAAGCCATGCTGGGGGTATTGTCAGGTAGATTGAGTGAGATGGACGACCTGGGTGATTGGACATTTCAACAGCTCCAAAATATGTCGCGCTCTTTGTTGCAAAATCATCAATGGTATGGCAGTGACGATGGCATTCGCATGCAAAATTTTATTGCCTACCTTGCTCAGCTCTCTTTTTGGACACAGAAAGAAGCTTGGCTGACGAACCGTTTAGTCCAAGACCCTAAGAGTCGGCTAAGTCAAAGCATGTTTTATCAGGCGATTGACCGACAGCAGCAAAATTTGGATGCGTTTTTAAACTTAGGTGGGTCATACGAGCAAGTGGATAAATTGCTTGGCTTGTTTACTTCGCCGAGATATCAGAGAAACTTGGCGTCTCGCGGACAATTAATATCAGGAGACATGTCACAAAGTGACTACGCCGCGTATTTAAAAGAACTCGATTTTCGTGTGCAGCGCTTACAAGTGCTCATCGATGGGTTCACCAAACAAACTGAGCAGTCGCTTCTCACGCAGGTTCATGAACAAAAGGCCAATATAGCCATGATCAGTTTTGGCGTTGCCTTAGTGGTTATCCTGCTTTGTTGGCTCGGATTTAGTACTTGGTTCCGCGTTAACAGCAAACTCGATGCGATCATTCATACTTTAAACGCGTTGATCAACTCCGAAGAGAAGCAAACAAAAGTCAAAGTTGATGGAAGTGATGAACTGACCATTTTTGCTCAGCAAGTGAATCGAGTGGTTGAAGAAATGCAGAGACAAACTGAAGAAATACTGCATGCAAAAGAGTCAGCAGTATCGGCTAATCGTGCAAAATCTGTGTTTCTTGCCAACATGTCACATGAAATCCGCACGCCCCTTAACGGGATCATGGGCATGACAGAAATACTCTCTCAAAGTGAGTTGTCTTCGCATCAACAAGAAGTTGTTGATGACATTGACTCCTCATCTCAAACACTGCTTACTTTACTTAACGATATATTGGATCTCTCTAAAATAGAGTCTGGACGATTGGAGCTGTCACTAGTAGAAGCGGATATCCGAGAAGTCGTGTATCAGTCGATGATTTTATTCCAATCCAAAGCAACATCTAAACAGCTAAAGTTAGGTATTAATTTAGCTGAAAATATCCCCATTCGCGTGATGGTCGATGATCATCGTGTCAAACAGGTAGTTACGAATCTGGTATCGAATGCGGTTAAGTTTACCGAAAGTGGGCATGTATGCGTTGATGTTAGTTATGAGGAGTTACTTGAGAAAGAACGTGGAGTGCTGAAGTTTAAAGTAGAAGATACCGGAATAGGCATTGATCAAGATAAGTTAACCACGATTTTTGAACCCTTTACTCAGGAAGATGAAGGAGTGTCGAGGCAATTTGGCGGCACAGGGTTGGGTTTGGCTATTTGTTGTCAGCTTGTGTCGATGATGGGGGGCAAGCTCGTAGCAACATCTACAAAAGGAGTGGGAACATGCTTTGAGTTCTCGATTGAGGTTGAAGCAATTCCGGTGTTTGGCTGGCGTTCGGAGGTAATTAATAAAGGGCTTTTGATCTGCTCAAATTACGACTACGCCGACCAAGTATTAAAAGAGTGTCGCTTAGCGAAAATCAATCTCTTTGGTGTTAATAATGTGAATGAAGTGCAAGCGATAAATGATGACTTTGATGTCATATTTCTGTGCCACAGTAACGACGCTAATACCGATGAAATCTTGGATAATCTATCATTTAATTACGATCTTCGCCGTGTGATTATTTGCCAGCATCATTTATCCACTCCCTACGAAAATGCAGAAAAAGTACATGCCGTACTCACATTACCTTTCCTTGGCAATCGATTTAAGCATGTCATTGATGATTTAGCTAAGGTTGAAAAGACTATATCAAGTGACAATGTCACCAATAATGTTGTCAGCTCTGAATATCGAGCGTCGCGCTCTCATCGGAGGATCTTAATTGCGGAGGATAACTTGATGAACCAGAAAATAGCGAGTTTCTTTCTGGATAAAGCAGGTTATGACTATTTGATAACAAGCAACGGTCAAGAAGCGTTAGAAGCCATCACAAAGGGAGAAGAATTCGATGCAATTTTAATGGACTGCATGATGCCCGTGATGGATGGACTGACCGCGACGAAAGAAATTCGTCGTTGGGAAAAGAAAGCAGGACGTGAAAAAACAATGATTATCGCACTCACTGCGAGTGTTTTGGAAGAAGACATCCACAACTGTTTTGCGGCAGGCATGGATGCTTATTTACCTAAGCCGTATAAATCGAACCAGTTATTTGAGCTCTTTAGTGAATTAAAACTCGCCTAGCTAACATTTCAACTTAGACAAGGCGTCAAAACGATAAAGCCCCACTTCAGGGGCTTAGTTCTGATTATTCATTGTTGTGCGTTGGCTTGAGCGCCTGCGAGTTTGCGTATGGTTTGGCGATAGGTTAGGTATGCGGAAACACCAGCTAACAGGTTGCCGATACAAGCGCCTAAGAGTAAACCTCGGATTCCATCCATTTGAGCGCCAACCCACAAGCACGGTAGGAAAAAGACAAACAAGCGCAGCGCTGAAATAGTGAGCGCGGTGTAAGATTTGCCTAATGCATTACAAAGAGAAACCATTAGCATACAAACCCCTAATGAACCCAAACTGATCGGCACTATCAGTAAATGCATTTCCAAGACTTGCTCCACTTGCACATCACTTGTCATCAATAATGCGAGTGGGTTTGCGACGGCAAATGTAATGGCAGCAATCAAAAGTTGGAAACCTAGAATGAATTTTACGGCAATACTGACGAGCCTTTGGATATCTTCATAGTTCTTTGCCCCAAGTAAGCGTCCAACCATTGGAGGCATAGACATTGTCAGCGCCAAGACCGAAACGATAGCAAAGAACTCATAGCGTGAACCAAGCGCCCAAGCGGCGACTGCTGCGGTTCCAAAGCTTGCCAATAATTTTGTTGCTAGCATGGAAGACAACGGTGGCAGCAGTTGGCTAATCATCGCAGGGCCCATAATGTTACCGATAGATGCAACACTTTTGGCTACGTTAAGATCTTGCCATTGTGTCGTTGCCCAGTGATTCTTTTTCACGCGAGGAGCGACGACTAAAATACCAAACCCAAAAGCGACGATGGTTGCTATTGCCGCTCCGTTAATACCCAAGTCAAACGTGAAAATAAATAGCGGATCGAGCACAAGGTTCACGCCGCTGGTTATCATCATCATTGTGCCAGGTAACATTGTATTGCCATTAGCTCGGCAGATACTGTAGTAAAAATACAAAACTGCACCAGTCCATGAGCTTAATAACCACCAAGGCCAGTAACTGTCGATTATCGGCATAACAGATTCTGGAGCGCTTAATAGAGCTAAAATGGGGTAGCGCAAAAGCCAAATTAGCCCGCCAAAAATAGCGACACCAATTGAGCCGATCATCAATACCAATCCGCCAAGTTGTTTGGCATACCGACTTTCATTCGCCCCAAGAGCTTTAGAAATGACCGCTGTCGTTGCGATCCCTAGACCGACTTGAATACCGATAATGACCATTTGCAAAGGCAGAGTGAAACCTTGAGCGGCTAACGGTAAAACGCCGAGCTGACCGATAAACGCACTATCCACAAGCTGAAAGCTCATTAAAGACAGAACGCCAAATAGCATTGGCCAGGTCATCGTAAATAATTGTTTTGCAAGCGTTGGTTGTGTACTTGTCGTAGTTGAAGACATAGAAAGCTGAATGCGTTAGGAATAAGAGTTAGATTGATTGTACACGGCGGTTAGTTTAGAGACAAAAATAAACCCCGAGGAAGATATTCTTGCTCGGGGTTCGAAAATCTAGCTTACGCGTTTATTTTTTGCCGCTAGTTTGCTTGTCTTCTTCAGTCAGCTCACGAATGCGACGGCTGATGTCACGACGTGCTTTAGAGATCTCAGCGCTTTTAATGATGTGGTCATCAACACGATCTTCATAGTCTGCTTTCATATTTTTGATGATTGCGACGATTTCATCGTGAGTCATTTCTGGTTTGATGTAGTCTAGAAGGTTTTCTAGAAGATCAACACGTTTACGGTTATCACGAACTTTCTTCTCGTTATCAAGAAGCTCACGTTTTAGTTTGTTTTTACGACGAGCTTGGTTAACGATTTCAAATACGCTACTCATAGTTCTCTTTCCTAATTTTATGAATATCTTCCTCGATTAAAGCACAACATCCAGTGGCATAACAGTCTTTAGATCAATAGCAATGCAGAGTTGAACATTTCTCAACCAATTGCGTTGTGTCCATATAATCGTGCTGCTTTCTTCGAGTTTTGGCCAACATTGTAGAATCCATCGATTCATTGTCATAACGTGGCCTTCACTATATTATCAACACCATTGAATGCAAAATGATGAACTTGATATGGACTCTGGTAACACTGCGGAGCAAGTAAATAGTCAAGATAATGAGCAAGTCACTCGCTCTGTGGCTGAAAAGTTAAAAACGGCGTATATCAACGCCCGTGAGCAACTCGAAATCATCGAAGTTGAGCTTAATCGTTCAAAAATAATGATGGTCGACCAAGATGGCAATTTGACGAGAGTGCCGATTCTCTCGGAGCATTGATACCTGACCCTATTCGTAAGGGGTGTCAGGTCTTACGCTATGCTTTAGCCTGACACCAACACCTGAACCGCTAACGCTTCTTGCACTGCTGTGTGAATTTATGGCGTATGATTTCGAAGCGATTTAGGTACAAAGTCAAATGCAAAAATAATAAGGAAATGCATTATGAAAGTTGAGCTAACGGCAATTGAAGCACGAGTTATTGGTTGCTTGATCGAAAAAGAAGTCACTACCCCAGATCTTTACCCCCTCAGCCTAAACGCATTAACCAACGCGTGTAATCAAAAAAGCAACCGTGATCCCGTGATGTCACTCTCTGAGTCAGACGTTCTCGATGCCGTTGATGCTCTTATTGAGCGCAGGCTCGTCAGTGACGAAAGTGCGTTCAACAGCCGCGTCAGCAAGTATCAACACCGTTTCTGTAATACGGAATTTGGTGATTTAAAGCTGACAGAGCAGGAGAAGGGCATTGTATGCTGTATGCTTTTGCGCGGTGCTCAAACACCTGGGGAAATTCGTACTCGTACTAATCGTCTCGCGACATTTCATGATGTAAAAGAAGTGGAAACGGTCCTTGAGCATTTAGCAAGCGAAGAGAAAGGACCATTAGTGGTCAAATTACCACGTGAGGCTGGTAAGCGGGAGTCGCGTTATATGCATTTGTTCTGTGGTGATGTTGATGCGTCCGAACTTGCAGCGCCTGTGTCTGCTGCAAGCTCGAGCTCCGATCGAGTAAGCCAGCTAGAGCTCGAAGTCGCTCAGCTGAAAGAAGAGCTGGATGAATTAAAAGCTAAGGTTGAGTCACTGCTTTCATGATGGAAAATACAACGCAGCGTTGGAGTGTCTACCTGATACGAAATAACCGCAACGCGTTGTATTGTGGTGTTACCAATGATGTTGAACGAAGATTCAATCAGCACCAAACCGGAAAAGGAGCGAAAGCTTTGAAGGGAAAAGGCCCTTTGGTATTGGAATGGTCATCGGATTTTGACTCAAAGACGCTTGCCATGCGAGCAGAGTACTATATTAAGCAACTAACTAAAGCGAAAAAAGAGCTGCTCGTTATGTCAAAAGCAAATATTGTCGTCGACGAACATCAACAAATGATGTTAGAGATAGTGGCACTCTGATAAGCCCTTGTTACGCAAAGATACACGGAAACCGCCTATGTCACATTGGCGGTTTCTTTTTGTTTTTGGAGTACCATGTAGGAATAAACTGACGCATAATGGGCTGGTGTTCTGTTTAAAGGTCCTGAGTATGAAAAGCGCGAAATGTCTCTACGTCATCGAGACAAAGGAAGCGACTCAATGTACTTTCATTTGCATCCACTCAGACCAAGAACTAATTTACTATTGAAACAGGCACTAAGAGGAAGGTAGATTACAAGAGTATAGGATGACTCGGCTAGGTAATGAATAGAGCTGAATTAGGCTCATAAAAAAGCTAAAAGAGCAGTAGATGAAAAAAGCGTTAGTATTCTCCCTGATTTCAATGGCCGCTTTTGCGCCGAATGTGCAGGCCACCCAAGTTCTTAATGGGTATTGGGCATATCAAGAGTTTTTAGACCAGTTTCCACAACAGAAGCAGCTAACTAGTGCGTTGGCTGAAGTGGTAAGAGAAACCCCTGTACCCGTAGCAAAAGACAAGAAGCGTCCACTGAAAATTTCTGTTGTTTATCCAGGGCAGCAGATCTCTGATTATTGGATTCGAAACATCGACGCGTTTGAAAAACGCCTAGATAAGCTTGATATCGACTATCAACTAAATCAAGTGTTTACTCGTCCTAATGCAGATATAAAGCAGCAAAGTTTGTCTTTAATGGAGGCGCTGAAAAGCAACTCCGATTATTTGATCTTTACTCTAGATACCACAAGACATCGTAAGTTTGTTGAGCATGTCTTAGACTCAAAGAAAACCAAGTTAATCTTACAAAATATCACCACACCTGTTAGGGATTGGGAGCATCATCAGCCGTTTCTTTATGTTGGTTTCGACCACGCAGAAGGAAGTCGTGAATTGGCCGTTGAGTTTGGCAAGCGTTTCCCTAAACATAGCCACTATAGTGTTCTCTACTTCTCAGAGGGCTACATTAGTGAC
This sequence comes from Vibrio sp. 779(2023), assembly GCF_033344285.1. NCBI lineage: Bacteria > Pseudomonadati > Pseudomonadota > Gammaproteobacteria > Vibrionales > Vibrionaceae > Vibrio > Vibrio sp. 779(2023). The sequence goes on from NZ_JAWPOM010000003.1 coordinate 213,345, forward strand.
ATCAGAGGCAACACTTTTATCAACCAAGTGAACCGCGATAATCAATTTGAACTACAATCTGCTTACTACACCAAAGCAACAAAGCAATCTGGGTATGAAGCTGCAAAAGCCAGTTTGGAGAAGTATCCGGACGTTGACTTCATTTACGCGTGTTCTACCGATGTAGCATTAGGTGCTGTTGACGCTCTTAAAGAGTTAGGTCGTGATGATGTCATGATCAATGGTTGGGGCGGCGGTTCAGCAGAGTTAGAGGCGCTTTCTAAAGGGGAGTTAGACGTTACCGTTATGCGTATGAACGATGATACAGGTATTGCAATGGCTGAGGCCATTAAGTGGGATTTAGAAGGAAAGCCAGTTCCCACTGTTTACTCTGGTGATTTTGAAGTCGTTACCAAATCGGACTCTCCAGAAAGAATTGAAGCATTAAGAAAACGTGCATTTAGATACTCAGATAATTGATGACAACTACATCAAAAACAAGAAAGCGTCGCTCACTGTCGACGCTTATTACCAAAATAATTATTCTCGTACTTGCTCCGATCATTCTAGGCATCTTTGTTCAGAGTTATTACTTCTCGAAGCAGATTATTTGGCAGGAAGTCGACCGAACCAAGCAGCAGACCTCTGCCCTGATCCTGAACATTTTTGATAGCCATTTTGCAGCGATTCAGATTCATCACAACAGCAATTCGAAAAGTGATGTTGTATTGGATTTTTATACAGAACGTGATGAAGAGGCACTCAATTACTTTTTCATGAGTATTGACCAGAGTGATCCTTCCCATACACCGGAGTTTCGTTTCCTAACCGATCATCAAGGTATTATTTGGGACGATGGCAACGCGCATTTCTATGGCATCAACAACCTGATACTTAGCCGACTTGCCAGTCAAGTGACCTTTAGCAACAACTGGTATTATCTACCCTCACAGACCCCGATGGGAACTCGCCATCTTTTACTTCGTCGTGTACCCGTTTTACAACCTAAAACCGGTGAAGTGATGGGGTACTCTTACAATGTTGTTGTTTTAGATAATAACTTTGGGTTGATGGAAAGGTTAAAAAATGAAGGCAACGTCGACAATGTTGTGTTGGTCGCTAACAACACACCATTGGCAAGCTCATTAGTAGGAGATGAGGCTTATCAAATATTTGACGTACTCAAACGACGAGAGTCCCAGCACAAGCTTGACCAATTATTGATCATCAAAACCCCTATTGAGGTAAATGCCGCCGAGACTGACTTGTGCTTGCTTACTGTGCAAGACAATCAGAGCGTGGTGACATTGCAAATCCAACACCTGCTAGCAATGCTAGCCTCAGTTATCGGTATGGTCATGATTGCGCTGATGACTAAAGAATGGATCGAGAATCGAGTAGTTGAAGAGTTAGGATCCCTGATGGCATATACCCGCTCGGCTCGTGAAGAAAAAGGATTTGAGCGTTTTGAGGGGTCAGATATTGAGGAATTCGATCATATTGGTTCGACACTAGAAAACACTTTTGAAGAGCTTGAAGCACAAAAGCGGTCTTTCCGCGACCTGTTTAACTTTGCGTTATCACCTATTATGGTGTGGTCTGAATCGGGTGTGCTTGTCCAAATCAATCCGGCAGCACGCAAAGAGTTAGTCATGGAAAACGATGTTGAAACCATGCACCCAGTGTTCAAAGGTTTCAAAGAAAAGTTGATGCCACACCTTCGCATGGCGGCTCAGGGAGCTACGTTGACAGGCGTTAATGTGCCAATTGGAGACAAAGTATATCGCTGGAACTTATCGCCGATTCGAGTTGATGGAGATATTAGCGGTATTATTGTTCAAGGTCAGGATATTACCACGCTAATTGAGGCGGAAAAACAGAGTAACTTGGCGCGCAAAGAAGCAGAGAAATCTGCTCAAGCCCGTGCCGACTTTCTGGCTAAAATGAGCCATGAGATCCGAACGCCAATCAATGGAATTTTAGGGGTTGCTCAATTGCTAAAAGACTCTGTGGAAACAGAAGAGCAGAATAACCAAATTGACGTACTTCGACATAGTGGTGAGCACTTACTTGCTGTTTTGAATGATATTTTGGACTTTTCGAAGATTGAGCAGGGTAAGTTTAATATCCAAAAGCACCCGTTTTCTTTCACTGATACAATTCGAACGTTAGAAAACATTTATCGTCCTATTTGTGAAAGTAAAGGCGTCAACCTTGTCATTGAAAACAAAATAGATCCCAATGTTGAAATCTTTACTGACCAAGTTCGTCTGAACCAAATTTTATTCAACCTAGTCAGTAACTCAGTAAAGTTTACGCCCTCGGGTAGCGTGCGCTTGCATGCTGAACTTGAGCAGTTCTATGGCGCTGACAATAGCGTGCTGGTCGTGGAAATTACGGATACAGGTATCGGCATCGAGTCTGACAAACTCGACCAAATGTTCGAGCCTTTTGTTCAAGAAGAAGCAACAACGACTCGAGAATACGGCGGCAGTGGCTTAGGGCTGACCATTGTGAAGAGCCTCGTCGACATGCTGGAAGGTGATGTTCAAGTCCGCAGTCAGAAAGGCTTAGGAACGACTTTTGTCATTACAATGCCAGTGAAAGATCGTGAGCGAGTACTCACCCCTCTTGATTCGAGTTTGCGAGTTAAGCCAGGTGAACTATTTGCAGAGAGTCTCAAAGTGTTGTTGGTAGAGGATAACCATACTAACGCATTCATTCTAAAAGCGTTTTGTAACAAGTACAAAATGCAGGTTGATTGGGCGAAAGATGGGTTAGAAGCAATGGAATTCTTAAAAGATCATACTTACGATTTGATACTGATGGACAACCAACTTCCGCATCTTGGTGGAATTGAAACGACCAAAGAGATCCGACAAAAGCTAAAACTAGGCACGCCAATTTATGCGTGTACTGCTGACACCGCGAAAGAAACCAGTGACGCCTTTATGGAATCGGGTGCGAATTACGTGCTTCTCAAGCCGATTAAAGAAAATGCGCTCCATGAAGCATTTGTGGATTTTAAGCAGCGGTTCTTAGTTGAGCGAACATAAGGAATTGGCTCACTACGAGATAACCCAATTATTCATTATCTGAAAAGCACAACACCATGACAGTGGGTTGTGCTTTTTTGTATCTGACCCTTTTACTCTTATACAAATCAGACTTTATTGGTCTCGACGTTTGTTGTGTACATCGCTGCATTTCAAGTTCAAACATAGTGTTGTGTTACTTAGATTTCTGCCCCTTCACTGACACACCCAACGTGATTTCAATCACAAAAAGATATTTACTTAGCGTGCTAACTATTTTATATTACTTAGCACGCTAAGTAATTGAGTAGATCTTATGATTCAAGACATCAACAGTTTGCGAGACCTTTCTCTGGCTGAAAAATTATCTCGTGTTGCTCGTTTGTGGAAAATGGTTGCAGATCGCGAGTTAGAGCCTTTAAACCTAACGTATCCGCGTTGGACTGCGTTATGGAAGCTTTATCGAATGGGTGACAACATCAGTCAGAAGCATTTGGCTGAAGCGCTTGAGATCGAGTTAGCGTCGTTGATGCGAACATTAAAATTATTAGAAGAGCAATCTCTGATCGTTCGCCATTGCTGTGAACACGATAAGCGAGCACGTATTGTTAGCCTCACAGAAGAGGGGAAAACCCTACTAAAGCAAATGGAGGCTCGAATTCTTCAAGTTCGAAGCAAGCTCCTAACGGACATCAACGACCAGGAACTTCAGCAGCTTTCATTGATTCTTGATCAGATTGCTCACAATGCGCTTGATTCACTTAGCGAATAAGTCAGAAAACCGAATAAAAAGAGAAGTAAACGCCTATGACTCCAGATCAAAAATTCGCACGTTGGATCAAATATTCTTGCGTCGCGTTTGTCCTTGTCTTTGCCTATTTTCTAGTTGCAGATCTCGCCATGCCGTTGACGCCTCAGGCAATGGCAACGCGTGTGGTAACTAAAGTGGCCCCCCGTGTGAGTGGGCAGATTACGCATCTTTATGTTGCCAACAACCAAGAAATAAGCCAAGGCGATCTACTATTTCAGATTGATCCCCAGCCTTATCAGCTCGCCGTAGAAAAGGCTCAACTTAACCTTGAGCGTGTGATTCAAAACAACGAACAACTTGATGCTTCTATTGCTGCGGCAAAAGCAGACGTTGAAGCGAGCAAAATCGTGGCGGAACAAAAAGTTCGCGAAGCAAAACGTCTTAATACCCTGTTTCACCGTAATGGTACTTCGCAACAGCAGCGCGATGACGCACAGAGCAGTGCAACGGCAGCTAAAGCGAACTTACTGGCCGCACGTGCTCGTTTAAAAGAGTTGGAAGTAAACCGCGGTGATTTAGGCGCAACGAATGTGAATATCCGCGTGGCGCAAAACCAGCTAAAACAAGCGGAACTTAATCTGTCTTACACTCAAGTCTCGGCGGAACATGATGGCGTTGTCGCTAACTTGCAGCTGGAGACGGGGGCCTATGCGGCAGCTGGTACACCTCTTGTCGCTTTAGTCTCCGATGACGTGGATATCATTGCCGACTTTCGTGAAAAGAGTTTACGACACTTTAATCAGAACAGCCGTGCGTTAGTGGCTTTTGATAGCTTACCTGGTGATGTATTTGAAGCTCGTATTACGAGTGTGGATGCCGGGGTCAGCTCGGGTCAATTCGATGCGGATGGTCGCTTAGCAACACCAACTGACTCAAACCGTTGGGTGAGAGACGCGCAGCGCTTACGTTTACATTTAGCTATCGATGAACCTCAGCAGCGCGCATTTCCAGCAGGGGCACGAGCAACCGTGCAGTTGTTGCCAGAAAACTCATTATCTGGTTGGTTAGCGAGGTGCCAGATCCAATTCTTGAGTCTTCTTCATTATATTTATTAACGAGGAGGCGATATGAAGTTATGGGACCACCCCATGTCGGAAAACGACTTCCGTCAGTGTTTGCGCATTGCAACTGGTGCGACCATTGGTTTCACTTTATGTAAAGTATTTGGTTGGAACTATGGCGTATTCTTTACTGTAACCCCGATGCTGTTACTTGGAATGGTGCCAGTCATGAGTCTACATGCCGCACGACAACTGATTTTTTCAGCGGTTGTGTGTGGATTAGAAGTTGGTGTGCTTGGTGGGTTATTTGGTGGGCACCCAGGCATGATGACAATCATTGCATTCGGGTTGTTCCTGTATAAATTCGCCTGTATGTCAAAAGGGAGCTTATTCTTATTTGGAGCGAACAGCGTACTGAGCTTAAGCATCATGCTGCACTTTGCGAGTTATCCAACCACTGACTTAAATGACCTAATATTTAGCAACCTGCAAGCGAATGTTATTTCAGTGATCGTTGCTTATGTGGTGACATTTTTGATTCCCGATGCGGAACCTCGTCAGCCACCAGCGAAACCGTCGCAGCCTAAACAGAGTCATCGAATGCGTCATGAAGCCCTTATGGGGGCGAGTATCGCTACAATGTCTTTCCTTGTATTCCAGCTATTTGACCTCAGTGACTCTATGTCTGCTCAGGCGACAACCTTGCTTTTATTGTTTCCTATGCATTGGAACGGTGCTTTAGGGTATGCGCGAAAAAGAGCAATGGGAACCTTGATGGGGGTGACCTTTGGTATCGTCGGACAACTTGTATTATACGATTGGTCGGATACTTTATTGTTTATCGTCCCATTGCTTTGGATTGGGGCTATGATGTTCAGCTATATGCACGTGAAAGAATCTAGCGGTTCGGGAGCCGGATTTGGCGGCTTAACCACATTAGGCATTTTGTTCGGCCAATATCTTACTCCGGATGGTGACTTAATGTTCAGTGCGCTGTATCGCGTGAGCAGTATTTTGTTTGCTATTGTTGCGACGCTGCTTGTGACCTATACGGTTCACAGAATACTCAACAGCTTTGAGGCGACGCGCTTTAGCGAGCAGTAATTTCAGACGTTACTGGTTAGAAAGGATTGCTCCAGTAACTCTGTTTTTAGTTCGTGAGTCATCTCAATGGAACTAGCAAACTTAATTCCAACTACCCATCCCTTCGCCAATTTCTTAATGTTGGCAATGACACATCGATTTTCTTCTCCGATATAGTGGCTTAACGGGCATTCGATGGTAACACTCTCACCCACGTTGAATTCGGGCTCAATCAAGGTTGATATACCAACACCTGCTAGAGAGAAATCGATAAGGCTACCGTCGTAGACATTCCCTGCATGAATAACGTTACAGTCCATTTGCAACTTGTAACGCTCATGTTCTCGAACTGGTTTGGTTGCAAATGTTCCTGGAATGCGGATAAACAAAAGGGGGGATGGTCGAACGGTCGTCGTCAGTACGCTGGACTTAAACGCAATGACATGGCCTAACTCCGTATCTGATACACCACGCACGATGACATCGGCGTTGGGGAGTTTTCTCATCACTTGCTCTTCAAGCAAACGCATTGGTATATCAAGAATCAAATAAGCATTTTCTTTCATCCCCAGATAGGTGGTGGAATACGTATATTGATCCTTAGGCCCAAATTCGAAATTAGTAGAAAGTTTCATTCCCGGTTTGAGAAACCTATGCAGTTCATCTTTAGTATGAGTGGCTGGCATCACATTGGCGTTTTAATTATTAGTTGAGCTGAGGCTATCAAAACGCCATTTTGTTATTCAAGATAGTAAGGCATAAGTTTTTGTAAAATCATCGCTATCTGTGAAGTGGTGGGCGATAAGTTTGGCTCATTCCACCTTTCATAAAGATTTGGCTTGCCACAATACTGCCGCATGTGACCAACATCAGCGCTAACCAAGTGAGAGAATCTGGTTGTTCACCAAAAATTGGAACGGCAAGAAGTGTCGCGACGACTGGAGTTAATGAACCAAAAGCTGCGCTGGCTTCGGCACCGATGATCCTAATTGCATAAATGAAAGTGAAAGAAGCGATTAAACCTGCGCCAACACCTTGTAGCATCGCGTGGCCAAATAACTCCTCCCATGGCCACTGGCTGAACGGTGTTACCACCAAATAACTGTCTACCCACCCGAAACCAACGGCGATGATGAGTAGAGCCAAAGACGCGATTGCAACGAATCCTGCACAGACGTGTGCATTAAGATTAGCGACACGAGCGCTGATGGTGAAAGCAGCCCACATGATGCTGCCAGTTAGAAACAGGATATGCCCTTGCAACTGAGACCAGTTGTACTCTGCGCCGCTATTAGAAAGAAGGAATACGAAAATCCCTAACAACACCGTAGAAAGCCCGATTAAGCGGTGAGCACTCAGCGACTGTTGATAACAAAGTACCGCGATAGCAGAAACAAACAATGGCAAAGCGCCAGGTACTAATGCACTGCCGTGCGCCACGGGAGCGAAATGCATAGCCGTTCCGACGACCAGAAGATAGGGAAGGCCGCTTCCAACCACAACACCAACCAGGTAGCGTTTAGGCACGACGCGCAGCGACTGTTTATGCTTAATCACAAATGGTAATAAAATTATACTTGGGATTAGAAAGCGAACTAACGCGATATCGGCTGGCTGCAAGGCAGAAATTGCGCCCCCTTTTAAAGAAATAAAGAAACCAGACCAAAGCAGTAAGGTCGTTAATATAGCTGCGTATCCCAAGATCATTATCGACATGTCCATTTGTAAATGATGTGTTAATTGTTGAATAAAACTCTTGCCAAAGGGAGGCAAAGTTTGACGTAATTAGGCTTGATGTTGGTGATAAATTGCGTATAAGTGTTAATTGTTGGTGATTAAAGGCATGGAAGAATAGATGGATAAAATTGACAGGCAACTTATCAACCTAATGCAGAAGGATGCCACTCTGACAACGGCAGAACTTGCTGACCAAGTAGGGCTATCGGCATCACCTTGTGCAAGACGCATTAAGCGTTTGGAGCAGGAAGGTGTAATAAGTGGTTATCGAGCTATTGTGTCCAGAGACACCGTAGGCATCGCGATGACTGTATTTGTTGAAGTGAGTTTAAATAACCACCAAGCTTCTTCGATTGATGAGTTTGAACATGCCGTTGTTGAGATGGATGAAGTGATCTCATGCCATGTCGTATCAGGGGCCTATGATTACCTGTTAGAGGTGGTCAGTAAAGATCTCGCTGGTTATGAAACATTTACTAGAAAGTTACAGCGATTAGAAAATGTGAAAGATATTCATACCCACCTGGCGATTAGACAAGTGAAAGGAAATGGCAGTTTGCCGATTTATGCATAAGAAAGATGAAATTTTTCGATAGACTTAAGATTGCCCACTATCATCGAAAGCGATATAGACAGTTTGGTAAAGACAGAGCCCGAACTCTGGGATGGGCAGATAAGTATAGTCAGATCAGCCGTTTTGAGGCGTTGTGCCGAGGGTTAACGTTAGACGGTTCAAGTATTTTAGATATTGGGTGCGGCTACGGAGACTTGTTAGCGTTTATCGAACTTATGGGGGGGCTTCCTCAAAGCTATATTGGCATTGATCAGCAAAAACAGTTTATCTCTGAAGCCAGAAAACGAGATTTTCGTACGCAAAGTAAGTTTATATGTGGCGACTTTTCAACGTTGGTATTGCCTCGTTGCGACTTTGTTTTTGCTTCCGGATCATTGAACTATCAATCCACCAACCCAAATCACACCATTGAAATGATTGAGAAAATGTACCGAGCGACAGAGAAAGGTTGTGTGTTTAACTTGTTGGATGAATCCAAACTACCCAGCATGAAAATGTTAGCGTCGCACAATAAAGAAGGTGTCTTTCGCTATTGTCGGTTGCTGTGTCCGAATACACGATTGATTGAGGGGTACTCCGAGCACGACTTTACGATTGCCATGATCAAAAAAGCGGAGTCCGTTTCCTGACTCCGCCTTATAAATTCTTAAGCCTTATTGGTTTTTGTATTGTGAGATTTCACAGTTACCTGTGTATCTATCAACCTTGAATGAGAAAGCGGCTGAATGGTATTCCCTCCCATCACTCCATATTGTTTCTCCGAAGATTTTACAAAGATCCAAATCACTGATTGAACCGAACTCTTTTACGTGCCTAACTACTGACAAAAACTTGGCTTTGGTAGCATTAGGACATTCCCTGTTACTTAATCGATTGATAACCATGTTTGTAGCATCATCTCCAGCCAAATGTGACTTTTTATTAAATTTTATTAATGGCTAAACTAACCAAAAAATGTCCATAAGTAAAGCATTAATGTGACGTATGTCTCTATAAATTGATTGTCTTGGTCATGGTTTAGTCAAGTTTGTCAAAGGGAACAATCCCATTATTTACATTTGATATTATTCACGACTAAGGAAAGATAAAAAGCACGAATAACGTCCAATATTGGAGTGAAAAACCAACATCGTCTATTCAAAACTGGCTCTGTTTTTACTTCGAAACATCTTGAGCGTATTGAAGTGCTCGAGCTTCTTTATCATAGACTTGTGACAGAGTTTGATATTGTGAAGAGAGGCGCTTGTAATCTTCAGCAAGTTCCAAAGCGTTGGTGTTATACCATTCCGCAGTTATTTGATTGGCTGTTTTGTTTGACTCGCGGCACTTTTGGGCCAGGATCTCCCACCCATTAGCTGACCATTGGGATTGTGTGCTCAATTTAAGCAGCTGATTCGCTTTAGTTGTGAGCTCTTCTTTGTATTGAATCGATGCTTTTAATTGCGCTTTGAACACATTTTGGTTCGACTTGGCACGCCAAAGTAGCACGAGTTCATGCAGTGAAAAGGTTTCGGACAATAACTGACGCTGTTTATGTTCGGTCAAAAGTGTATTGAATACCTCAACATGCTGATTGTAATTGGACTCTAAACGATTGAATTGGGTAAGATTGTCATTCCACGACGATGGGTTACATTGAATATTGGCGTGCCCCATTATCGGGAACAGAAGAAATAGTAGTATCCAATTGAGTCTGTTGATCATTATTGCTCGCGTTAGTTGACCTGCTCTTTTGAGTATATACCCAAATTTCTACGACATGCGTGCTGCTGGTGGGATAAGAATAAAGAATGAAAAGGAAAAGGGCATGAAGAAAATTCTCGTCGCATTGATTGTCATGCTGTTGCTCGGCGGAGCGGGGGCTGGATACTATTTCTTCTTTATGCAGAAAGATGAACCTGAAGCACCAAAGGCTACACAAGTCGAGCAATCGTCACTGCAAAAAGAAACATCCAAACCGATTCTGGATTTAGAAGCCGTTCCCCCGGAAGTTACCGAGTACTACGTTATTGAGCGTCGTGTCAATGTTTACAACAAGCCTAACCCTAATGCTTTAGTTGTCGATACGCTCTATAAGGGAGAAAAAGTATCGGTGTTAGAAAAAGTAGATGGGTGGTACCGAATCTCCGGCTATCTTGTCTATGAAGAGGGTGGAGAAGAAAAAGCCGAATGGTTGAATGCTGAAGGGTTATCTGATGCAGAGCCAGTTATTAAAGAGCAAGAGCGCTTAGAGATATTGGATGAATACCTACAGAAGTCGGATGATTTAAAAGTTCACTTGGATATTTTCCGTAAGAAAACACAGCAATTGTTAGACGATGAAACCTGTGATCCGAGTGATTTTGAGGAGCTCGGAGGCTGGGTTCGTTCTGTGACGTTCAAAAAGCGCAACGTTTACTTCATCTATTGTGGCGGTTTGGAGCAAGAGAACAAGATCTACTTAGATGTTGATAAGGGCGATATTTTTTATCGATAACTCACCACCAATTACACTAGTTCTCTAAAGACGTTTTGATAAATGCAATAACGATGCAAACCTGAAATCAGAGATTTATAACTTTTTAGTTGTGAACCATAATCAATAGGAATACTATCAACGAGTCAAGTGACCTAACTTGGCTCTTTGTGTTTTTAGTGAGTTCCTATGTCTTGGATTTACCTTAGAAAGTTGATTTTGCTGCTATTTGCAATGGTATTGCTACCAGTGCATGTATCTGCTGCGCAAATCGACCACAAGGCTCACTTACCGCACTTTTCTAAGCTCCAACCTTTTGTAGCCGCAAGTGTATCGCCAAACTCTTCCGTCGATTTTTCTGAAGTCTCAGAAGAAAGCTCTCAATCTCCAGTATCTGAAGGCCATGCAAGTCTCGATTCCGTTGCTTTGTTTAACTCTCAGCGCTGGACGTCTTACTTACGGGAAGGGCTTGATGACGAGCACGTAGATTTTGTCGGCGATCTCACTACTCCGTTTTACGCTGATGCGGGTTACGCATACAGCTTGATGGACATTAACTGGCGTCACAACCAGTCCACATTTTATCATTTCACAAGCGATCATCGCATTTCTGGTTGGAAAGAGACCAATGCCATGTACGTCGCACTCAATAGTCAGTTTTCTGCCTAAACACCATTTATTTGCACCATTGTGCACTCTTAACACGACGATTGTATTCGACAGGACGTGAGCGTTCTGAGCATTTCATACCCTGAATTTATTCTGGGCGCATCTGTCGTGTGTTAAGCCTTGTTATTAAAAGCTTCACTTCATCGTGAAGGGATGATGTTTACATGAAAAAAACACCAAAGCAGCAAAAGAACAGAAAGCTGATGAATCACTACTCAGCTTGGAAATATGTCGTATTAATCACGACGGTCATTATTTTAACCCTAAGTGCTATACCAACTTGGTTTGGCGAACAGCCTTCTATCCAGTTGACGTTTTCGGAGCAAAACAACAGTGAAATGTCGGTTGTTCATCTGAATCAACTGCTAAAAACCAACCATATTTCAGCCGACAAAATCATCGAAAAAGACGGCAAAACAACCATTGTATTCGATGGTGAAGATGCGCAAAGTAAAGCTCGTGTGTTGTTAAACAAAGAGCTAAATAAAGACGACAGCATCACTTTCTCATACGTATCGGTTGCGCCAGAATGGTTGAATGAGATGGGCTTTAGCCCAATTAAGCTCGGTCTTGACCTTCGTGGTGGCGTTCAGTTCTTGTTGAATGTTGATGTGAATAAAGCGTTTGAAGAACAACGTGATGCATTGATTGATGAAATCAAAGCGAACCTACGTGATCAACGTGTTCGTGGTGTGCAAGTTCGAGCAGAAAGCGGCAACCGAATTACGGTAAACAGTGACAGCGAGCAAGCATTGTCGGAAGTGAACAAGTTCTTGCGTCAAAATTACCCGGGCTGGATTTCAAAAAGTTCATCTCGTGGCTTTGTGCTTGAACCGAGTGAACAAAATATCCAAGAATTTCAATCGTCGACTCTTCAACAAAACCTGAAGATCATGCGTGGTCGTATTGAAGAACTTGGTATCACAGAAGCACTAGTGCAACGCCAAGGTAAAGAGAGTATTCGAATTGAACTCCCTGGTGTACAAGATCCTGCTCAAGCGAAAAACGTTATTGGTGCAACAGCAAGCTTGGCGTTTTATGAAGTGAAAGATGCGAGCCAAGCACACAGCAGCCAAGATCTTGTTCTTCAAGATAATGATGGTCGTACTGTGATTTTGGCAAAACGACCAGTTCTAACGGGCGAGCACATCGTGAACGCTCGTGCTGGTGTCGACAAAATGGGCATGTCAGAAGTCAATATTTCTCTTGACCACGCTGGTGGTAAGAAAATGAGTGACTTCTCAGCAACTCACATCGGCAAGCCAATGGCGACCGTTTACCGTGAATACAAAACAAACGATCGCGGTGTAACTGAGCGTAGTGAGCGCGTTATCAGCGTCGCGACTATTCAATCTCAGCTTGGTAGCCAGTTCCGTATTACTGGGGCAGGTAGCATGGACGATGCGCAGCAGTTGGCGCTATTGCTTCGCGCGGGGTCACTGACCGCGCCGGTTACTATTGTGGAAGAGCGAACAATCGGTGCTTCTCTGGGTGCAGAAAACATTGAAAACGGTTTTGCAGCACTGGCTTTAGGTATGGGACTAACACTGACCTTTATGGCACTTTGGTACCGCCGCTTAGGTTGGGTAGCGAACGTGGCGCTTTGCGCCAACATGCTTTGTTTGCTTGGCTTAATCGCCTTGTTACCAGGAGCGGTTCTAACGCTTCCGGGTATTGCCGGTTTAGTGTTAACCGTCGGTATGGCAGTAGACACCAACGTTATTATCTTTGAACGTATTAAGGACAAAATGCGTGAAGGCCGCAGCTTCGCTCAAGCGATTGATCTTGGCTTTGACAGCGCGTTCTCGACCATCCTTGATGCCAACATTACTACTATGATCACCGCCGTGATTTTGTACGCCATCGGTAATGGCCCAATCCAAGGCTTTGCCTTAACACTCGGATTAGGTTTGTTAACCAGTATGTTTACAGGCGTATTTGCCTCTCGAGCAATGATCAATTTAATTTGGGGCCGCGATGCCCGTCGTGATGTGAGGGTTTAATCATGGTCGAAATGCTAAAACAAAATATTCGTAAAATTCGCTACTTTACTACGCTAGTTTCCATCATTTTAACGGTGATCGCGATCGTCGCTCTAGGCTTTAAAGGGTTGAACCTAGGTTTGGACTTCACTGGTGGTATGGTGACAGAAGTAAAGGTAGATAAGCAGCTAACTAACCATGATCTGCTTGACGTTCTGCAACCAAAGCTTGGTGAATCTGCGTCAGTGACACGCTCTGGTGAAGATGGCCGTTGGGTGATTCGTTACTCTGCGCCGGAAGATGGACAAACGTTGCCAAGTGTAGAAGAGGTGTTGAAGCCAATCTCTCACCAAGTTGATGTTGTCAGCAACAGTATAGTTGGCGCTCAAGTTGGCCAAGACTTGTTTGAACAAGGTGGCTTAGCATTGTTGATTTGTGTGTTGAGTATTCTCGGTTACTTGTGTTTCCGTTTTGAGTGGCGTTTGGCCAGTGGTTCACTGTTTGCTTTGGCCCATGATGTGATCTTAGTGCTTGGTTTCTTTGCAATTACTCAAATGGAGTTCAACTTAACCGTTTTTGCTGCTGTGCTGGCGATTTTAGGTTACTCATTGAATGACTCGATCATCATTGCAGACCGAATCCGTGAGCTGTTGATTGCGAAACAGAGTTGGAAAACAGAAGACATCAATGACCAAGCTGTTATCGCGACGTTTTCACGCACTATGGTGACATCTGGTACGACATTGATCACTGTTGGTGCATTATGGATTATGGGAGGAGCGCCTTTGGCTGGTTTCTCAACCGCCATGTTTATTGGCGTTCTGTCGGGGACATGGTCTTCGATTTCGATTGGTACTGTGCTGCCTGAGTGGTTGAAACTGGAGCCGAAACATTATCTTCCAGTTGAGATCGACGCTGCGCCGTAGCATTATTTTTAAGGTAAAAGTGCTTGCGCCACTCATCTTGAGTGGCGCTTTTTTGTGCTTATTTCACGCGCATCAAGCGATGTTTCACAAGTCCCAAGTCGAACTCTAAGACTTGTGAGCGCTTCATTGCTTCGACTTTATTCAACATTGGCTCTTGGTAGCCTTTCTTCTTCATCCACTGAAGAGGTACAGAGAAAGCATCTTCATTAACGACATAAGACTCGCCTTTATGCTCACCGCTATAGACGTTCACAACCCAAACTCGGGCTTGAAAGTCCAATACTTCACCCATGACTTTAGCTATTTTATTCAGAATATTTTTCATTGTTTCCAGTTTGCCTTAGCTTAGTAGCAACCAGACACCAACTCCCATCATTAAAGTGCCTGCGATACGGTTCATTAGACGTACATTCTTAGACTGACCTAATACGTGTTTCAACCCTTTACCACCAGTAGCGTACAGAGACATGCAAATGAACTCAAACAGTAAAATAATGGAGACAAGTATGATCAGTTGCGGTGCAAGCGCTGCGTTTTGGTCTATAAAAGGCGGTAAAAGAGAAATCATAAATGCCCAGCCTTTTGGGTTTGCGATTGCGGTAACGAAGCCTTGCATGATCAGTGCGATATTGTCACTCTTTGGTGTTTCTAAGTTGTCGACATTAATCGCAAGTTTCCCTCGCGATCGCCACATTTCAACTCCAAGATAGAGTAAATAACCGCCACCAATGAACTTTAACGCGATAAACATCCAAGGATAATTGAGCATAATCGCAGCGATACCTAACACCGCAGAGACTGACACCAGCGCAACACCGAGAAGCTCTCCTATCATCATCCATAACGTGCGACGATAACCGATACTCATACCTAACGTTAGGGCGAGAGTCATGCACATACCAGGCGTGATTGAGACAAAAAAGAAAGTAGGGATGAACATACTGAGCAATGCAAGATTCATATCTGTTGATGATTTAGTGATTAAAGAGAAGCCACAAAGATAGTGCAAAGTGGAAAAGGATGCTACTACAAAGCGAACGATTACTTTCACTAGTAGCTAGTTGATGTTCTTCGAATATATAAATTTAAAATGAAATTATATTTTAATCTATGCGTCATAATAGTGCGTATTGCACCAGTATGAGACAAGCTCTTATATCATTTTTAGATTAAATATATTTAACTTATTATATTTTATCGGTATTAATCATCACTTTATTAAAATAATCGAATTGATAACTAAATTATCATTAAATGCAGTAATTAAATGATATGTTTGATAATTATTTTTACTGATAATTGAATTATTATTCTAATCTCAAGTTTGTTGTAATCATATAGGCTTAAAATTCAGATCTTAAATCATGACATAATGTAACGTCTACCATTCTGTATGTAAGTGCATGATATTTAATAATTATGTTTCTATTTCTGTTGGTGTGGCTTTTGTGGAAGTGTGATTTAAAACAATGGCTTATATAAAATTAACCATTTTATAACATTTCACGAGTAATGAGATCTAAATCAATCTTATGCAATTGGGTGAGTTTTTTATTTGAAATGTAATATTTCTAGGTTAACTTAAAATAAAGGCAGCACGGGATTGGTTGTCAAAAGAATAAATAAACACGTCAGTTGATGAACTATTTCATCAGTGTATTAAGTTTGCTTTTTAAATGCCGTTAAGAATGGAGTCTTCAATGAAGAAAGTCGCTTTGATCACTGGATCAAAAGGCGGAATTGGTTCTGCTATTTCCTCTCAATTAGTCAATGACGGTTACCGTGTAATCGCTACTTATTTCACAGGTAACTACGAATGTGCGCTGGAGTGGTTCAACAGCAAAGGGTTTACCAAAGATCAGGTTCGCCTTTTTGAGTTGGATGTAACAAACACGACAGAGTGTGCAGAGAAATTGGCGCAATTGCTTGGGGAGGAAGGAACCATTGATGTTGTTGTCAACAACGCAGGAATTACACGTGATGGCGTGTTTAAAAAGATGACTGCGCAAGCTTGGAATGATGTCATCAATACCAACCTCAATAGTTTATTCAACGTTACGCAACCCCTCTTTGCTGCAATGTGCGAAAAAGGCGGTGGTCGTGTCATCAATATCTCTTCAGTCAATGGTCTTAAAGGGCAGTTTGGTCAAGCAAACTACTCGGCGGCGAAAGCTGGGATGATCGGTTTCTCTAAAGCCTTAGCATACGAAGGTGCTCGCTCGGGTGTAACAGTTAATGTTATCGCGCCGGGTTACACGGGTACGCCAATGGTTGAGCAAATGAAGCCAGAAGTGCTGGAATCTATCACGAACCAAATTCCAATGAAACGTCTTGCGACACCAGAAGAAATTGCAGCATCAGTGAGCTTCTTGGTCAGCGATGCGGGCGCCTATATCACCGGAGAGACTTTGTCGGTGAACGGCGGCCTATACATGCACTAAGGAGATAAGATGATGGAAAAAGTATTTATCGTAGCGGCGAAGCGTACCCCAATCGGCGCTTTTGGTGGCAGCCTGAAAAATACTTCTGCTGGCGATCTGGCAGCAGTAGCGATTAAAGGCGCGTTGGAAGCGGCAAAGTTGCTTGGCGACAAGGTTGACGAAGTGATTGTTGGCAACGTTGTTGGTGCAGGTCAAGGAATGGGTGTTGGCCGCCAAGCGGCACTGTTTGCGGGGATTCCTGAATCTGTTCCTGCATATGGCGTAAACATGGTTTGCGGTAGTGGCATGAAAACGGTCATGGATGCCGTGTCCCATATCCGTAGTGGCGATGCTGAGATCGTTGTAGCAGCGGGTGTTGAAGTCATGTCTCAGATTCCGTTTGCTGCACCAAGCAGCATTCGTGATGGCAACAAAATGGGCAATCTGGAGCTAAAAGATCTGCTCGTAGCGGACGGTTTAACCGATGTTTACAACCAATATCACATGGGTGTGACGGCAGAAAACGTAGCAAAACAAATCGGCTTAACTCGCCAGCAGCAAGACGAATACGCGCTGTCTAGCCAACAGAAAGCGGTAGCCGCTATCGAAGCTGGCAAATTTCAAGACGAAATTGTGCCAGTGGAAGTAAAGCAACGCCGTGAAGCCGTGATGTTTGATACGGATGAATACCCAAAAGCGAACGCGACAATGGAAGCCTTAAGCAAGCTACGTCCTGCTTTTGACCGCGAAGGCACTGTGACTGCGGGTAATGCATCAGGCATTAACGATGGAGCGAGTGCGATTATCGTGGCGTCTGAAAGCGCAGTTAAAGCGCATGGATTAACGCCGCTTGCTGAGATCGTAAGCTACGCGCAATCGGGTCTTGATCCGAAGATCATGGGTCTAGGTCCTGTTGAGTCGGTCAATAAAGCACTCGAAAAAGCAGAACTCACAGTAAATGATATCGACGTTTACGAGTTAAACGAAGCATTTGCAGCGCAAGCACTTGGCGTGATTCATCAGTTGGCGGAAACAAACCAAGTTCCAGTTAACGCGATTCAAGATAAAGCGAACTTTAACGGTGGTGCTATCGCGCTAGGACACCCGCTTGGTGCATCTGGAAACCGAATCTTAGTCACGCTGGTTCACGAGCTTCATAAACAAAATGGTCAATATGGCGTTGCTTCACTTTGTGTGGGCGGCGGCATGGGCACGGCTGTGGTTGTAAAGACAGTTAAGTAATTATTTAAACGGACATTTTTAATTCTTTCTCTAGGAGACAAACCATGTACACAGATTTCTTCAAAACATTTAGCGATCAAACTGAAAAAAATCTAGAACCTTACTTGAAGTTCAACAAGCTAGTGACAAAAAACGTAGAAGTGTTGACCGAGCTTCAATTGAACGCCATTCGCACATACAGTGAAGTGGGTCTAAACCAGATGAAAGCAGCGACAGAAATCAAAGACGTAACGTCATTGACTGCTTTCAACAGTCAGCAACTAAGCGTACTTACTAAACTTTCTCAACAAATGATGGATGACAGCAACAAGCTTCAAGCGATTGCAAAAGAGTTCAAAGAAGACGTTGAGAAAATGACTTCGGAAAATCTAAAGACTGTTACTCCAGCGTAATTTGTCCGATTCTCGCCGCCCCTAGATTTGGGCGGCGTTGTTTTTTCCGAATATAGGAGTAAGACTATGTTTCAACACTTCTTTTCGGACTATCTTGTGAAGCTTCAGGAAACCAATCATCAGTGGTGGCATGATTTCGAAGTGAACAAGGCAGTCGTGAACTCTCCTTTAAACAAGGCCATGCAAGAAGTGAACTTTGAGGATACTGCCAAACTGTTCGAACAAGCTGCGAATCAGCCTGCTGCGATTTTAAAGCTGCAAGCACAGTGGTGGGAACAGCAGCTGCAAATTTGGCAGAATGTTGCATTGGCAGGGAACCAAGCACAAATCGTCGAAGCTGAAAAAGGGGATAAGCGTTTCTCAAACGAAGCGTGGCAAAATGAAGCCATGTATAGCTTCATCAAACAATCCTACCTTTTATTTAGTAAGACCTATCTGGACACCATCGAGTCTTTGGAAGGCTTAGATGAAAAGACGAAAGAACGTATTATTTTTTTCTCTCGCCAAGCCATTAACGCCCTTTCTCCTTCCAACTTCATCGCCACTAACCCAGAGCTTTTGAAGCTGACACTTGAGCAAAACGGTCAAAACTTACTGGCAGGCTTAGAGCAGTTGAAAGAAGACGTTGAGTCGAGCGCAGACATTTTAAAAATTCGTATGACGAATAACAATGCATTCCGCGTGGGCGATGACGTTGCGACGACACAGGGCAATGTGGTTTTTCAAAACGAATTGTTTGAGTTGATTCAATATCGACCTCTAACAGAGAAAGTGAATGCGACGCCGCTGCTCATCGTCCCACCTTTCATCAATAAATACTACATCCTTGATTTAACAGCAAAGAACTCAATGGTTCGATGGTTGTTAGAGCAGGGGCATAGTGTATTTATGATGTCTTGGCGCAATCCAGGCAAGGCACAAGCGCACATAGAGTTTGGTGACTACGTGACAGAAGGCGTAGTGAAAGCCGTCGCTGCAATTGAAGATATAACAGGACAAGAGCAAATCAATGCTGCTGGTTATTGTATCGGTGGTACTGTTTTAGCAAGCACGGTTGCCTACTACGCTGCAAAACGTATGAAGAAGCGCATTAAGTCTGCCACTTTCTTCACCACGTTGCTCGACTTCTCTCAACCAGGTGAAGTCGGCGCGTATATCAATGACACCATTGTTAGTGCAATTGAAGCGCAAAATAACGCAAAAGGGTATATGGACGGCCGTTCCTTAAGCGTGACGTTTAGTTTACTGCGTGAAAACAGCTTGTACTGGAACTACTACGTCGACAATTACTTGAAGGGTAACAGTCCGGTTGATTTCGACTTGTTGTACTGGAATAGCGATAGCACCAACGTCAGCGCTGCATCTCACAATTTCTTGCTTCGCGAGCTCTATTTAGAGAACAAGCTGGTGCAAGATAAAGGCGTCAAAATTGGTGGAGTATGGATTGATCTAAATAAGATCAAAATTCCTAGCTATTTTGTGTCAACGAAAGAAGACCACATTGCGTTATGGCAGGGAACTTACCGTGGTGCGCTGAACACGGGTGGTAACAAAACGTTTGTCCTCGGTGAATCTGGTCATATTGCGGGCATCGTGAACCCTCCAGCTAAAAATAAGTATGGTTATTGGTTGAACGATAATTTGGATGACTCTGCTGATGAGTGGTTGAATAACGCGGAACACAAAGAGGGATCGTGGTGGACACACTGGAACGAGTGGTTACTCCAATTCAACCCTAAAGAGCAAGTTGAGCCTTTCCCTATTGGCTCAGAAAACCATCCGGTTATTGATGAGGCGCCAGGACAATACGTCAAACAGGTTCTGCCAGTAAAAGAATCTTAAACGACTCCCTATAGCAGTAAATCTTAGCGGCCTTTATGGTCGCTTTTTTTATGTATGATTGCTTGTTTGTTGTTGGCAAGTACCATTGATTAATAAATAAAAAGCGCCGAGCATTTGCTCGGCGCTCAGTGTCAACAAATAGGCTAGTTGACGAGTAGAGATGCGTTACGTTACACCTCTTTATCCTTACCAAATGACAGCAGCCAGAGAGAGATTGCTGCTACCGCCACAAAGCCGGAAAGAATAATCACTGGCATAGCACTGTAGCCAAGGATATGCCAAATTACAGATTCTAATGTACTCATGGTAAGTCTCCTTAGTGCCAGCCTTCAACGCCGCTCATGTCTGGTAGTTTGTGCGCAATACCTTTGTGACAGTCTACACATGTTTTCTCGCCTGAGGCTAGAGCGGTGGAGTGCTGTTCTGCCGCACGTGATCCTTGCTGAGAGTAATCCATGAAATCAAACTCATGACAGTTACGACATTCAAGAGAGTCATTCTTTTTCATACGTGCCCACTCTCGCTCTGCGAGGTGTCCACGACGCTCTTGGAACTTCTCTGGCGTATCGATCGTCTTCGTTACGAAGTGTGCAAATAGCTCTTTAGATGCCTGTACTTTACGAACGATCTTATCCGTCCATTCATGAGGAACGTGACAGTCTGAACAAATCGCACGAACACCAGAACGGTTGGAGTAGTGAATTGTTTCTTGAATTTCAGCAACGATCGGCGCGTGACAGCCAGAACAGAATTCTTCTGTGTTGGTTGCTTCCATACCTGTGTTGAATGCGCCCCAAAATAGAAGGCCACCAGCGAAGCCTAGAAATAAAACCACACCAGCGGCAGCTTTACTCGGGCTCGACAGTCTCTTCCAAAACGCTTTAAGTATTTTCATAAGTAACCTCTTAGTACTCGCGTTTCAATTACTGAAGCGAATCGACTGCCTTAAACTCGTTTTCCACTAGTGGTTTTGCATCCGTTTGTGGAACGTGACATTGCAAACAGAAGTAACGACGAGGAGACATATCTGCCAGTACCGCATCTTCTCTGTTTACATAGTGCGTTACGCTAATTTTAGTCGCACCTGACTCTTTTGCATTTTTCCAGCTATGGCATGCAAGACACTTGTTAGCATTTAACGAAATTTCGTAGTGACGAATGCTGTGTGGGATCAACGGTGGTTGATAAACATAGCTGTCTTCAACAATTTGATCTTTAGGGAAGTCTTTGAACTCGTCTGCTGGACGCGTATCTTCCAATTGAGACATTCCACGTAAAGATTCTAGACCTCCAATACCACCTGGATTATCCAACTCAGCTTGCGCAATGCCTGTCACTAACGCACCTACAGATAAAACTGCGACAAGTAATTTTTTCATCATTTCATCTCCGCCTTTATGGCTTAAATTCTTTATTAGGCCGCCATAATGACGGCCGTAGCATTCAGTATCTGAAGGTTAAGCAATCTTAGTGATTTTGACTGGGCACTTCTTAAAGTCTGTCTGTTTAGACAGTGGATCAGTCGCATCTAGGATAAGCTTGTTAATCAAAATACGTGCATCAAAGAACGGTACGAATACCAAACCTTTTGGCGGACGGTTACGACCGCGAGTTTCAACACGAACGCGTACTTCACCGCGTTTGTTTGCCATGAGTACTTCTTCACCACGACGAACATTGCGTGCTTTTGCGTCTTCTGGGTGCATGTAACACACTGCGTCTGGTACTGCTTTGTATAATTCAGGTACACGACGAGTCATGGTGCCTGTGTGCCAATGTTCAAGAACACGACCAGTACATAACCACATATCAAATTCATCGTTCGGTACTTCTGGTGGCGCTTCGTATGGCGCGGAAATGATCTTCGCTTTGCCGTCAGCATTGCCGTAGAAGTCCCAACCAGAACCTTCTTTCGCGTATGGGTCTGAACCTTCTTTAAAGCGCCACTGTGTTTCCTTACCATCAACAACAGGCCAACGTAGACCACGTACTTGGTGGTAGCGGTCGTATGGAGCCAAATCATGCCCGTGACCACGGCCAAATGTTGCGTATTCCTCAAACAGACCTTTTTGAACATAGAAACCGAAGTGGTGAGCATCGTCATTCAGTTCACGAGCTTCTTCGATAGGGAATTTGTCGACGTTACCATTGCGGTAAAGTACGTCGTACATTGTTTTACCACGGTATTGAGGCGCTTTCGCTAGAAGCTCTTCAGGCCACACTTCTTCCATTTTGAAGCGTTTCGAGAACTCCATTAGTTGCCAAAGGTCCGATTTTGCTTGACCGACTGTGCCCACTTGTTGGTACCAAGCTTGGGTACGACGCTCTGCGTTACCGTAAGCACCTTCTTTTTCAATCCACATTGCGGTAGGAAGAATAAGGTCTGCTGCTTGTGCTGTTGCTGTCGGGTATGGGTCAGACACAACGATGAAGTTTTCTGGGTTGCGGTAACCTGGAAGACGTTCTGTGTTGATGTTTGGACCGGCTTGCATGTTGTTGTTACATTGAACCCAGTAACAGTTCAGAACGCCGTCATTCAGCATACGGTCTTGCAATACGGCGTGGAAGCCAGGTTTTGGTGGAATCGTACCTTCTGGCAGTTTCCAGATGTCTTCTGCAATCTTACGGTGTTTAGGGTTAGCAACCACCATATCCGCTGGTAGGCGGTGAGCAAACGTACCAACCTCACGAGCGGTACCACATGCTGATGGTTGGCCCGTTAGTGAGAATGGGCTGTTCCCCGGAGTCGAGATCTTACCGGTTAGTAGGTGGATGTTGTAAACCAAGTTATTCATCCATACACCACGAGTATGCTGGTTCATACCCATCGTCCATAGAGACATCACTTTCGTGTTTGGATCCGCGTATTGCTTCGCAAGCTCGATAAGCTTCTCTTTCTCAACACCAGAGATTTCAGATGCTTTCTCTACTGTGTATGGCGCTACTGATTTCTTGTACTCTTCGAATGAGATAGAAGTGAGTTTGCCAGAGTTCGGGTTCTTCGCTGCTTTTTGTAGCGGATCATCGTCACGTAGACCGTAGCCGATGTCAGTGTCTGCTTGAGTGAAGTTCGTGTGTTTGTTCACGAAGTCCCAGTTTACTGCATCGTTTTCGATGATGTAGTTTGCGATGAAGTTAGCAATTGCAAGGTCAGACTGAGGATTGAAAATGTAGCCGTGGTCTGCCAACTCAAATGAACGATGGTAGTAAGTAGAAAGCACGTTCACTTTAACGTGAGGGTGGCTTAGGCGGCGGTCAGTAATGCGAGTCC
Source organism: Vibrio sp. 779(2023) (assembly GCF_033344285.1). Taxonomy (NCBI): domain Bacteria; kingdom Pseudomonadati; phylum Pseudomonadota; class Gammaproteobacteria; order Vibrionales; family Vibrionaceae; genus Vibrio; species Vibrio sp. 779(2023). Next base: position 236,764 of record NZ_JAWPOM010000003.1, read on the forward strand.
ATAGAACCGGGTGCATCTCTGCCATGTTTGAGCCCCAAAGAACGAAAGCGTCTGCGTTCTCAAAGTCATCGTAACAACCCATTGGCTCATCGATGCCGAATGCGCGCATGAAACCTACAACGGCAGAAGCCATACAGTGGCGAGCGTTTGGATCAATGTTGTTTGATCGGAAGCCTGCTTTCATTAACTTTGATGCAGCGTAGCCTTCCATTACTGTCCATTGGCCTGAGCCAAACATACCTACGCTTGTTGGGCCTTTTTTCTCGAGGGAAGCTTTCCATTTCTCAGCCATGATGTCGAAAGCGTCATCCCAAGAGATAGGTGTAAATTCACCATCTTTGTGGAATTTGCCATCTTTCATTCGTAGCATCGGTTGAGTTAGACGGTCTTGACCGTACATGATCTTAGAAAGGAAGTAACCTTTGATGCAGTTCAGACCTTTGTTTACTGGTGCTTCTGGGTCACCCTGTGTTGCTACCACTTTGCCGTTTTGAGTGCCAACAAGAACAGAACAGCCTGTACCACAGAAACGACAAGGTGCTTTGTCCCATGTGATTTTGGTTTGATCAGAGCTTGCAATCAGGTTGGCTGCAGATGCTGGTAGTGTCACACCTGCGACAGCAGCAGCTGATGCAGCCGCGTTTGCTTTCACAAACGCACGTCTTGTCATTTTCATACTTCACCCTCGATTTGGGAATGTTGTGTTCCAGTGTCTTCTTCATCCGTTTCTTCAAGCCCAGTTTCGATTTGGTGATAAACCAATACCGTGCTTAAGACGTTCGGTAAATTGTTAATGGCATCGATAGTGTCTGTGATGAAACCTTGGTTCTCAGTTTCAAGTACGACGATAATCTTGCCTTCAGGACTGTCACCATAGATTTCCGCATTTTCGTGTGCTTCTATCTTTTGTTTGATTTCGTCCAAATGTTCCGGCAGCACATGTACTACCAAACTTGAAATATGCACTTCATTTAGTGACATATAGCTCTCTCATTTATTTTTATTGCCTTTGGCCGACGACATTCGGCTTAGGCTGTTGTATTGCTCACATTGATGGATGAAGTCGGGCACACTGAAACACAGGCGCCGCAGCCGTTACACTCATCAAGGTCTAAATTGGGTTGTGCTACTTTCCCCAGTTCTAATTTGAACTGAATTGCCATCGGGTCGCACATATCCCCACAACTTCGGCATTCGACATTTTGTTTTGCTAAGCAGTTATCGTTGATACTTGCTTTTGCTTGCCAAGGTTGTTCTGTTTCTGGCAAGAAAAGGGGCTCAGGACAGGCGTTTGCACATTGATAGCAAAATGTGCATTCATCGATGGAAAAATCGACCGAGGGGAATCCGCCATCACTTTTGGTTATAATCTTTGTTTCACAGGCCTCAATGCATTTACCGCAGCGAGTGCAATCGTCCGTAAACTGTTGCGGTTTAGTTAACCAAGGCAAACGTACGGCGTTGTCGGGGTGCGCTTTTCTTGCAAAGAGTCTTCTTCTGGAAAGGTCTACCACTTAGTCACCTCGAAACTTGGAACCCAAACTAAGCATAGTCCACAATTTTCATTAATAAACTGTCATTTAAACTAACGAAATTGTAGTTTTTGACATATTTGTATAAATACCTCTTAGGGGGTAAATGGTATGCAATATTGTTTTGGATCAATAAATTCCGTCGCAGGTGATCACATATTGATAAAGTTGAAAGGTAATGGGTTCATTGCACGTAAAAATAGGATTGTTAATGGGCGAGGAACTCAGATTGTTTAAAAATGTGAAAAAGTCGGTGACGCGCACGATTGCGTCCGCGATGCTTCTTATTTTGCTGCTCTCAGTCGCTACGACTGGTTTTGCGATTTTTACGTTAGCGTCCAGTTTGAACGATGCTGAAGCCGTCAATGTTGCTGGCTCGATGCGAATGCAAAGCTACCGTCTGGCGAATGATATTCAGGTTAAATCTGTTGACTATTCTTCACATATTGACGCATTTGAACATTCGATATATTCACCTTCAATGAAAGCGCTTCAGCATTGGTCTGTGCCAGAAGACATCACTCACGATTACTACCGTCTTATTATCAGATGGCATGAACTCAAGGCGGTGCTTAGAGGAGACAACCCGGCAGAATATCAACTCCTAGTGGCCGGTTTTGTTGAACAAATCGATGAGTTTGTATTTAAGCTACAAAGCTTTTCGGAGCAAAAACTGATTAACTTAGCCTGGATCGGCGGGTTAGGGTTGGGTGGCATTCTTTGTGTCAGTATGTTTGTCGTTCATTTTGTGCGCCTCGAAGTTGTTCGGCCTCTGCGTGCCTTAGTTTTTGCTAGCGAGCAAATTAAAAATCGCTCATTCAATATATCGCTCAATGTATCCAGCGATAATGAAATGGGAATACTGACTCGAACCTTTAACCGGATGGCGACAGACCTTGGTAAGTTGTACCGAGGATTAGAACAAGCGGTTGATGAGAAAACACGTAAATTGCAGCATGCCAACCAGTCTTTAGAAGTGCTGTACGACTCGTCAAAAGAACTCACGGCGTCGCGTATTAATCAAGACAATTTCCAGGCGATTTTGCAGCATATCGTCAGTCTTGAGGGCATTAAAGCGGTCAAACTTGAAATCGAGCAGCTAGGAGAACCGAGCTGGATATTGATGGAAGGAGAAGAATGCTGCCAAGATTGTGATGAAGATTGCCACGGTAAAGCCCTGATGCTAGATGATGAGCACTTGGGCTATTTATATTGGAAAGCAGGGTTACCTTGTCCGAACGAGGCTCTTATTGACAACTTCGTGCAGATTTTATCACGCGCCGTGTATTACAATCGGGCGCAGCGCCAAGCAGAACAAATTCTGCTGATGGAAGAGCGAGCCACTATTGCTCGGGAGTTGCATGATTCATTGGCTCAAGCACTCTCTTACTTAAAAATTCAGGTCGCTTTGTTAAAGAGAAGCGTAAAGAACTTGCCTGACGAAAAGGCGATCGCTCAGGCTAATCAAGTTATTGCTGAGCTAGATACGGGCTTATCTGCCGCGTATACGCAGTTACGCGAGTTACTGACGACGTTTCGTCTTACGATTAAAGAGGGCAGTTTTGGCCAAGCATTGCAAGACATGGTTGAAACGCTCAGTGAACAAACTGCTGCGGACATTACGCTAAAAAATAGACTTTCATCAACTGAACTGGATGCACATCAGCAGGTTCATTTACTACAGTTGATAAGAGAAGCGGCAATTAATGCAATCAAACATGCGCAAGCAGATAATATTCACATTCAATGTCTCGATAATGATGGAAAAGTCACAGTAACCGTTAGCGACGATGGAATAGGCTTTGAACATCAAGACGAAAAATTAAATCATTACGGTATGAGTATCATGCAAGAGCGGGCCGCTAGACTGCATGCCGATCTGCACATCGAAGCATCGATAAACAAAGGTTGTACCGTAAAATTAGAATTCCAACATAGTAAGGAAGTAAACAGTGACAGTGTGTAAAGTAATGCTGGTGGATGATCATCCACTCATGCGAAGAGGTATCCACCAGCTTTTAAGCTTTGAGCCTGAGTTTGAGGTCATTGCAGAAGCAAGTAATGGCGCGGATGCAGTAGCGAAAGCGCATGAGCTAGAACTGGATCTTGTACTTCTTGATCTTAATATGAAAGGCATGTCTGGCCTTGATACTTTGCAAGCACTGCGTGCAGATGGCTGTGAAGCCAGAATTGTCATTCTAACCGTTTCAGATAGCCCAGCAGATATCGAAGCAATAGTTCGAAGTGGTGCCGATGGCTATTTATTGAAAGACACTGAGCCTGATGAGTTGGTTGAGTTGCTAAAACAAGCGCACCAAGGGGACAAGGCATACAGCCAAGAAGTTTCTAAGTATTTGAGTGAACGTTCAGAGCAAGAGGACGTGTTTGATACACTGACCGATCGTGAATCTCAGATCTTAAGAGAGGTGGCAAGAGGTTTCCGCAACAAGCAAATTGCCGATCGTCTTTTTATCTCTGAGTCTACGGTTAAAGTACATATGAAGAGTTTACTTAAAAAGCTTCAAGTTCCTTCTCGTACTGCAGCAACCGTCCTTTATCTTGAGCGCTTTGGCGACATCAAATAACATTGTTGAATTTGAATCTGTAATAATAAATAAAATCAAATATTTATATTGATTCTGACAAGTAAAAAAACCGCCTAACAGGCGGTTTTTTTACTTGTCTGGGCGAATAGAGTACAAGTCACTGTTGTGCTTACCACACTCCAAATAGTACTGATAAGCCACTTTTTTGCTTTCAGCAATGACTCTCATGCAGTGCATTTTCCCCTGTTCAAAATATCGAATCTCATATTCTACACTGGTATCAAGTTGCTCAGCGGCTGCCATACTTCGCCTCCATAAACCATCCAAAAAACATCCATGCAAATTATATGCCGTTATAGGGAGCGTCGTTCGGTACGTTTTTTAGCCGATAATTGCGCTCTAACTCACTTTTTTGCGGATAGCTGTGATCAAAAAGTTAATTTCAAACTCTATATATTATTAAGGTGGCAATCAATATTTGTCACACTGGTGTAAGTTTGCCGCAATACTAAGTGATACAGGTTGAGTATAGAACTTAATCAACAGAAAAGGGAATACGAATAAGTGACTAAATTAAAGGGTGTATCTAATAAGGCGCTTCGTTATGGCCTTCTATTTTGCTTCGTATTTCTGCTTGCCGGTTGTGCGAAAAAGTTTTTATACAGCAATATCGATTGGTTCGTGCTCGATTACTTAGAGGACTATGTCTCGTTGCAAGGGGAACAAGAAGTCCTGGTGGAAGAGCGCTTATTATTGTTGGCAGACTGGCACAAGAAAGAGGAGTTACCATTATATATCGAACATTTAAAAGACCTTGAGAGATTAAAAGCGAGCGATATCACCTTAAATTACTTACAACAAAATCGAGATAGAATGCGAGCGCATTACGATAGAGTGGTAAGCAAAGCAGCACCAGATCTTTTTGCGTTAAGTTTGCAATTAACGAAAGAGCAAGAACGCGAGTTTTTGAGTAATGTACAAGAACATTATCAAGAGCGAAACGCAAAATATGCCGATAAGACAGAAGACGAAGTGCGTGAAATTATTCTGGATAACACTGAAGAGTGGATGGAAGAATGGCTAGGGAATCTATCAGGAAATCAGCGTCAATTAGCTCAAAGATTTTCTCAGCAAGTTATTTTAAACAGCCCTTTATGGAGAGATTATCGAGCCACGGTATATCAAGAGCTCGAATACTTGTTCGACAACAAATCTAATGTTGTGACTTATCAAGATATATTTATGCGACTCTTGTTCGAGCCAGAGAGTTATTATAGTGAGCAGCTTTCTCTGAATATTGATTCTAACTTTGCATTGGTTGATCAACTGACATTAGATGTTTCTCGTTCGATGACCGATAAGCAATGGCGTCATTTTCGTGAAAAGGTTAAAGAGTGGCGAGTACTGGCTGAGGAACTTTTAGATTAAATTCATACTTCAATGAGCGAAAGCAAAGCGCAAAAGCCTTTCTTATCAAAAAATGATTCAAAGCAAATTCTTATTGAGCTAAGAGCGTAACATAGCGTGAGGTTTGATGAGGCAACGTCAGCTTATCAATGCGTGATAATGCCTCATCGTACAAAACAATGAGAATAAATATGAAACATTTAGTTGAAAGATTTCTTCGATACGTCACGTTTGATACCCAATCCAATCCACATGTGACGCTTTGCCCAAGTTCACCTGGCCAGCTTGTGTTTGCTGAGTTACTTAAAAAAGAGATGCTCGAACTTGGCTTAAGTGACGTGACTTTGGATAAAAATGGCTACTTGATGGCTAAACTGCCAGCCAATGTTGATTATGAGGTTCCTCCTATCGGCTTCATTGCCCATATGGATACCGCGCCGGATGCATCTGGCAAAAACGTAAAGCCGCAATTCATCGAAGATTACCAGGGTGGCGATATTGCATTAGGGTTGGGGGATGAAGTGTTATCTCCCGTGCAATACCCAGATTTACATCACCTACATGGCCACAATCTTATTACTACCGATGGCACTACATTACTTGGCGCGGATAACAAAGCCGGTATCGCAGAGATTCTTTCCGCGGTAGATCTGCTACTGGAAAACCCAGACATTCCACACGGCGACATTTGTATCGGTTTTACTCCGGATGAAGAAATCGGTCGTGGTGCAGATTTGTTTAATGTTAAAAAATTTGGCGCGAAATGGGCATACACTATAGATGGTGGCCCGCAAGGTGAGTTGGAATACGAAAACTTTAATGCAGCAAACGCTGATGTAATTTTTCATGGTGTTAGCGTTCATCCAGGTACTGCAAAAGGCAAAATGGTCAATGCGATGAACTTGGCTGCGAAATTTCAAGTTCAAATGCCCCAAGATCAAACTCCGGAAACAACCGAAGGTTACGAAGGGTTCTTCCATCTAAAATCGGCAGAAATGGGCGTTGCACGAAGCGAGCTAGGTTACATTATTAGAGACTTTGACCGTCAAAGACTTGAGGATCGAAAAGCCTTTATGCAGAAACTCGTCGATGAAATGAACACGGGTTTACGCCATGGTTCTGTAGAGCTAAAAATAAAAGACAGCTATTACAATATGAGAGAAATGGTTGAGCCTTACCCTCATATCATTGAGCTGGCAAAGCAAGCGATGGAAGCGTGTGATGTGGAACCGATTATAAAACCTATTCGTGGTGGTACAGATGGTGCTCGTTTATCTTTTATGGGTTTGCCGTGCCCGAATATCTTCACCGGTGGTTTTAACTTCCACGGAATTCACGAGTTTATTTCTGTTGAAATGATGGAAAAATCAGTACTCGTTATTGTCAAAATTGCTGAGCTCACAGCGAAAAAACACAGTTAAAAGACTACGTCGAGACCTCTTGCAGATTTAATAACAAAATAGCCCAGATCTCTCTGGGCTATTTAACTATTAAGATGGGATACTAGCGCACGTCTTTGTCTTCAATTTCAATGTCTTCTAGCGGTAACCAGTCGACTTTCACACCCGCTTGATCGAACATATCTTGACTGACTTGGATTTTATCTCCCCAGCGAGATAAAAAGTCTTCAGACTGCTCAGGGCAGTGTACGTGTGAGATCCCTGTTTGAATGATCTTTGCCGCGCAGTTAGGGCAAGGAAAATGCGTTACCCAAATATCACATCCGTCTAAGTCACGTTTTGAGAACAAAATTGCGTTCTCTTCCGCGTGCAGTGTTTTAAGGTATTTCAACTCGCGCTCATCGGTGTCGACACTGTCAGAAACACCATGCGGATAGCCATTAAATCCAACAGATACAATGCGATTCTGTTTAGTAATAACGGCACCGACTTGTGTTGATGGGTCCTTACTCCAAGACGCCACTAGTTCTGCCATCTGGTAAAAGCGTTTCGCCCATTTAGAAATCATAGTCATCCTCTCTGTCGAAGGCGTTGAATTAATTGAATGATAACCCATTTACATTAAAAAAATAGTCAAAATCGGGGTCTTGAGTATGAAGGCGTCACTTTTTACCTTTTTAGCCACAAAACGTTCTTATCTTGAGCACTGAATCTCACTTTACGCCCGAATACAATACTCCCGTTAGTGTTTCCAAGCACACGCTAAAATTCGCGATCTCCTAAGGCGTATATTAAATAGTTATGATTGAGTTGTATGTATATTGCTCATTGAATACCACTGTTAACTAAATTACTTTATTTTCCTTTTGTTTCTCATGTTTACATTTAGAAACACCTTGGGCGCTTTTCAGTGAAGTTTTCAGTGGCAGCAAGGAGTAAGGTTGATAGGAATTCAACAATATCCTGTTCTATAAAGACGGTAAATACATGCAAAAGAAACCACTTGTCGCACTAATGGCGGCTACAGCAATCCTCGCTGGATGCGGGGAAGCTAATAATGCCCAAACGAAAGGTCAAGCGCCTCTCGTAGTGACTCAGGATGTCACGGTTATCGACTACCAACCGAGCAAGTCTTATATCGGTCGCATTGAAGCAGTAGAAGATACCAATATTACCGCGCAGATTTCTGGCTACTTAAAAGCTCGTCACTTTGAAGAGGGGCAAATGGTAGAAAAAGGGCAGCTCCTTTACTCTATCGAGCCATCTTCTTTTGAAGCCCAAGTCGCGAGTGCTAAAGCCGCACTTGCACAAGCTAAAGCGGCGCTAAAAAAAGCCGAATTAGATCATACTCGAGGTAAAAACTTGTTGCCTCGCGGTAGTATCTCTCAATCTGAGTTTGATGCTTTAACTGCGGCACTTCTTGGTGCGAGAGCAGAGCTAGAAGCGGCAAATGCTCAACTTAAACTTGCTGAAGTTAACCTTTCCTATACTCAAATCCGAGCACCTTTTAGCGGACGTATTAGTGATACCAAAGTGAGTACGGGTGATCTGGTTTCTCCATCATCTGGCGTGCTGACAACTCTGGTGAGTTTAGATCCAGTTCATACCTCATTTAGTGTGAGTGAGCGTGAGCGTTTAGCTATGGGTATGGATCAAGTAAAAGGTGATGGCTCGGCTGAATCAAACCGCGTTGAAGTTCAGCTTGAACTGGAAAATGGACAGTTTTTTGAGCATCTTGGTAAGCTTGATTTCTTAGGTAATCGTATTGACACCAAAACGGGTACGATTGCTATGCGCGCGCTAGTGCCAAACCCAGAGCAGAAGTTACTTCCGGGTCAACACATCAAAGTGAACTTGAGAGATAAGAACACGAAAGACGTTATTGTTATCCCACGACGTGCCGTACAGACTGACTTAGAAGGTGACTTTGTGATGGTGATGGCTGAGGGAAGTGTGGCAGTGCGTCGTAACGTCGAGCTTGGCCCTCAGGTTGAACAAGGCATTATCATTCGAGAAGGGCTCGATCAGGAAGATACGGTTATTACACAAGGCCTACAACGTGTGCGTAATGGTGTAGAAGTGCGCCTTCAAGCACCTGCTGAAGATAAGCAGTAGGGGGGCACTATGTTAAGTCGTTTCTTTATTCAGAGACCTAAATTCGCGCTGGTTATTTCGATCATATTAATGCTAGCCGGCGCGATCTCACTGGCGATTTTGCCAGTGGCTGAGTACCCACAGATAAGCCCGCCATCAGTAAGCGTTTCGGCTTACTACACTGGCGCGAGTGCGGAAGTTGTCGAGCAGGCCATTGCGGACCCCATAGAGACCTCAGTCAACGGCGTTGAGGATATGATATACATGTCTTCAAAGAGCGCGAACGATGGCTCTTACAGCCTAAACGTCACGTTCGATGTTGGCACCGATCCAGATATGGCGCAAGTTAACGTGCAAAACCGCGTGTCACAGATTGAGTCAAAACTGCCTCAAGAAGTTCGCATGGTTGGTGTGACGGTGAAAAAGCGTTCACCTGACTTGCTGATGGTGCTTAACTTCTATTCACCTGATGGCAAATACGATGATCAGTTCTTGATTAACTACATTAACTTGAATGTAAAAGATCAGTTGGCTCGTGCGAAAGGTATCAGTGAAGTTAACGTGATTGGTGGTGGCGAATATGCAATGCGTGTTTGGTTAGATCCTGAAAAAATGGCCAACCTTAAGCTAACCACGTCAGACGTATACGCCGCTTTGGCTGAACAGAACGTTCAAGTTGCGGCAGGGCGTGTAGGTGCAGCACCATACAACAATCCGCAAGAAGTTCAGTTTAACCTTGTGACCAAAGGTCGCTTGGAAAGCGTGAGTGAGTTTGAGAACGTAGTCCTTCGAGCTAATCCCAATGGCTCTACGGTTTATCTGAAAGATGTTGCTCGCGTTGAACTAGGCAAAAAGTTCTACGATGGTAACGGTAAGTTCCGTGGCCAGGACGCGTCAATCGTTGCGTTGTCTCTTCAATCGGATGCGAATGCGTTAGAAAGTGGTCAGGCCGTCATGGAGCTCCTTGAAGGCTTGAGCAAAAACTTCCCAGAGGGAATGGAATACGAGACCAGCTACGATACAACCGTGTTCGTATCTGAATCGATCAAAGGGGTAGTAAAAACACTGATTGAAGCGATTCTATTGGTGATTGCTGTAACTTACTTGTTCTTGGGTAGTGCGCGTGCAACGTTGATTCCTGTTGTCGCGATCCCCGTTTCTCTGATTGGTACGTTTGCCATCATGCAGGCAACGGGCTTCACCATTAATACGGTTACTTTGTTTGGCTTGATCCTTGCGATTGGTATCGTGGTGGACGATGCGATTCTGGTTATCGAAAACGTCGATACTACCATGGCGAAAGACCCAACCATCTCACCGCGTAAAGCGACGTTGCTAGCGATGAAAGAAGTAACGGGCCCAATCATCACGTCGACCTTGGTTCTACTTGCGGTATTCATACCCGTCGCCATGCTGCCAGGTATCACCGGTATCATGTATCGCCAGTTCGCTTTGACCATCTGTATTTCGGTTGTGATTTCATCCATCAATGCATTGACGCTGTCTCCAGCACTTTGTTCTCTGGTATTGAAGCAGGGTGGGGGCAATACCGCTAACTGGTTCCAGGCTTTCAACCGAGGCTTAGAGCGCATCACTACGCGTTATGGCCAGATCGCTGGTTTCTTGGTGAAGAAGTCTTTACTGCTCGTGACGTTCTTTATAGTTGCTATCGCAGCGGTCACTTTCTTTGCGAAAACTACCTCTACAGCGTTTGTTCCTCAAGAAGATAAAGGCATTTTGCTGGTTAACGTACAGCTACCAGATTCAGCCTCTTTATCACGTACTGAAGAAGTCACCAATGATTTAATGAAAATGATCGGTGAAGAACCTGGTGTGGATGGTGTGACGGTTGCGAACGGTTACTCGTTTATGACAGGCGCAGCAGCATCAAACGGTGCTTCTGTATTTATCAAATTGCATGATTGGGATACTCGTAACTCGCTGCAAGGAGAGCACTCTGCTAATGCTATCGCGGCACGTATTAACGGGCGAGCGGCGACAGAGTTACCTCAAGCGGTTGTTTTTGCGATGGGACCACCGGCGGTTCCAGGTATGGGCGCTGCGTCTGGTTTTGAGTTTGTGCTTGAAGACACGCTAGGGCGAAGTCGTACCGACTTGTCGATGGTCATGGGAGAAATGATCCAAGCGGCTAACCAAGCGCCTGAAATTGCCTACACGTTTAGCACGTTCCGCGCGAATGTTCCGCACTACTACGTTGATATCGATCGTGAGAAAGCGCAGCAATTAGGTATTTCGCTGTCGTCTATTTTCCAAACCTTGCAAGGCAACTTAGGTTCGCTTTATGTGAATGACTTCACCATGTTTGGTAAGAACTTCCGCGTAACCATGCAAGCTGATAGCCAGCACCGTAGCAGCATGGAAGATCTAGAGCGTTTCCATGTTCGTTCTTCGAACGGTGATATGGTTCCGTTAAGTACGCTAGTGAGCTACGAGCAAGTGTTTGAGCCTGATGTGGCGTGGCGTTACAACATGTACCGCAGTGCTATCATTCAAGGCCAACCAGCACCGGGTTACTCTAGTGGTGATGCGATTGCCGCAATGGAACGCGTTGCTGCTGAAGTTCTTCCACAAGGGTATACGTATGAATGGACAGGTATGGCTTATCAGGAAGTGCTTGCGGGCAACCAAGCCATTTATGCGTTTGCGCTGGCTTTGATATTCATTTACTTGTTTATGGTGGCTCAGTATGAGAGTTGGAGTATTCCACTGGCTATTATTTTGGTGGTCCCAGTAGCAACGTTAGGTTCCTTCCTTGCGTTGAATCTAACTGGCACGCCGCTTAACTTGTATGCCCAAATTGGTCTTGTCTTGCTCATAGCCTTGGCGGCGAAAAACGCAATTTTGATTGTGGAGTTCGCCAAGCAAGAGCGTGAAGAAAAAGATGCTGATATCGATAGTGCAGCGGTTAAAGGAGGCACGTTACGTTTCCGCGCTGTGAATATGACATCTTGGTCATTTATCCTGGGTATCTTCCCGCTTATCTTTGCCGCTGGCGCGGGGCACGTGAGTCAAAACTCACTCGGCGTGTCGCTGATTGGTGGTCTATTGTGTGTGCTTCTAGCAGGTACATTCTTGATCCCAGGCTTCTACGCTCTGGTGCAAAGACAGCGTGAGAAAGTTCATGGCGGCAACACCAAGCTGGTTCCTCTTGATGATGAATAATCACATCCGAAGTGCGCAGTAAGCACGAAGTGACAATTGAAAAAAAGCCCGAAGCAATGACTGCCTCGGGCTTTCTATTTTGAAAAGGGTTATTTTAGCGCAGTTTTGAATTGTGCAACGGCTTCATCCATATCATGAGCTTGAGCAGAGACAGAGTTCACTTCATGCAAGCATTCCTGAGCGGATTGCATGTTATTCTCAGATATTGCGTTTAGCTCGGTGATTGAACCGCTAACTTGGTTCATCACGATACCTTGTTCTTCAATTGCTGAAGCTATGCGCTCCGAATTACCTTGAATTGAATGCATGTCAGTAATGATCTGTTGCAGGCTAGAATCCAGTTTTTCAGAAGCATTAAGTGTTTGTTGCCCTTGATCGTTACATTGATCAATATCAGCAACAACTGTCGACATTTGAGTTTGAATATCTGCAACGACCCGCGTGATTTCCTCAGTAGATTGATGAGTTCGGCTAGCTAGGGCGCGTACTTCATCGGCAACAACTGCAAACCCGCGGCCTTGTTCGCCTGCTCGCGCGGCTTCAATTGCTGCGTTGAGAGCTAGTAGGTTGGTTTGCTCTGCTATTTCTTGGATGATGTTCACGGCACCACCAATTTTATCTACATGGTGATTCAGCGAGCCAATCGAATGCTGGCTGTTTGATAAAATCGTGGTTAGTTGACCGATGTTGGTTACCGTTGCCTCAACAACTCCTCGGCCTTGTTCGGCATTATTCGCTGCCTGATGTACGCCTTCTACCGCAACTGATGTGCTTTCAGAGATTTCACCTATTGTAGCAACCATTTGCTGAACTGCCGTCGCCATTGATGCAGTGTGGTCAGTTTGAGTGTGGAATTGCTCCATAACGCCTTCTAACTCACGATGCATATTATCGGTACTTTCAGTGAGTTGCGCCGATTTTTCTTGGGTACTACTAATTAGATGCTCAAGCTTATCCAATAGGTCATTGAGGTGATGACTGATATCAAATAGCTCGTCTTGACCTTTCAAATCAGATCGAAGTCCCATGTTGTTCGTTTCGCTGATACTTCGAATGGTGCCAAGTAAGCTATTCACTCGCGTGTTGATTGAACGTGAAATTTGCCAAATCAATGCGAAAATAACGACTAAGATCAGAGCTGTAATGACCTGCTTGATGGTCGACATTTGTTCATCACGTTGTGCGGCAGCAGAGCTAAGGGCTGTGGAAAAGGTTTCAAATTGCTCTTCTACGGCATGGGATAATGCGCGAGTTTCACCGAGTAGGCCTTTGTCATAAGCAACCCCAACAACTTGCTTTTGGGCCGCCAATTGCTTACCTGTTTTGATAAGCTCCGGAGCATATTGCCCCTCAAGCAAGTCACTATTGAATAGTCCTGCTTTTACCGCAGAGTCAAAACGGACTAATGCCAATAACTGCTGGTGGTCTGAACGTTGTTTTGCTTCTAATAGTGCTTGTTCGTAACCAGCGAGAAGCCCACTCTTTGAATCAAGCCCGTATCGTTGGTAAGCGCTGACCAGATTCTGAAAGCCCCTTTGGTATGCGAGCAAGTCTTGCTTAAATTGTTGACTGGAAGGTAATTCATTACTCTTGAGTATGTTCGCAAGCTCTTTTTCTGTGTCTATAAACTTGTCAACATTGGCGTCAAACTTATTTAGATATTTGTCATTACTACGTAGTAGGAAATCTTTTTCATTTCTGCGTAAGTTGAGTAAGCGTATTTCTAGATCACCAACGAGTTTGATGGCGTGATTAAGATCATTGCTCTTATTTTCAAAATGGGATGACGTACCCAAAAGGGCCACGATGCCTAAAATGGCGATAACTCCGAGGAAGTAGAGTTTTTGCCTAATAGTCATATTGTTGTTTCCTGAATAAGTAACTAAAAAGAGAAATCCAATGAGATTTCCAAGGGCTAGCAAACGTTGTTCAACTAACATGTCGAGAAAACGACATGCACTAATACAGCACTTTCTTACGTTGCTGTTTTTTCGCTCCGTGCTTGTTTTTTGTATCAAGTCGTCGGCGTTGAGAAGCGCGGGTTGGTTTCGTTTTAATACGCTTCTTCTCCTGTAAAGCGGCAGCTTTTATCAATGCTTGAAGCCGATTTAGGGCGTCTTCCTTATTTTGTTCTTGTGTCCGAAATTGTTGCGCTTTGATGATGATCACGCCATCTTTACTTATACGACTATCAGAAAGTGCAAGTAATCGCTCTTTGTAAAAGTCAGGTAAGCTTGAATGCCGGATATCAAAGCGCAGGTGTATAGCGGACGCTACCTTGTTAACGTTCTGGCCACCATTTCCTTGAGCTCTAATTGGGGATAATTGAATTTCCCACTCTTGAATTGTGACGGAGTTCGAAATTTTGAGCATGATAAGTAAATGCCGGTAAGGACGATTGAAAGAGCTGATAAATTAACATTACAGATGCACAAATAGAAGAAAAGACATGAGCACGATTGATTTTAGACCCTATGAGGGATTCATATTTGATATGGATGGTACTCTAATCGATACCATGCCAGCCCATTTGGCAGCTTGGCAAGCAACTGCTGAGCGTTTTGATTTTCCGTTTTGCCAGGAATGGTTTCACAGTTTGGGAGGGATGCCGAGCTTTAAAATTGTTGAGGAACTAAATCGTGTGCATGAGCTTTCATTAGATCCTAAAACTGTCGCGACATTTAAAATGGAAACATTCGCTGCTATGGAGCTTCATGGTGACGTTATTCCTTGCACGAACATCGTGTTAGAGGAATATTTAGGCCATAAGAAAATTGCAGTCGGGACTGGCAGCCAACGAGGAAGTGCCATGCGCTTATTAAGCCATGCAGGTTTATTAGACAAGTTGGATGTTGTAGTAACCGCGAGTGATGTAGAGAACCATAAACCCTTTCCAGATACCTTTTTGGTGGCCGCGGAACAACTCGACTTGGAGGCGTCACAGTGTCTTGTGTTCGAGGATACTGAGTTGGGGAAGCGAGCGGCGCATGCAGCTGGTATGGATTGCGTTATGGTGCAAGATAATGAGTTGATCTTTTTCCCAAAACCATAGTGGCAATATCCCTTAATATGAGATCAAAATGGGGTGCAAATGCACCCCATTAATTTTTACCACATCATCGATCATGAATCATAGATGCTTATTCTGGTTGAACTAGCTCTTGGTATTCAAATGAAGGTACCACAACTTCTACGCGACGGTTTTTCTCACGACCTTCGCGAGTGCTGTTGTCAGCAACTGGGTTTTCTTCACCCATACCTTTAACTGTCAAACGATCTGAACCAATGCCAGCTGCGGTTAGGTAATCAGCAACAGATTGAGCACGACGCTCAGACAGTTTTTGGTTGTATGCCGCAGGGCCTGAGCTATCCGTGTAACCAGTAATCTCTACTTGAGCTTGAGGATATTCGTTCAAGAATGAAACAAAGTTGTCCAGACGTTCAGAAACGGACTCTGTTAACTTAGCACTATCGAATTCAAACGTACCTGTACCGTACTCTTCTTTGTGCACCTTGCTCATCATCACTGGTTCTGGATCTGGCTCGATCACTTCTTCCGTTACAACTGCTGCAACAACTGGAGCTGCTGCGAATTTGTAGTTAACACCGATACCAAAGAAGTTAGCATCCATGTCGTCCCACACGTCGTCAGACATATCTTGGTAGCGTTGGTATTCAGCGCGAACACTCCAGTTTCTATCGATCGAGTATTCAGCACCCAAAGAACCTGTTGGGACAAAGTCTGTTTCGTCATCAGACATCATGTAAGCACCACCGATCTTAGCAAATAGATTCCAAGAGTCGTTTAAGTGCCAGTTGAATTTAGGTGCAAGTGTTAAAGCCGTTAGATTGCCGTCAATCGTATTAATCGTATTAGCCCCTGACCTAGAGTTTCCTTCATAGTCGCCTAAGAAGTCTACGCCGTACTCTAGCCCGATGATATCGGTAAAGTCATAACCGATATGTAGTCCTGCACCGAACGCTTCATCATCACAAGGGCTATTTAGATAGCAAGCGTCGTCAAGTGTAGTCATGCCCACTTTGCCCCCGATGTACATTTCAGCTTGAGCAGAGTTTAAAAGCGCGCTACTACCAGCTACCACTGCTGCTACTGCAATTGCTACTTTGTTCATAATGTTTCCTTGTATTGATTGCATATTAACTTCTACTTCGTTTTATCAAAAAATTAGAAAAAACCAGCGTTTATAAGAAATTAGTTTAATATTCTAATCATTTCATATCAAGCAACAATATATTTGAACTTGATCAACATTTACTACCCAAAAATACCTCACAAACTTCTGATATTTCTTACATTGTAGTAAAGATTTTTTGGTGCATAAGAAAATTGATGATTATTTTGAACTTTTTTCGTAAACTTTACTTTACATTGTGCGCGGTGGTTAACAGGTGGTTTTTATTTGCATTTATTTGCAAAAACTGATTGCAAGTCTACGCCTAAGCCGATAAGTTACTTAAACGCTAGACAGAAAATGACCACAGCCCTTGATGCTGCTCGCTTTGTGAACAATGTTGCAATGAGTTCAGTTGGTAAAAATGGGGTCGGAAATAAAACCAGGAAGTAGAAGTAATGTTTCAAACTGATGATGTAAGAATAAATAGAGTAAAAGAGTTATTGCCACCTGTTGCAGTATTAGAGAAGTTCCCAGCGACTGAAACCGCTTCTTCGACCACTTTTGATTGCCGTAACGCCATTCACAATATTCTTGAAGGAAAAGACGATCGATTACTCGTGATCGTTGGCCCGTGTTCTATTCACGATCCGGCTGCCGCGGTTGAGTACGGTAAAAAGCTAAAAGTACTACGTGATGAACTGGGCGAGCAGCTTGAGGTTGTTATGCGAGTTTATTTTGAAAAGCCGCGTACGACCGTTGGTTGGAAAGGCCTTATCAATGACCCTTACTTAAATGACACCTATAAGCTAAATGATGGTCTACGTATCGGACGTAAACTTCTTCTTGATCTAACCGATATGGGCTTGCCAACGGCAAGTGAATTCTTAGATATGATCACACCTCAGTACGTGGCGGATTTGATCAGTTGGGGCGCTATCGGTGCTCGTACGACAGAATCTCAGGTTCACCGCGAGCTAGCTTCTGGTCTTTCTTGTCCTGTAGGTTTCAAAAACGGTACAGACGGGAATATTAAAATAGCGAGCGACGCGATTCGTTCTGCAAGCGCTTCCCATCACTTCCTTTCAGTAACAAAATACGGTCATTCCGCGATCGTAGAAACCGCTGGTAATCCAGACTGCCATATTATTCTACGTGGCGGTAAAGAACCAAACTACAGTGCAGCACATGTAGCTCAAATTAAAGATGAGCTGGACACTGCAGGTCTGCCGAAAAAAGTGATGATTGATTTTAGCCATGCTAACAGCTCGAAGCAGTTCAAGCGTCAAATGCTGGTGTCTGATGATGTATCCGAGCAAATCTCTGCTGGCGAAGAAGCCATTTTTGGAGTGATGATCGAGTCTCATTTAGTTGAAGGTCGCCAAGACTTAGTGGATGGTAAAGCAGCCACTTATGGTCAGTCGATTACTGATGCATGTATTGGTTGGGAAGATACGGAAACGGTACTTCGTCAGCTTTCTGATGCAGTAAAAGCGCGCCGCAACAAGTAAGCTCAACAGAAAAACTTTTTAAAAGCGAAAAGTGAATAGTGAAGAGCCAGAGGTACTATGCCTCTGGCTCTTTTTGTTGAGAATTACTCTCATATCTTTCTATTGTTTCTGCTTTCCTATATGTTATCTGTATACGTTGTAACCAAAAGGAATTTGGAATTGAATCGTAATGTATGGCTTCTATCCCTCTGCCAAGCCTTATTAATGACAGGGAATATTTTACTCATATCTGTTATTGCCCTTATTGGCAAAACACTTGCGCCGTCATCAAGTTTTATCACATTACCAGTTGCACTGCAGTTTTTGGGACTGATGGCCGCGACAATTCCTGCGTCGCTAATTATGGGCAAGTTAGGGCGTCGCCTTGGTTTTAGCCTTGGTAATGTCATTGGCATTTTGGGTGCTAGTCTAGCGACGTATGCATTAAGTCAACAAAACTTCTATCTGTTCTGCATGTCTACGTTTTTGCTTGGTGTTGGTATAGGTTTCGGTACTCTATACAGGTTTGCTGCCATTGAAGTGTGTGAAGAGTCGGCAAGGCATAGGGCGATTTCGATATCTATGGCGGGTGGGGTGTTAGCGGCGATCCTTGGGCCTAATCTGGCCGTGTACTCGCAGCAGTGGTCAGATGATGGCTTATACATTAGTGCATTTGCTGTGCTTGTCGTGCTTTATATAACCGCGTTGGTTGTGCTACAAACCATTCGTTTTCCACCTGCACACACGCAGGCGCTACACGCTAAGGCGGATAAGCTGAGACTGATTATTCGTCGACCTAATTTCATGCTGGCAGTTATCGCGGCAATGGTTGCGTACGCGGTGATGAACATTTTAATGACAGCAACTCCTTTAGCGATGATTGGTTGTGGCTTTGATTTTGATAAAGCGGCGGGAGTGATCGAATGGCACGTGTTGGGTATGTTTGCACCTGCGTTTGTCACGGGCCGTCTGATAGAGCGGTTTGGCGCTAAGAATATGATTTTGGCGGGTGGATTGCTATTTGTTGCTTGTATTGGAATTAATATACATGGAGTGTCTATCTGGCATTTTAGTCTTGCTTTAATCCTGTTAGGAATAGGGTGGAACTTTATGTTTATCGCAGCAACCGGGCTGTTTAGTCAAAGTTATGAAGCGAAAAACAGAAGCAAGGCTCAAGCGTTTAATGAATTCTTCGTGTTCAGTTGTGTCACCATCACCGCATTACTATCTGGTTGGCTTGAGTCTACCGTAGGTTGGCAGAATCTTAATTTGTATGTTCTTCCATTTGTGTTAATCGTTATCGCGATGTTTGCGTTAAAAACGAATAAAAAGCCAGAATCACAAACCGCTTAATTGAGGCTTAATATATAACCCGGCCGATCGTGTCGGGTTTGTTTATTAGCTCAAATCAACAATCTCTTCTTTATCTTTTTATCGATAATGTGAATTCCCACAATAAAAATGTCGATTTGATAAGACTTTTTATCTAACTTTTTGTAATAAAAATAAAAATCCTGTATATATCTTGCCGAAAATCAATAAAAACTAAAGAAGTTTCGTCTATGTCAGCCAATATTTCTCATAAAGCTCAAGAAACTCTCGTGAGGGAGTCTGAGGAACTCGTCTCAACAACAAACTTACAAGGCGTTATTACATATTGTAATGAAGCCTTTTGCCGCGTTGCTGAATACACTCACGAAGAACTTGTCGGTCAGAACCATAATATAGTTCGTCATAATGATATGCCTAAAGCCGCTTTCGGTGACATGTGGGCACGCCTTAAACAAGGTAAAGCCTGGCGTGGAATGGTTAAGAATGCCACTAAGTCTGGCGGTTACTATTGGGTTGATGCTTATGTCACCCCTATCTACGAAGACAACCATGTTGTTGGGTATCAATCAGTGCGCGTGAAACCAAAGCGAGAGTGGGTTGATATTGCGACAAAAGCCTACAAAAGCATGCGTGCTGCAGAGAAGTCTGGTCGAACTTGGTCGTTGAAAATCAATGAAACCATTCGCTATGCGATTCTACTTGGTGCACTAACCGCACCTGCAACCGCATATGCGTTGTCTGTTGAAGGGCCGTTGGCTTGGCTTGCAAGTGCGTTACCTGCAAGTGTTCTGGCTCTGTTATTCCGCCAAGAGTTAATTGATACACCTCAGCAACTTAAAAAGTTACAAAAGCAATATGACAGCGTAAGTCGCTTGATCTATTCCGGTAACACGGCATTTTCGATTGCCGATTTCCATATCAAAATGCTATCCGCAAGAATTCGAACCGTGTTAGGAAGAATGACTGACTCCGCATTGCCTTTGCAGCATTGCGCCGAAGAGCTCAGTCAAACAACAGCAGAAGTCTCGGCTGCATTAAATCAGCAAAATACCGATATTCATCGTGTGCGAGATGCTACCCAAGAGGTGGAGTTGTCGGCAAATTCGGTTTCTTCGAGTACCAATGATGCCCATATGTTGATTGATGATACATTGAAGTCATGCTTGATGGCGAAGGAGACCATCGATCAAACGCACACCAATCTAGCGAAGTTAAGCCTTCAAGCTGAAAAAGCGACGGAAACGACGTATCAACTGAGTGATCAGGCGCAGAAGGTGAACCATTTGATGGAAGAGATTGGTGGGATCGCAGAGCAAACCAATTTACTGGCACTCAACGCGGCGATTGAAGCGGCAAGAGCAGGGGAGCAAGGTCGTGGTTTTGCTGTTGTAGCTGATGAGGTCCGCGCGCTTTCTGGGCGAACATCCAATGCAACTGAACAAATCCAAGCCTCTATCTCCACTATGTTGGCAACGATTCAAAGTTGGCAGAAAGATATTCTGGCAAACAAAGAGCAAACCGATGCCTGTTCTCAAGTAGCAGAACAAAGCGCGTTGCGTTTGTCTGAAGTTGAACAGATGATGCAAACCATGAGTGGGCTGATGGTTGATGTAGCAGAAGCGGCGAATAACCAGTTAAAGCTATCTAGTGATGTAAACCAGCACATTCATTCTATTGCTTCGACCGCAGAACAAAACTTGGCAGCAACACATTCAGTTGAGCAAAATAGCCGACAGTTGAAAGACCAAGTACAAGATTTCTATCAGCTCGCACTTCGATTTGAAGACAAATAGTCGTAACGAAAGTTGTGATGTTTATGTCCTGGCTGCGTTTATGCGAATAGGAGCCAGATAAAAGAAAGCCCCGCCATTGCTGGTGGGGCTTTTCAGTTTTCACATTCGCAATAGAGAAAACTGACTATCTTTTTACTGCAATTACGCGAGTAGCTCTTTTGCTGTGTTCACTACGTTTTCAGTCGTGAAACCAAACATTTTGAATAGTTCGCCGGCTGGTGCAGATTCACCGAATGAAGTCATACCAATGATGCGACCGTCGAAGCCTACGTACTTGTACCAGAAGTCAGCAATACCTGCTTCAATTGCGATACGTGCTGTTACGTCTGATGGCAGTACAGCTTCACGGTAAGTGGCGTCTTGTTTGTCAAATGCATCTGTTGATGGCATTGAAACAACGCGTACTTTCTTACCTTCAGTAGTTAGCTGTGCTGCTGCTTCTACTGCTAGTTCAACTTCAGAACCTGTTGCGATAAGGATTAGCTCTGGCTTGCCTTCGCAATCTTTCAGAATGTAAGCACCTTTCGCGATGTCTGCTACTTGTTCTGCTGTGCGCTCTTGTTGCGCAAGGTTTTGACGAGAGAAGATAAGTGCTGTCGGTGCATCTTTACGTTCAATCGCTAGTTTCCAAGCTACAGCGGACTCAACTTGGTCACATGGACGCCATGTGCTCATGTTTGGTGTTAGGCGTAGCGATGCCATTTGCTCAACTGGTTGGTGAGTTGGACCATCTTCGCCAAGACCGATAGAGTCATGCGTGTACACTTGGATGTTCTGAATTTTCATCAGCGCAGCCATACGCATTGCGTTACGTGCGTACTCCATGAACATTAGGAATGTTGCGCCGTAAGGAACGAAACCACCGTGTAGCGCGATACCGTTCATGATCGCTGTCATACCGAATTCACGTACGCCGTAGTGGATGTAGTTACCAGAGAAGTCGCTTGCTTCTAGAGACTTAGAACCAGACCACATGGTTAGGTTAGAAGGTGCTAGGTCAGCAGAGCCACCCATGAACTCTGGTAGTAGAGCACCAAATGCTTCTAGAGCATTTTGAGACGCTTTACGTGATGCAATGTTTGCTGGGTTAGCTTGAAGATCAGCAATGATTTGGCTTGCTTTTTCTTCCCACTGTGCAGGAAGCTCGCCGTTTACGCGGCGTTTAAATTCAGCTGCCAGCTCAGGGTACGCTGCTTCATAAGCTGCAAATTTCTCGTTCCACGCTGCTTCCTTAGCTGCGCCTGTTTCTTTCGCTGACCATTCTGCGTAGACTTCTTGCGGAATTTCAAAAGGACCGTGCTCCCAACCTAGTTCTTTGCGTGTTGCTGCGATTTCTTCTGCACCTAGTGGCGCACCGTGACAATCGTGTGAACCAGATTTGTTTGGTGAACCAAAACCGATGATAGTCTTAGTACAGATAAGTGTAGGACGTGGATCCGCTTTCGCTGCTTCAATTGCTGCGTTGATTGCGTCAGCATCGTGACCGTCTACTGCAGGGATTACGTGCCAACCGTAAGCTTCGAAACGCTTAGGTGTGTCGTCAGAGAACCAACCTTCAACGTGACCGTCGATAGAGATGCCGTTGTCATCCCAGAACGCGATCAGCTTGCCTAGACCTAGAGTACCTGCAAGAGAACATGCCTCGTGCGAAATACCTTCCATCAGACAGCCGTCGCCCATGAACACGTAAGTGAAGTGGTCAACGATGTCGTGGCCTTCTTTGTTGAACTGTGCTGCTAGCGCTTTTTCAGCTAGAGCCATACCAACCGCGTTAGTGATGCCTTGACCTAGCGGACCCGTTGTGGTCTCGATTCCTGGCGCGTAACCGTACTCTGGGTGACCAGGAGTTTTAGAGTGAAGCTGACGGAAGTTTTTCAGATCGTCGATAGACAACTCGTAACCTGCAAGGTGCAGTAGAGAGTAAATCAGCATTGAGCCGTGGCCGTTAGACAGTACGAAACGGTCGCGGTCTGCCCACTCAGGGTTTGATGGGTTGTGGTTTAGATGAGAGCGCCAAAGAACTTCAGCGATGTCAGCCATACCCATAGGTGCACCTGGGTGACCAGAGTTAGCTTGTTGAACACCATCCATGCTTAGCGCACGGATTGCATTTGCTAGATGTTTACGATCCATAGTGATTACTTCTCGATATTTGATTTAAATAGAGGGAACTCGCCGAAACAAGTTCAAATAGAATTTTTTGAAAATAGTGCTGATGGTAAAAGCGAGTAGACGGGCTACTCGCTTTTGGTAAGCAATTAAAGCTTAGCTTCGATCATCGCTTCTAGTTTGCCTTGGTCAACGGCGAAGTTGCGGATACCTTCAGCCAGCTTCTCAACAGCCATTGGGTCTTGGTTATGTTCCCATAGGAATTCAGCGTGAGTCATTGGTGCTGGACGCTCAGCTGCGCCTTTAGAATCAACTAGTTTCTCAACTACTTCACCTTCAGCTGCTTCTAGTTCTGCAAGTAGAGCAGGAGCGATAGTTAGACGGTCACAACCAGCTAGTTCTAAGATCTCACCGATATTACGGAAGCTTGCGCCCATAACTACAGTTTTGTAGCCGTATTCTTTGTAGTAGTTGTAGATCTTAGTTACAGATAGTACGCCTGGATCTTCTTGAGCTTCGAAGTCACGGCCTTCTTTCGCTTTGTACCAGTCCATGATACGACCAACGAATGGCGAGATTAGGAATACACCCGCTTCTGCACAAGCACGTGCTTGAGCGAACGAGAATAGAAGCGTTAGGTTACAGTTGATGCCTTCTTTTTCTAGGATCTCAGCTGCGCGAATGCCTTCCCAAGTTGAAGCCAGTTTGATAAGGATACGGTCGTTAGTGATGCCAGCATCGTTGTACATTTTCACTAGTTGACGAGCTTTCGCTACGCTGCCTTCCATATCGTAAGATAGACGAGCGTCTACTTCTGTAGAGATACGACCTGGGATAGTTTTTAGGATTTCTTTACCGATGTTTACTGCAAGCATGTCACAAGTATCTTGAACTTGTTGAGCTTTGTCGTTGCTCTGTGCTTTAGCGTATTCGATTGAAGCATCGATTAGAGGTGCGTACTCTGCGATTTGAGCGGCTTTAAGGATAAGAGAAGGGTTAGTTGTTGCGTCTTCTGGCTGATACTTTTTAATTGCATCAATCTCGCCAGTGTCTGCTACTACAGTCGTTAGTTTACGAAGTTGCTCTAACTTGTTGCTCATAATCGATCATCCTATTTAAATGGGCTTAAGCGTGATTTTTGTTATCACAGCTTGTGCATTTGCAAGCGAGTTAGCTAACCGTCTCATCGCATTTAATGAGACATCTGCTCAGCCAACTACGGAAAATTTCGTTACCGAACAAATGCTATGAACATTTGATCGATAGCTGAGTAAATGATGTGTCCATATTTATCCTATCTATGCTGAAAGTCAATCGCTGAAATGGACTTATAGTGAACTTCATCAACGTTTTTTTACTGTGTGTTTAGTGGTTAACCCAAATAAACGTTTGCCCTTATTGTTCAAAGCTTGAGCGTTGTCCAAGAGGGTAAAAAATTGTAGTGAGAAAATGTTATTGCGATGAGCAAATGTAGCGTTTAAATTGATAAAGAACATATGCTAAGTCAATGAGCATATGTTCACTTATTGCATACAATATCGATCCTCTTAAAGGGCGAGAGAAACCATGAGCAGTTCTAATCAAGATATTTCCATTGAAAACACGGATTTGTTGACAGAGATTTCCGTCGCGTATTATCAAGACGGTGCGACTCAGGAAGAGATATCGAGAAAATTTGCCATATCACGCGCAAAGGTTGGGCGAATGCTCAAGCAGGCGCGTGATGAAGGCATTGTTGAAATTACCGTTAAATACCATCCGGTGTTCAGCGCCAAGATCGAACAACGTTTGATCGAGCGATTCGGCGTTAAGCGCGCGCTTGTTGCTCTTGATCAACCGAATGAAGAAGCGCAACGACTACAGGTATCGGGATTGGTGTCCAATTATCTCACTAGCACGCTCAAAAACGGCATGGTGGTGACGGTCGGACAAGGGCGCAACGTGTCGTCTGTCGCTCACCATATTGGTGTTATTACGCCGCGTGATTGTAAATTTGTGTGTGGCATTGGTGGTATTCATCCGCGTGGCGGTATGTATAACGCCGACCATATTTGTCGTCAGTTGGCGAAGAAATATGGGGGGACCTCTGAAACCCTTTATGCGCCGGCTTACGCAGAAAACAGAGAACAGAAGTTGGCCTTTATGCAAAATGCAACCGTGAAACAAACGCTCGACCTAGCACGTAAAGCCGATGTCGCTTTGGTTGGTATTGGTGACATGAGCGAAAACAGTTACATGGTCGACTTAGGTTGGTTTACGCCTGATGAAGTGGTTCAGTCGAGACTTCAACAAGGTGTGGTAGGGGATTTTGCAGGTTATGACTTCTTTGATATTCACGGTAATGTAGCGAACACGGTAATGAGTGACCGAGTAATTGGACTTGGTATTGAAGAGTTTCGGCCGATCTCGGAAGTCATTGCGATCGCAGCAGAGAACAGCAAGCCGCTCGCTCTACTCGGAGCATTAAGAACTGGAGCGATAGACGTGATCGCCACGAGCGTTAGCAACGCATTAACCGTGCTCAACTTAGATGAGCAAATGCACGGCAACGCGACATCTGAACGCTAACGGAAATAGTCGGCTTTTGATGTAGTCAGGCTATGAGGAGGGACAAATCACTCATAGCCAGTTTCTATTTCGAAATGACAAGTTTGGTTTAGAAGCTGCGTTTAGTTTATTGGAACACATCATCTTTAGATAAACGTAAGATACTTTGTTAAACAGACACTTGTCTTAACGCTCGATAGGTAGAGAGTGGTCTGCACCCCATTCGGTCCAAGAACCGTCGTACACCGACAGATTGTCCAGACCAATTTGATACGCCGCGAGTAATAAAATGCATGCGGTCACACCGGAGCCGCAACTAAAAATAATTGAATTGTCACTATCTATCGTTAGTGCGCTAAATATCTGTTGCAACTCTGAATTTGGTTTAATGTGACCGTTGGTTAAGAGTTCTTGAAACGGTAAGCAAACCGAATTTGGAATGTGCCCACTACGTAGACCTTCTCGTGGCTCAGGCACTTCGCCAAGGAAGCGTGCTTTGGCTCTGGCATCGATGATATTTGCACTTTTATTGGTGGAATGAGCAAGAACATCTTGTGCACTCAAAAAGGCATTTTGGTTGAGCTTACCCGCAAAGTTACCTTTTTCGCTTGGTTGCGATAGGGTACTTCCAACAGGGAATCCGGCTTCAACCCAAGCGGGAAGGCCGCCGTTTAAGACTCGAACATTATCATGTCCCATAGCTTTGAACATCCACCAAGCTCTTGGCGCGGCTAAAGTGCCAGAGTTGTCGTAAACCACAATCAAATCTTCGTTGTTCAAACCGAGTTGTTGCGCACTTTGGTTGAAGCCTTCTTCTGTTGGCATCATATGCGGCAGGGAAGAACCGGGTAAGCAAAAGTCATTGTCGTAATCAAAGCGTAAAGTATTTGGAATCCACTTATCTTGGATCTTTTTACCTTCAGAAGGGATTTGAAACGCAATACTAGCGTCGAGGAGCTTGACGTTAGGTTGGCCGAGAAGGCTATTGAGTTCATCAGTACTGATCAGTGCTTGCATTGTTTTTCATTTCCTCAAAGTAGTATGACGTTTTACATGAATTGGAAGAGTAGGCTCATTCGCAATTTAAAAACGTGAGCGGTTGCTCGAAGAGTGAATCCGTAGCTTGGTTGAATGTCACTAAGGCCCCTTCAGGACAATGGACAGAGGTTGGAACTGCAACACGCTTTGTTCCGAGTACCTCTGATTCGACGGTGAGATAGCGTCTTAGCCCATCGAGGGATTGTGTCAGGGTATTTGAAATCACTTTTGCGGTGATGGTTTGTGTTTCATCAGAAGATGTTAGCCACAGAGCCAAACATAATGCGACGATGGCAGCAACAAAGACCAAAATGAAGGTTTTCGGGTTGTCCAACGTGTTTTCCCGCTCGATGATTAATCCTACTGTTTTACAACAAAAAAATCGCATGTTCAAAAGAACGATGCGATTTTTAAGCTTGAGATTGAAGATTTATGATGAAAGGTCGCTTTCGCCATGCCTTCAATCTATCTAGTTACATGGTCCAAGTGTTGTCTCCAGAAGTAATCACTTTCTGAATTGGGTCACTGCCGTCATAGAACCAAATTTCAACAAGTAGGCTACCTTGGCTATCAGAAACATTAAAGTCGACGTTTGCTGTACCGTTGTTGAGTGGAACCGATGCGACTTTGCTTGGATATTTTGCATCGTAGTTACCTGAACTGTTCTCGACAAACTCTTTGTACACGCTTAGGTGTGCACGTTGTGAAGAGAAACCACTGATGTCTACATTGAGCGTACCCTCCGTCACTGGGTTGTAGCTAAAGCCATCCGGTACTACTAGGTCCTGCATGGTTGCATTTTCTACAGTTACGGTAGTCTCTTCTACGGTTGTTTCTTCCTGTTGGGTTGTGTCTTCCTCTGCAACGGTGGTTTGGGTTGGTGAAGGTGGTGTACTGTTACCACCTCCGCCGCCACCGCCACAAGCCGTTAGTGCTAATCCCATGATGATTGTGATAAGTGCTTTCATAATGTTATCTCCCTATGGAATGTAGCATTTGTTAGGTGTTGGAGCGGTGTGCCAATCTGTGCTTCGTTCGCCACCAGACTCAGCCCAAGTTTGGAATTGAGGGTATGCATCGACCATGTCTACACGCTCTAGCGGCCAATCCCAATCTTCTACTATCAACAGTGCCCAAGGTAAGTTGTTTGCTGTTTTGAAGTACACACCTTGCGCAGGGTCACTTGCATCGACGCCGACACCGAAGAGGTTTTGGTCATCAAACTGTTCTGTTGGTGCTTGGTCTGCTAAGTGAACTTCCCATTTACGGCCTGGTTGGAAGGTAATCCCATCGCCATGGTAAGTGCCCGGTGTTGCAAAGATGAACGGGTCGTATGGCATGGCTTGAATGGCTGAACGGTCAGATCCTTCAGTGAAGTACACATTCAAGGTAAAGGTGAGTGAAACGTTATCATCACAGCCAGACTCGGTACGGAAGTAGCTACAGCTGCTCGCCGCGTGTGTGCTTAAGTCTTCACTGATGATGAAAATGGCTTCATCAGAAATACTTTCCAAGCCATTAGATGCTTGTTCTACACCATTGAAGGAGAGCGTTGTTAGTCCGTTTTCAATCGAGCTTCTTAAAACACCCGGTAGTCGGATTGCGAAGCCATTTTTGTAACTTGCGCCGTAAGCCGCTAGGTCACCAGTAATTTGAATATTCTCAACATGACCAGCAAGACTGGTTTCAGTGATGCGGAATTTCACGACCACATCGTTCATATCGTAGTCTGCGGTGTATGGCCAGTTATCTTCGTAAGCGACGGTGGCGTAATCTTCTGCACTCGGGAAATATTCCACTGAGTAACCATTACCAGTGATGGTAATTGGGTAATCTTCCACCTCACCAGATGTCGAACCACCATCGTAGTTTAATCCGGTTTGTTGGCTAAAGCGGAATCGGCTCCAGCTAGACCCTTCCGTTGCAGCGGTTGAAACTACAAACGGTAGGGGATTATTACCCGCAGACAGTAATTGGTCGGTAAAGACTTGCTCACCTTCATCATCAAAGTCACCATCGCGGTTCCAGTCAAACCATGCTGATAGGTAGCCAGAAGTAGAAGCTGTCACATTCACAATTGAGCTTAAGCCTGGGTCAAGTGCGGATACAAAACCAACACCATCTTCATCGGCTGTGCCCACAGAGTTGTCGTTTGCTTGACCGTCGGCATCACCATCAGGAGCGACTGAACCAAGCCAAGTTACACCGTCGACTTCGTGGCGAGGACCGTTTGACGCAAGTGTTGTGTGGTAGCTGTCTGGAGCATCACCGAAATCAATTGGCTCGTCTTCGTTAATCACTGGAGCGTTTGCACAACGTGCGCCATCATTTTGGCTTGAGCTTGGACCGTTGGATACAAACTCAACCGCAGGAACGATACCTGCTGCGATATTGGCTGCGTTACCTTCCGAAAGGTCAACGCGATAGATTTTGCCATCTTGGTTACGTGACACGTAGTAGTTGCCGTTTACATCGAAGTAGCCAGCACCAAATGTGCCTTTCTCACCTGTGTCACCTATCGCAGTTGCGCTACCATTTGATGGGTTGAACTGATATAGCACACCAGAGTTGTTGTCGATGCCGTAAAGGGAGCCATCACCTGGATGAAATGCAAAGTCGGTTAGGTTCACAGTCGCTGTTGAGCTGATTTTCACGATGCTCAATGTCGCATTTGGATCAGAATCGAGCGGAGAAAGGTCAATGGAGAAAAGTCCTTTGCCTTTGCGGTACAAGTAGTAGACGTGGTTGTAAACGTCACCTACGTAAAACGTGTGGTCGGTAGGAAGACCCGAAACATCAAGTGTCTCTGCTTGGAAGTCTTGACCAAGACGAACAATCTTTTTGTTTGTGGTGTCGTAGCCGTAGATATAACGGTCAGTGAAGTTAAAGCCTACACCGTTGATGCCCGAAGCCAAACCTGTGTCGTCCTCTAAAAGAGTCGTAGAGCCTGTAACCAAATTGACGCCATAGATTTGAACCGGGGTTGATTGGAATAGGTATGCTTGGCTTGGGCACGTATCAAATGGCGCCGCTTGTGCGTAAGCGCTCGCTATTAGAGACCCAAGTAGTAGTGATGTCCTTTTCATAATTCGCCCTCTCATTGGTTCGTGATATATGCAATGAAAGGAATGTGCCAACTTTTAACTTGTTGAATTTTATAGAGATAAGATTTGTAAGAAGAAGGGTTGTAAATCTGATTGTCAAAATGAGAAAAAGCCCAACATCGAGTTGGGCTTTTTGGGAATGATTAGAGGTATAGAACTAACTACAAACCGGACAGGTTGGCATTTTCATCAGATTCATTTCTCGCCAAGACATGCTGAGCGCGTCCAAAATCAGAATTTTGCCTTTCTTTGGTTGGCCGTAATCAGCAATCACTTTGATCGTCTCCATCGCTTGTACTGCGCCAACAATACCCACAACAGGAGCCATGACTCCGGCTTCGACACAACTTAACGCACCGCTGCCGAAGAGGGCACTTAAGCACTGGTAACATGGTTGAGTTGGGTCGTCGTAAGTAAACACACTCACTTGGCCTTCCATACGAATAGCCGCGCCTGAAATTAGCGGTGTTTTAGTCGCAAAACATAGGCGGTTAAGTTGATTGCGCGTATCGACGTTATCTGATGCATCAACAACAATTGTGTGCTGTTCGATCAAGCTTTTTAGCTCTGTATCATCAAGACGCTTTGCGATGGTATCTACAATGATGTGCGGGTTAAGTTCGCGTAGCGCATTGGCCGCCGAGTCTACCTTCTTACGACCAATATCCGCATCGTGGTGCAGCACTTGGCGCTGAAGGTTAGACAACTCGACGATATCATCATCAATCAGCGTGATTTTACCGACACCAGCAGTCGCCAAATATTGGCTTGATGCGCAGCCTAAACCGCCAGCACCAAGCATCAATACCGATGCTTGTTTGAGTGCTTCTTGTCCTTCAAAGTCAAACTGACGAAGAATGATTTGGCGGTTGTAACGCAACATTTCCTGATCGGAAAGAATATCCACAACGTCTTCCTAGTAAAGGGTTGAGTTGAATAGTTGAATCTGAACCGTTTCGCCCACTTCAACTCGGCCGCGTTCACGTTCCAATACAACAAAACAGTTCGCTAGGCTCATTGAGCGGAATGCACCAGAGCTTTGGTTACCGGTTGTTTCAACCACAAACTTGCCATCTTCCAATGTATAGATACCACGTTGGTAATCGGTACGACCTGGCGCTTTCTTAAAGGCGGTTTTGGTTGTTGCTGGAATAGATTCGGGTGCTTTCCATTCTGTATGGCCTGCAAGTTTTGCCAGCATTGGTTGAACAAGCACGTACATAGTAAGAACTGCAGAAACAGGGTTACCCGGCAGCCCACAGAACCAAGCTGTACTTAGCTTACCAAATGCGAAAGGTTTACCCGGCTTGATTGCTAACTTCCAGAAACCGATTTCACCAAGCTCTTCAAGAATGTCTTTGGTGTAATCCGCTTCGCCCACACTAACACCGCCTGAGGTCACAACCACATCTGCCAATGTTTGCGCTTGTTCAAAGGTTGCTTTCAGAGTCTCTGGGCAATCTGGAATGATGCCAAGATCAACGGCTTCACAACCGAAGTTTTCAATAAGCGGTTTAATACCGTAACGGTTGCTGTCGTAGATCTGACCTTCGTCTAGCGGTTCGCTCAGTGGTTTAAGTTCATCACCAGTAGAGAAGAAAGCAACTTTTGGCTTACGTACTACTGTCACATGGCTAACACCAAGCGACGCAATCATCGGAATATCGCGAGGTGTCAAACGTGCACCTTTTGCCAGTACGATGTCGCCTTGTTTGATGTCGTCACCTGTTGGGCGGATGTTGTTTTGTGGCTTCACGTCGGTTTGGTTGAACTGAATGCCAGCATCTGTTACTTCAGTATTTTCTTGCATGATAACGGCATCACAACCCTGTGGGATTTTTGCGCCAGTCATGATGCGAACACAGGTACCTTGAGGCCATTCACCTTCAAAAGGTTGTCCTGCAAATGATTTACCTGCCAGAGGCAATACAGAAGATGACTCAAGATCTTGAATGCGAATAGCGTAGCCATCCATTGCTGAGTTGTCGAATGGCGGTACGTGGATAGGAGACAAGATATCTTCTGCCAGTACAAAACCGAGTGCTTCAGCAAGTGGAAGAGAAAGCGTTGTTTGGATAGGTTTGATTCGCGATAACATTTTGTCCATCGCTTCTTCAATTGGCATCAAGCCAGGTGCGTCGCAGCAGCCCATTGAGAAAATCCTGTGTTCTTTTGTTTTGTGGCAACTTTACCATAAAAAGGGGACCGAGTAAGAATGTCCACCTATAAAATATGGGTGTAATTATTCAAAAATCCGAGTATCCTTGTCAGCCATCCGAAAGGGGTAAAAAGCCCGCGGAGCTCAATAAAATCAGCTCAGTACCTATATTTGATGTGACTTGGTGTAAAGACACGAAACTGAGCAACTCAAAGCGAAAAATATGAATGCAATTTTGATTGGGTTTGTATTGAAGCGGAAGTAACAAAAGAGGAAGTGGAATGTCAGGTCTTAGCGAGTCAGCGAAGTTAGTAAAAGAAGCGCTAGAGCAACGCGGTTTGGAAACGCCAATGCGTCCAAACAACGTAAGTCGTGAAGAGAAGAAAGAGAAGATCGAACACCACATGCGTGAGATCTTAGGTCTGCTTCAACTTGACCTTACCGACGATAGCCTAGAAGAAACCCCACACCGCATTGCTAAGATGTACGTTGACGAAATCTTCTCCGGTCTGGATTACTCCAACTTTCCTAAAATCACGGTGATTGAGAACAAGATGAACGTGAGCGAGATGGTTCGCGTGAAGGACATCACAGTGACCAGTACTTGTGAACATCACCTTGTGACCATTGATGGCAAGGCGGCTGTGGCTTACATTCCACGTGGCAAGATCATTGGCCTATCAAAGATCAACCGTATCGTTCGCTTCTTTGCCCAGCGTCCACAAGTTCAAGAGCGTATGACTCAGCAAATTCTTGTTGCACTTCAAATGTTGCTTGAGTCCGATGATGTGGCAGTGACGATTGACGCAACACACTACTGCGTGAAATCTCGCGGTGTGATGGATGCAACCAGCGAAACCACGACAACAGCATTAGGCGGTATCTTCAAAAGCAACCCAGCAACGCGTGCCGAGTTTCTGCACGGTTTACGTTAGGTAACCAAGCACTATTCTAAGAGGATGGCAAACGCCATCCTTTTTTTATGCTTGTTTAGAAAATGACTTCATGATTTCTGGCCAATACATTTTGACGTAACCTGCCGATACCCAAACAACCAATACAGTCGCGATACTGAGCTCTAGAAAACCAAAGTCGTGTAGCCAGTGCCAGTGAGGGTGCGATTCGGCGAAAAAAGAGGTCAAGCGATGCATTGCGATGGCGCTGATCACGGAAGGAAAGGTTACTGCCGCGATAGAAGGTTGAAACTTCAAGCGAAGTAAGCGGAAGTAACATAAGTAGATCAATAAAGTCATAGTGATGGCGATCCCGGCCAATGCGCCTGTCAGTATCGGATCAGGTAAGGGAAAGTTCACCAAGTATGCTGCTAATGACAAGTTTACCGGCGCGGCCATAATCGCGAGGGTCGGTCTTGCTCGCCTTGGTAGAGAGCCGAAAAACACCAAACGATACAACACGAGTGGCAGCATGAAGAAATAAATGCCGATGCACATCATCGCTAACGTTTCGGAGAATAAGTTGTGACCTAGTTGAGAACCGGCTAGTGAACTACTGATCAGCCCCACCGGATAAAGAAACCAACTCGGTACGATATTGGACATTTTGAAGTTCATTAGCTGAAAGCTAAAAAACAGCACCATCATAGTAAAATGCAGCAAAAGCGCCATAAACCAAAGTGGATAAGCGATGATAGGTGCTACAGCGGCAAGATAATCTGCAAGGATCAGTAACGCCATACTCATTGGTGCCATTAAACTACCACTCAGTGGGTGACGAATGTCGACCATGAATAATCGTGGATTCGCGGCATATTTTATGAGTACAGGGGCGAGTAAAAGTGCGCCGAGTGACGCCAAAAATGGGCGTATCGGTTCACCAATCTCAGGAACATAGAGTGCCCAAGCTTGCCCTAAACCTATCATACCTAGTGCCAACGCGGCTTGAGACGGCGGGACACTATAAAACTGCACAAGTCTTCTCCAGTTCAAATCTACTCCATTTGATTTTTGCCTGAATGAAACGAAACATGACGATTTGGGTGAAATGCTCTATTTAAGTAGCGAATACTAACAAGTATGGAGAGGGGTTTCTCATGAAAGGTGGTGAGCAAATATCAGAGAATGATAATTTTGTGAGTTTGGTATCGAATATTTGGGAAAAGATGTAAAAATGCAGAGTTTATCGCTCCAAACCCTTCGATAGTCTGGAGCGAAGTGATAACAAAGAGAATGTTATGTTGATTGATTCTCCGGTAGATCCTGTTGGCGTAACTTTTCGTTTTTGATTGTGCGATGCAGCAGCTGGCTGTAAATAGGTTGTCCACCCAACAATTGAGCAATAATCACAGCGCCCAAACAAGTAATGATCAATGGCAGGATTAAGTAGTAGTTATTCGTCATTTCAATCACTAACAGAATACCTGTAATCGGTGCACGTACCGTTGCTGCAAACAGGGCACCCATGCCCGCAATCGCAAATACACCAGGCTCGATATCAAGCGCAGGGAGCAAGACATCAGCACTTGCTCCGAACGCATAACCAAATAAGGTTCCCAGAGCAAGCATAGGTGCAAAGATGCCTCCCGGCGCACCAGAACCAAAACAGAGCAGGGTTGTAATTACACGACCAAAGAAAAGCAAAACTAAAATGGATACCGAGTAGTTACCGTTAGTAATGTCAGGAATAAGGCCGATACCACCACCAGTTAGTTGGGGTACGTACAAAAGAAGCAAGCCAAACACGCCTCCCAGTAACGAACCCACAATCAAGTAGCGCTTACGATCGTTTTTGTGAATTGCGACAAAACTGTCTTGTGCCACGGTAATCAGTTTGTTGAAGATCACGCCAAACACGCCAAACAATGCGCCAAGCAATAAAAATAGCCATAGGGTTTGAAGCTCTGGCGACTGGTATTGCGGCATAGTGATAACGGCGTCTTGCCCGTTGATGGCGCGAAACACTATGTTCGCCATAATGGCAGAAATGATCACTGCACGAATTGAGATCAAAGAGTAGCGAAACTGAGGTCGCATTTCCTCCACAACGAACATAATGCCTGCGAGTGGGGCATTAAAAGCCGCAGCCAAACCGCCAGCAGCACCAGAAGCGAGCAGGGAGTGGCGGGTATCGTCATCCTTTACCCGGAATATATCGGTCACCATTCGACCTACAGCACCACCCATTTGAACGGTTGGGCCTTCACGACCCAGCACCATACCTGAGCCAAGTGCGCCCATGCCGCCGAAGAATTTTACTGGTAGAACTCGCCACCAGCGCACT
Source organism: Vibrio sp. 779(2023) (assembly GCF_033344285.1). NCBI lineage: Bacteria > Pseudomonadati > Pseudomonadota > Gammaproteobacteria > Vibrionales > Vibrionaceae > Vibrio > Vibrio sp. 779(2023). Next base: position 271,867 of record NZ_JAWPOM010000003.1, read on the forward strand.
GGACGAATATTATCCATTGCCCCTTCGATTTCAGGAATACCAGAACCTGCCGCTTCTGGCGCAAAGCGGTGCACAAGAAAATAGCCAATAAAAGCTAAAAGTGCGCTAATGAGAACCGCTGCCAGCCACAACGGTAGAACATTACCAATTTCGCTTCTTAACCATTCTGTTCGTGTTTCAGAAACGAAATGAACGGCAAGCTCGAAATACGTACCGACAAAACCAGCCAACGTACCCACAATGGCGGCCATCATGAGAACAGAAAATGGTGTTGACCCTCGAGAGACAAACTGGTTAATCGCATCTTTCGGTACGTGCGCCAACACAGATTTCACAATTCTCTCGCGTTTGGTCATTAACAAGCTCTCCTGTTGCTGGGGGGAAGGGACGAAAGAAAGTATACGCTTCGCAGAGTCTAGACCTAATCAATAAAGATGCAATTTAGCTTTTCACTATTGAGTGTTCGAAGTGTCGCGATATTATTCATTCACTCAGATTGTGCTATTGCTCTCATAATTTAGGATAAAAAACTTGTTTTTTGAGAAAAATGAACCATGCTTTAATTGTAAAGCAACATGACTGCTTCAGAAGGAGGGATGTGAGGTTTTACACACAATTTGGATGGATTCAAACCCTACGGTAAGTCCTCGTTTTATGTTCGGGATGCATCAATAGACATCGCCGATTCGCACACTCACGATTGAGTAACGAGGTAGAGGCGCACGCACATGTGCGCCTTCTTAATTTCTGCGTTATAACTTTCATCACCATAACTTTCATCGCCACCTGCCACTATTTTTCTCTTGAACATTTTCTTGCAGTTAGTAATGTCTTGGTTCGATGTCAACCAACTAGAGCAGTGCATGCGCTTTTATCTTCGACTCTTACTTTCTTTATGTTGTTGTTCGGTAACGTTTCCGGCACTTTCAACGCCGAACTGGTGGCAAGACACGTTGTCAGCAATGCCATATTCCAATCTAAAAGAACGTATAGAAAAAAGTGGAAGCTGGTATGGTTGCGAAGTGCAGTTGCGGGACAACTCAACGTTTATCAGCGCATTTTGTTTGGATGATTTTTCGTACTACCAGCAGCACTTGTATGGTGAAGTGATTTTGAGAAGAGAAAGTGCTCAGTTCTCGTTTCTCACTGAATACGAGTGGCAGCGTCTGAATGACTTACTCCTCAACTTAAGAAAGGATGGGTTAGTTTTACGCAGAGTTACTATCGGACAAGAACACTATGATGTCGTTGAAGCTCTGGAAAAGAAATCTTCCGAACTTGTCGATAAAGAAGTTATTTTGTTGATGAACCGCTATCCACAAGAAACGATTCGAAGTTTGCTTTGGGTAAAACCGGACGAGTTTCTTACGCCATCACCGTCCTTAAATGTGCACTTGCGCAGTGATGGCGAAATTATCGAGGTCAAAGTGACTCGTTTTTAGATTCTTTATGGAGAGATAGGAAGGTCGCCATTGCTGATTCATCCAAAAAACCATCCGATTTTTTGTGAGCGCGCAGGTATTGATATCCTGCAATTAGCTTGCGGTGTAGCTCTTCTGCATCGTCTGACAACGGCTGATTCATAACGTGTTGAAAGGCAAGTTTGTACGCATCCATATCCACGACTTCAGCACGGCGATATAAATAACCACATCCCGTTGCTAACCATTCGAGAGAGCAATTGGCGCGCATTGCAATTTGATTTGCTTTGGTTAGGCTAGGTTCACTGCCTTTAAGGTATTTGCGTATTAAAGCTTCAGACACATCGACGCGTCGAGCGAACCCGCTGATGCTTTCTTCTCCGATCAGGGTGGCTAGGCGTTGGGCAAAAGACATATTTCGTACTCCAGTTCGAATTGCGAAAGTTTACCCGTTGAGCCGGTACGAAAACAAGACTACGATGAATGCAGATCAATTGAAGGAGAAAACCCATGGTTGCAAAAGTAGTAACTGCACCAAAAGGCCCAGAGTTCTCAGAGCTGGTTCAAGGATATTGGCGTGCAGTTGAGTGGGGAATGACGGCTCAAGAGCGTTTGTCATTTCTTAAGCAACACATTGAGTTAGGCATTACGACGGTCGATCACGCCGACATCTACGGCAATTACGAGTGTGAGGCGTTGTTTGGTGAAGCGCTAGCTTTAGACAAGAGTGTTCGTGAGCAAATTCAGATCGTGACGAAATGCGACATCAATTTGTGTGGCGATAAAACGCCAGAGCGTAAGATCAATCACTACGACACGAGCTCAGCACATATCTACCAATCGGTGAATAACTCGCTAGAACGTTTGAATGTGGATGAAATCGACGTACTTTTAATTCATCGTCCTGACGTGTTAATGGATGCAGACGAGGTTGCAGAAGCATTTTCTGAGCTTCACAAAGTCGGCAAAGTGAAGCACTTTGGCGTGTCTAACTTCACTCCACGCCAGTTTGAACTGCTGCAATCTCGCTTAGGTAAGCCGTTGGTTACTAACCAAGTGGAAATCAACCCACTTAACTTTGAGGTTGCTCACGATGGAACGCTTGATCAAATGCAAATGTTCCGCACGCGACCAATGGCTTGGTCTTGCCTCGGTGGTGGTTCAATTTTTAGTGGTGACAGTGAGCAAGCTGTTCGTGTCCGTAACGAATTAGAAGCAATTCGTGAAGAAGTGGGCGCAGCGAGTATTGATCAAGTAATTTATGCCTGGGTACGTCGTTTGCCATCTAACCCTATTCCAATCATTGGCTCTGGTAAAATCGAGCGTGTGCAAACTGCAGTTAATGCATTGAACATCGAACTTACTCGAGAGCAATGGTATCGCGTATGGGTGGCTTCTAAAGGTCATGGTGTGCCATAGAATTGATATCTTATCGATGAAATTGTTATTAAAGGCATCCTCTAGCAGGGTGCCTTTTTAGTTTTAGCGCGTTACTGTTTACCCATTATGGAAATGGAAAGAATGAAATTCGAGCAAAAATGGGCTTTGGATGTTAGCTGCAACTTTTTGCTTACTTTGGGTGGAGGAGTTTTACCCATGTTTGTTTTATGTCACTAAACAGCGAATGTGATGCTTGCTTTTTAGTCATTTTGTTCACTCATTCATTCATATTGCGTATGCTTATTGAATAATAAAGAAATAAAAAACTCGTCAGTTTTCTCGTATTACATGCTGTAACAATCTGTTAGACTCCGGCGCAGATTGTGGAATATAAAAAGGTGATTGAATGTCTTTTCCCGTACTCATCTGTGATGATTCAGCGTTAGCACGCAAACAGATGGCGAGATCACTACCAGCCACATTGAATGCCGATATTACGTTTGCTATCCACGGAAAAAACGCGCTAGAAGAACTCGAAAAAAACGAGTTTAAATTGATGTTTCTTGATTTGACCATGCCAGAAATGGATGGCTTTGAAACACTAGAGCACATGCAACGGTTGGGGGATAAAACTCCGGTGGTTGTTGTGTCGGGGGATATCCAACCTAAAGCGAAAGAGCGCGTGTTCGCACTGGGTGCAAAAGCGTTTATTCAAAAACCGATCGCCAAAGATGAACTCAAGAAGGCGCTTAAAGAGTTGGTCGAGCCAGAACCTCGTCCTCAAATTATCACGCCTGTCTCTATTGAGTTACCGATTTTACGTCGTCGCGATATTTACATGGAAGTGGCTAACGTTTCAATTGGTCGAGCAGCCGATGCATTGGCGCGTCACTTTGATGTGTTTGTGCAACTACCTCTGCCGAACGTCAATATCTTTGAAGTGAGCGAACTTCACATGGCCCTACGCGACTTGGCGTCGCATGACAACGTATCGGGTGTTTGTCAGGGATTTTGTGGCGAAGGTATTGCTGGCGAAGCGCTAGTGATTTTGAGTGATTCAAGCGTATCTGATCTCAAAAAGTTGATGAAAGTACCAGCAGACAGCGAAGAGCTAGAAGAGCTTGAGCTGCTAATGGATATTTCTAATATTTTGGTGGGGTCGTTCTTAAATGGTTTAGGCGAGCAGTCTGAAGTCCGATTCTTCCAAAGTCCACCAGTACTCCTTGGTCAGCATATCTCAATTGACTCGATCATTGAATCTACAACTGGAGCATTCAGCCGCACGATGACATTCGAAGTGAGCTACAACATTGAAGGAACGTCGATTCGTTGTGACTTGTTGTTTATGTTTGTGGATGAATCCTTGCCGCTGCTTGATAACAAACTGTCTTATCTAATGGAGGAGTTCTAATGTTGAATATGCCAGCAGAGTTTGAACAATTCCATTGGATGGTGGATATGGTACAAAACGTTGACATGGGCTTAGTGGTCATTGATCGAGATTACAATGTACAGGTCTGGAATGGGTTTATGACTCATCACAGTGGTTTGCAGTCTCATGATGCGATAGGTCGTTCTATATTTGATATCTTCCCTGAAATCCCACAGGAGTGGTTTAAATTAAAAACAAAACCAGTGTATGACCTAGGCTGTCGCAGCTTCATCACATGGCGACAACGACCTTACTTATTCTGCTGTCGCAATGTTCGACCAGTTACGCAGCAAGCGGAGTTTATGTACCAGAATGTTACGTTGAACCCAATGCGCACACCGACTGGAAAAATCAACTCGTTGTTTTTGTCTATACAAGACGCGACGGCTGAAGCTCTGATGTCTCAGAATCAATAGCGATAAAAAACTTTCTCAAAAGCCAAGGTCCGCCTTGGCTTTTTTGTATACTTATAATTGTGTTTCCCAATGCGTAGAACGTGAATATGGACTTTAATCTCGCCCTAAAACTCTACACCGCAGAGCAAGTAAAAAACGGTGAAACGCTGGCTGCGCAAATGGCTGGTGTTTCTATGTATAGCTTAATGCAACGCGCTGGTATGGCCGTGTATGAGCGCTTTTTACATCTGTATCCTAAATCAAAAAATATCTTAGTGATTTGCGGTAAAGGGAATAACGGTGGCGATGGTTACGTATTTGCATCTCTTGCGAAACAAGCTCAACTCAATGTACATGTTTTCCAAATTGGTGATGTATCTGTGCTAAAAGGTGATGCTTTGCGCGCATACCAAGACTGGCAGTCAATCGACGGTGTTAACAATGATTGGGATGAATGGAATACCGCATTGCTAGAAGCAGATGTGATCATCGATGCCATGTTAGGCACTGGTTTAAGCGGTGAGGTTCGTTCGGAGTATCGTCGCTATATTGACCAAATTAATCAAATTCATACCCCTGTGATTGCAGTCGACGTTCCTTCTGGTCTGTGTGCTAATACAGGTGCAGTTTTAGGTGATGCTATTCGTGCCGAGCATACTGTAACCTTCATTGGGGTTAAGCAAGGCTTATGCACTGGACAAGCGAGAGATCGAGTTGGCGAGCTCTACTTTTGTGGTTTAGGCGTCAATACTAAGTTTGATACTATCGAAGTAGAAAGTGCATTAGGTATTGATCATCAGGTTGTTTCAAGATTAATGCCCAAGCCAAATCCAACGGTCCATAAAGGTGACAACGGGAAGTTGCTTTGTGTTGGTGGCAATCAAGGGATGTCTGGGGCGATTCGTTTATGTTCCTCCGCAGCGATTAGAGCCGGAGCGGGTTTAACTGCCGCAATTACTCACACGAGTAGCCTTATTCCACTGCAGGTTGGTTGCCCAGAAGTAATGAGCCAGAGCATCACCACTGACTTGCTCAGGGATACTGAGAACGACTTAACTAAACGCATACGCTGGGCTGACGTATTAGTGTTTGGTCCTGGCTTTGGAGATGATGAGTGGGCTTATCAAGCCTATCAATATCTGGCTCAAGAGCAGAAACCTAAAGTTGTTGATGCTGATGGCCTCAATATTCTAGCGATGCTGAGCCAGCGATGCGATGGCACTCTAGTGTGCGACAACCATCGAGTGATCACGCCGCATCCTGGAGAGGCAGCTCGACTACTAAATGTAACCATTCAACAAATAGAAAGTGACCGATACTCTGCTGCAAGACAACTGCAAGAGCGTTATGGCGGTGTAGTGGTTTTAAAAGGCGCGGGGACGCTTATTTACGATGGAACGAGAATGTACGTCTGTCTAGCGGGTAACGCCGGAATGGCGACGGGGGGAATGGGAGATGTGTTATCTGGAGTCATTGGTGCATTACTAGCCAAAGGTTTACCAATTTCTGTTGCCGCACGTTTAGGTGTGGTACTTCACAGTCATGCTGCTGATATAAACGTGAGTCAGAATGGTCAAATTGGTCTTTTGGCAAGTGATGTCGTTAGCACTCTTCGTACCGCTATCACCCAAGAGCTCTATCGAAATTAATTAGATTTCATGCATTGCTGAGAAAATTGGTCGATTTTTTTAGTACTTTTTTACGAATTAGCAGGGCATCTTAGTATTAGGTGATTGAGTTTTAGGCAGATTTGAGAGGTGATGCGTTTTAATTTTTAAGATATGACGCAAAGGTTTGCGCAATGGGTTAACTTAAGTGCTTTCTCAAGTTGTTGATAGTTATAAATAATAAGAGGTTTTGGTGACTTGGGGAGCGTTTTTGATATGCGATTTTCAAGATGGTATCACAAAAAAAATTCAAATATCAGACTTGTAGGAAATAAATCACAGCCTATAATGCTGAAAACCGGAGCGTCTGCCAACGCTCCGGTTTTTTTGTGTCCGAAGAACAGTGAACTCGTCTGCCAACGAAATCACTACGCACTCTGAAATGACACATATACATATGAATCAAGGAATTACACAATGCGTATCGAACAAGAACTTAAGTTAGGTTTTAAAGATGTACTGTTTCGCCCGAAACGTTCTACCCTTAAGAGCCGTTCTCAAGTAAATTTAACCCGCGATTTTACATTCAAGCATAGTGGTCGTCAATGGTCTGGTGTGCCAGTAATCGCAGCAAACATGGATTCGGTTGGTAGCTTTGCAATGGCTAAAGCGCTGGCTGAGCATGGTGTAATGACCGCTGTTCACAAACATTACACGGTAGAAGATTGGGCTGAGTTTTCTAAATCAGCAGATAAAGTAACCATGAATAACGTTATGGTGTCTACGGGAACATCTGACGCAGACTTCCAAAAAACCAAAGACATCATGGCACTTTCAGATGAATTTATTTTCATTTGTATCGACATTGCAAATGGTTACTCAGAGCATTTGGTCGAGTATGTTGAACGCGTGCGAGCAGAGTTCCCAGACAAGGTCATTTCTGCAGGCAACGTGGTTACTGGTGATATGTGTGAAGAGCTAATCCTAGCTGGTGCAGACATCGTTAAAGTGGGTATCGGCCCAGGCTCAGTTTGTACAACTCGTGTAAAAACGGGTGTTGGTTACCCGCAGCTTTCTGCAATCATCGAGTGTGGCGATGCAGCGCACGGCCTTGGTGGCATGATCGTCGGTGACGGTGGTTGTTCTTGTGCGGGTGACGTAGCGAAAGCATTCGGTGGTGGAGCGGATTTCGTAATGCTAGGCGGGATGCTAGCGGGTCACGAAGAGTCAGGCGGCGAAGTGATCGAGAAAGACGGCGAGAAGTTCATGAAATTCTATGGCATGTCGTCGAAGAGCGCGATGGATAAGCACTCAGGTGGTGTCGCTGGCTACCGTGCGGCCGAAGGTAAAACCGTATTATTGCCATACCGTGGTAGCGTTCACGGTACTATTCAAGACATCCTTGGAGGCGTTCGCTCAACTTGTACATACGTGGGTGCAGCAAAGCTTAAAGAGCTAACCAAGCGTACTACATTCATCCGCGTTCAAGAACAAGAGAACAACGTGTTCGGTAAAGAGTAAGTCGACTGAATGTAACAAGTGTAAAAGCAACCATACGTTATATCTATAGCAGATAAAACTATACTATATGCAGCTATGAGCCAGAGTGAGATTGATTTCTTACTCTGGCTTTTTGCTTCTCATTTGTTTGCGCTTCAAAATTAACTCTAAGCGATTTTAATAGTTGGTCGAGATTCGACTTGTTCAAACGGTAATGATGTTGTAACTGGCATGAGCTGTAAAACGCTTGAAATCTGACAGTCTCTATTTAACCCAATATAGTCTTTGACATTAGCGACTCGCCAAGTCATGTCTCCGTAAGTACGCAGATAGAACGCGGGTGATTGATGACTGTTATGTCTAATAACGCTCCATTGGGTAATATCACTAAAAAAGACTTCAGGGTTATCGGATGTCTCAAACTCATTCGCCATGATGCCCAAAGGTATATCAACGCGATTAAGTAGCTTTTGTCCGAGTGAGAAGGCTTCGTCGAAGTTAGTTGGTTGTTCGCTTAACTGCTTAATTGCATAGGTTTGTACAAATCGAGACGGCGGTGTTGGGTCGGCGGGTAGACCCATCAAGCCAGCGCCATTGATTGAAGTGGGCCAGGCACTTGGACATGACGTTGCATGGTTGCTTCATTGTTCGGTTCTGGGTTGTAGTTGCGCAAATTGGAAAAATAAGAGAGGTGATTGACATGCCAATGGTAATTTGGGCAGTTAGTCATTACTCCAACATAGGAGTGGTCCACAACCACTTTATAATCATCAAAGTCGTATTCGGTACATTGATAGCGTGCTTGCTGATTTTCCTCTTTGCTGAACATATCGCTTTCTTTGAATGCTCGATAGATATGCATATTACCGTTAAGAAACTCAATGACGGCACTGTCATTATTTGCATCGTGAATCACGAAATGCTGGTCCAAAGCCATGTTGTCACTCTCTGTTTCACCAGTTGAAATAGTCGAGTTAAACACGTAAACGGGGTGGGTGGTGAAGTAGGTCACCATCTCGTCCACAGTATTAAACGTAGACAAGATAAAAGTACCAAACAGGCCGCTGCCTAATGCAAAGGCATCATCAGGGATGTGAGAGGTCGATACATTTTGATTGAGAATGGGCAAGTACAGTGACCCAACAGAAAGGCCAGATTCATTAATGCCATCAGCTGTTAAAAGAGGGTTATTATACCGGGTAATGGCATTGCAGTGTATGAAGCTCAACTCTCCCTGCCAATTTGCTCGAAACTCACATTCTTTACTGTGACGTTTTGGCGGCTGACCATTGAAAACACGGTCGGCTTTTCCGTCGGAAGTAAAGGTCGTAATTTGGTAAGTTTGTTGGGCTCTAAACCAAATCTCGGTCTGAAGGTTAACTGCAAACTCCATGGTTCTAGCGGATAAGGTTTGGTTGTTGCAACCATAATTGATATTAACATCTGTACACATAGCCATGCTTTCCGTTGTTTATCTGAATGATGAATATCCAAGAAACCCTCTGAATCAAATGCTTAGAGATTACGTGGATATAGATGAATTGCGCTTTAATAATGGTTTTAGCCATTGAGATAAGCGCATGCTATTAAGTTAAGCATTCAATAAAAAAACGTCAGTAGCAGTTTAGTATCAGTTGATAGAGTTAAAATAAAAAGTGATGTATTAAGTAAAACTCTTTGATCTTAGAAATTAATAATATATTTATTTTTTCAATCTTGGTTACTCTAGATTTAAAGTTTATTTTAAAAGTGATTTGTATTTATTCGATTATCTTGCAGTGGTGATATAAAGTGAGAACATAAAGTTAACAATTTCAGATTGTGATTGAAAATGGGGAGAGTCTTCAATCCAAATACCGAGAAATGAAACTGCCCGAGAAGTTGTGCAACTGTCTCGGGCGAAGTGATGAATCAGGTGAGCAGCTATAAAGTTTTCTCACAAGAACCGCTAAGTGGTGGAGATATTTTTAAATTATCATTAAAGATTTCTACAACGACGGGGCCTTTATTTTCATCTTTTGCATAGTATGCACAGGACTTGTCCCCAGTATAGGTTTTACCTGCCTTTTTGAAACTGTAATACCAGGAGTCATGGGTAGCGGCACCGGATTCAAAACTAGCAGATTCAGATTGTTCGCCAATATTCAAGTCGAAATGAACCTCCATTTCCGGAGAGTCTTTAAATCTCACATATCCGGTGATTTTATCGTTGGAGTTATTTTTAACGTAAAATGAACCCTTAGTTGTCATAATTTTTCCTCTTTTTTAATTTCTATACGTGATAGAACGGCCAAATGACGTTCTGTTAATATATGCTTTTTAAGATGCATATTGATGTTAAATGATGGTCTTATTAGTTCTAAGGTGATTAAACTTATCCTTAGCGTATTTTTCTTTTATACCGATTAAGTCGCGGTAGCTTCGATCAAAATAAACGCTTGTCGGAATTGCCGGATCTTTAAAGCTGATGAAGGCACCATAGGTTCCCGGTATATCAGCTTCTCTGGCTTTATCAATCCAGTCCATGGCTCTGTTTACATCAACAAGTACTGGGTTATTTTGTAGTTCTAGTTTTTGCTTTATCTCTTCATTCCACCAGGTTTGGTATTGGACTGTATATTGACACTGGCGGTAGGGGAAAGATATGTCTTCAAGGTCGTCTGAGTGATGATAAAAACCGCCAGTGATCGCCCCTAAGGTTACGTAACTAAATAGCCCTTGATCGCGGTTTTCTGGCTTTATCAAAGGTGAAGTTAAGCTTTGCAAAAGTGCAGTATAGCCTTCTGGTTTAAGACCTCGCTCTGACACCAATCGCGAAGTGATTTTGTGAGGTGCTGGGGCGTCATAATCGGGAGGGAAAGGAGAACCGTTTTGACACAAAGAATCGCGCCCCCATGTGCTCATCAGGGAGTGATCGTATTTCTTCCCGTCAAAGTCAGTGCCATGTGCTTCATAGACTTGAACTAAATCAGGGAAGCAAGCGCCAAATTGAACGGCTATAAATTGGTGAAGATCTTGTTCTGTTCCTTCCCAGTAGCCATACATGGTGCAGTGATGGCTGATGGTTTCAATATCACAGTGGTTAGATGATTCAGGCAGAGCATCAATTTGCAAGTTGGTGCCAAGAAGTTTAGGCGTATCGAGGCTTTTTATAGCCTGCTCCCAATTTTTTAGCACATCTATGGTAGGGTGCGTTGGTATTGGCTGAAGCATACCGTTGATTTTTGGATAGAGGTTCCACTGAAGCTCGAAGCGGTGGATCTCTTTGGGTAAAGGGAATGTTTTTACGCGTAGCTCGGTAACAATGCCATAGCTCATGCCTCCGCCGCCTCTTAGTGCCCAAAATAGGTGAGGGTTGGACTCTGCTGAGACTTCTGTGATCGTACCATCACCCAATACCACGGTTGCACTCACTAGGTGCTCACAACACATGCCGTATTTTCGCGTCCAAGGGCCCCATCCTCCGCCTTGAATATAGCCAGTCAACCCAACTGTGGCACAGGTTCCATGTGCAATCATTCGATCATGCTCTGCAAGTTTTGGTGTCAGTTGATAGAAGCGATAGCCAGCACCAATGGTGGCAATATTGTCACACAATTGGAAGGTCTTAATTCTGCTCACGTCAATCAAAATGACGTTGTCACCACTGCATTCACCTGCGTGATCATGCCCTCCTGAGCGAACACGAATCGGGAGATTGAATTGAGTTGCTGTTAGATAGGCTTGCTGAACTTCTTGCGTACTTTCGCACATGACAATGACAAAGGGTTGGTGTTGATAGCGAGTATTGAAGATGAGTGACTCGACTTGATATTGGTTCAAACCGGGAACCGGTGAAACCGTGTTTTCAAGAGGTGTCAGTAATCGTTCTTTAGGAAAACCGCACTTATCCATTTTCTGAATAAACAGTTTGGCATTATTGACTGAGATTGAGTACGCGCTAAGTACAGCGAGGCGTTGTATTTGAGGGTTAGGGTGCTGTTCTACCACTTGGTTTTCTTTCGTTCCCTGCATCCATTCATGTTCCATTATTTTTTCCATTTGGCTTATGTATTGAATAGTTGTTCAAATATTAAACCAAATGCATACATTCACCATATCAGTTTGGTATCAGTTGTTCTGTACAAATCGCCAAAAGCATCAGCGAGAGAGCAACAATATCTGGTTGATGAAAAGAACGATCGGCATCTGCGTGACCGTGGATAATTTATGTAGTCAAGTAGATCTGAGCCTAAATTGATACTGAACCAGAATGACGTGTTATCTACATTGAATGGGTCACTAACGACAATAAATTCAGTTGGAGAACACAATGAAAATGGACTCAAAAGAATCACAAGCAATTTTTACTGCTCATTATCAAATTGGTAACGGCTTACCTGGAGGAGTGAGCTTCGATGTTAATCTACTCGTGGCCAGCGAAGACAAATCAATAGTGGGTAAAGGACATATCTTTCAGGCCGTTAACCCACCGTTAAATGTGGTGTCTGATCTCAATGGTAGTTTCAACTATCAATGCACGATGGGTGATTGTCATATCATGGTGACGTTGCAGGGCTACCAGCCTTATCTAGGCATTGCTCCTTTAGGAGCTGATCTTCATAACGTAACGCTCAACCTCCTACTTAATGATGATTGGAAGTCAGGCGTGGCATTCTATCGATATAAAAATAGTTCAGGTAAATGGATTGAAGCAGCAAATCAACGCGTTACTCTACTTTTGCCTGAGCATGTTCCTAGCATCGAGAACTTTAAGGTGGAGCAAAATGATCTTGCGCCAGCATAAATCTCATCAGCGATGACACTGTGCCAAAACACAGATATTCGATGGTTTCGAATATCTGTGTTTGACGAGGTAAATCGAGTAAACACGATGACTTGAAGGTGCAATTAATCGACTTTCTTCGTTTATTGAATATTTCATGGTTGAGTAGATGTGGAGAGCCAATGGTCGAGCTCATCAACACTTATTTGAGCCTGATTCAGTTGATGCTTACGCGCGGCCTGATTGAAGTTTAACAACTCAGAGACGGAGCTGGACTGGTCGAGTAAGGCAAGCATCAGATTCGCTTGTTCAATATAAAAATCACCCCATGGATGCGGATCTTCTTGGGTGAAGTTAGACAGCTTATCGCGATATTTTCGAAGTAGCGTAGGCTGCTTATACTGCCACGCTACTTGGATTCCTTGTTGGTAAAAGCGTAAATAATTATGACCAACACAGGTAGATTCTAGCCAAGCCTCACCAGTGCGCAAAGCGGAGAGGGCCGTTGATTCATCGCCACAAATAAGTGCCTTGGTAGATACGAGCCAAGGACCAATAAAATTGTGTAGCTTATTGATATGAACAAGATCTAGAGCCGTGTCGATGTCCGAAAGGGCTTTCTCCTCTTTTCCCTGATACCAGTGCAATCTTGCACTGGACTCCAAAAGAAAAGCGACAAATCGATGAGCATTAAGCTGTTTTGAAAGTTGTAGAGCGGTCGAGATTTCGTTTTCAGCTTGCACCAAGACATTACGGTCGAGAAAGATCCATGCAGCCGTAAGCCTAGAAACAATTTCTGCTCGGCGGTTTGCCGTGAGATAGGCAAGATTCGAGGCATGCTGAGCCTGTTTTAGTGCTTCGTCAGATTGCAGTTGATAGATCATCACTGTTGCCAGCATGTAGCGATTGGCAGTTTCAATCGAAAGCAACTGATGCTCTTCACACAGTTGCAAACACTCGGTTAAGTACTCGTATGAGCGAGCCATTTTTCCTTGTGCGTAGGCACAATCACCGAGGCCGCCAAGCGATTTTGCTTTCGCGCGAAAACAGTTTGCTCGTTGACTGTAATCTAATGCAAGTAAATGTTCTTTCTCACATTCGTCTAGCTGCCCAGTGGGGAACAGCATATTACCTCTCATCGAGTGAATTTCACACAAAGATTTATTTAACGTCAGCTTTTCGCACAGGGCTTGGGCTTGGTCTAAAATCGACATCGCTTGTACAAAGTTGTCGGTTAAACGGTAGGGGTTAATGAGGTCTAAATAGTATTGAACACGTTCAGAATCATTTTCTGTGTGATGAATCGCTTGCTCAAGAACCTCAATACTCTCTTTGATGCGTCCCATCGAATACAGGCAGTTTCCTTTCATATTTAGTGCATACGCCATCTGTGCTTTAGGTGACTCTTTAATAGCGTATTCAATAAGAGTCAGTGCTTTTTCAAATTGATAATTGCTCAGGTAATGTTTGGCGGTCTGGTCAAGAACAGTAAATACACCTTCGCCCTTGGCATGATTGATATGGACTGCATATAAGAACCGATCTCGGTTCTCATACCATTTTGCGCAGGCCATGTGTATTTTTGAACACTGTGACTTGTCTATTTGACGGAAAACAGCATTACAAATCAAATCATGATGGAAAAGGTATTGATCGCCATTGAGTTTTACTAAGCCAGCGTCGACTAACTTATCTGGTACGTAGCCGGGAATTCGAGTGATTTCACGCAGTTGCTCCAGTTGAAAGTACTGCCCCAACACAGATGCAGTACAGAGTGCTTGGCGATCTTGGGCTGGAAGTTGAGCTAATTGTATCGAAACTAAATGTTCCAATGACTCCGGAACGTCTTTATCAAACTGAGAACAAAGTAGTGTTTGGCGTAAGTATAGAGGATGGCCTTTCGCAAGCTTTATACAGTCATTGATATGTTTATTCTGTTGGCATGTGATTGAGCAAGCTAACTCGTAAGACTCTTCAGATGATAACTCCCTAAGTTCGATTAGATTCACGTTGGCAAACCAAGATTGTTTGGAACTAAGTCGTTTTTGCTGCCTAAACGTCAGAAAGAGTAAAATATTGGTGTTTGTAATATAAGGTAGCAGTGTCTCAAGAAATGCCAACATTACCTCGTCGGCCCAATGGACATCTTCAACAATAATCAAATGCGGTTTGCTGGTCTGCCGTTGTTGAATTAAGAAAGGGATAGATTGCTCTATCGTTTGTTTCAGCGTTTGGAACTCCATTAAGTTCAGCAGCTGTTTTTCTGATTCGTTGAGTGTTACCCCCATTAACCAATAAAGGCAGAGATGGAAAGAAGAGGGAATTGATGACTCGACAGTCTGCTGACGAATAGAATCATCGGTATCTTCACGAGTAAATGAACAAATTGCCCGAGTGAATATATTTTGAGGGGACAAGAGATCAGCACTGCCATGATTCAGGATTTGAATCTCTGTGGTTAAACACGAAGAACGACTCAAAGACGAAATGACCTGGTTGAGTAGGCTGGTCTTTCCTATCCCTGCGGTACCAGTAATACAATACGTTTGGCCTGCTTCTTGTTTTTGCCATCGCTTGATTCCGCTATTCAATGTTTCTAGTTCAAGTTTACGCCCTACGAAACAGTCAGTATGGTTTTGGTGTAAGGATACAAAATGCCAGTTGTTGAAGTCTGGCTCTCCTGTTAGAAAAGGTTTTATTGGTCTGGCACAATTGGACGAGATAAAGCAAGGACAAGCAGCTATTTCTCCCCAAGGGATTTTAACTAGGATTTCATTGATTGGGGTTATCGCATTCGGATGTTCCGATAGCTCAGTGATTCGATGCATGTATTTCACATTGATAAAAGACCGAATCGAAGCCGAAAGAGCAACCTTTAATTGAAGGGCTAGTTGTCGAATTCGCTCAAAAATATATTCGTCCGATTCCTGTAAAGACCAAGTAAGAACAAACGTTCGGTTTTGTATTATGGGTGTAGTGTTTTGGCTGAGAAGTAAGGTTTGCAGAGCCTTTGCGGTCAAATCACACTTTGCTTCGATTGCAAAAATAAAAAAATATGGTGGTGATGAAGATACATTTGTAAATAATGGTTCTGAGGCCCGATCTATTAAAAGGTCCTCTACGGGGACAGAAAAGTATTCCGCGAGATTGGATGCGGTACGATACAGCACATTCGCCCCAGACTCTGCTCGCTTTATAGAAGCAATAGATACGACAAAACCCTGTTGAAAGCACTCTTCCGCCAGTTTTTCTTGGCTCAGTCCTAATTTCTTTCTCAGTTCTTTGAGTCGTAATACGTTGAGTGGAATTCTTCCATCCCTATTTGCCATATTTCACTCCGTTGTAACGTATAGCTTTTCCCAGTAAACCTGAATCGATTGGATATGTTGAGTGAATAAATTTATCTTATTTCACCACATATATAATACTAGTAGTTAAAATGTTATACACGAAAATGAAATGGGCATTTTAATCTTCAGACCACCTTAATTCATTGTTGTATTAGTGGTGTTTTGTTATTAATAATTTTGATATTTATCGTTGTGAGTTCATGTTTTTCTTAATAAGTTTTTTGAAATATCTTTAAACTTATATCTTTTAAAAGATTGCACACTTTCAACTTATATTGGACGGCATTAAGCTTTAAAAATTAAATCCTTTAATTTTAGAGATATAAATTGACAATCTTATTTTTAGTGTTTTTTTTGATCTCTATTCTGGCTAACTAATTTTTTCTAGTCTATAAATCAAATATCGGCAATTTCAAAATAACTGCCGACAAAATTATTTTAATTTCAATATTATAAATAGTTGGCTTTATACAATGGATATTGGCTTTTTCTGCCTGTTAAATGGCTCTCATATTACACCACACTTGAGTGCCGCGCTTACCTCTATTAAGGAGACTGCGTGGCTGCCATATGTCAAACGATCTTGTCATCGAGGGGATTGGCAAGCGCTTGCCTTAGAAGAATCATATCGAAAGGCCTATTACCCTAACTATTTACTACTCTCTGAATTTACAGGATTGGAACTGTTTTTATCTCAATTTTTCTGCCCAATTTTGTCAGTACGGTTTATGAAATTAGATCCGTGAGCTCAGATATTATAACGCCGAGCTTATGGCGTATGTTTTTCTCAAGTACAGGCTTGTTTACATCATTCACTACTGCTAAAGCGGCAATTGAGGTTCATGAATTATGCAAAAGGGCTCACCTATAGAATTCTACCAGCAACGTCCTCAATCTCGTGAGACGATCGGTGTTGAAGAAGTGCAGCAACAAACTCAACAGTTTGGTTTTGCTGAACCCGAAATGGATGAGCTGCTTAAGTACTCATTACGGACTCAACTTGAGGCTATGCTCCAAACCCAACTCAGCACGGCTGAACGCCGACGACAACTGAAAGAGAGTTTCGCTGCGGCAGTTGAGCTCGTATTGAAGGAGACGAAAGTTGAGCACCGAACACTGGTGCAAGCCTTTCAGACCATGTATGGCAACGCTTGCCAATCTCTTTCTCTGGCTAAACTCACTCAAGAGGAACTGACCCGACAGTACATTTCCACGTCTGGGCTGGTGATGTCCCCACTTAACTGTAAACACACCATCAAAGATGTGTACCGAATTAAAGGCTTTGCGTGTGGTATAAACAAAGCTATCCAACATATGCTTGCCAACAAGTCACAGGTTAAAGTGCTTTATCCAGCTTGCGGCCCCTTTGCACCATTGCTGCTGCCTTTACTTGCTCACTACAAACAAAGTGATCGAATTAGCGCAGAGCAGCTTCAGGTGACACTAGTAGATATTCACCCCGGAGCCATTAAAGCACTCAATCAATTGATCGCGGATCTCGATATCGCAGACTACATTGAAGCCTTAGTGGAAGAAGATGCTACCCAATTTTCGCCAACTCAAACGTTTGATCTCCTGATACTTGAAGCGATGCAGCATGGCTTTAGTCGGGAAGGGTTCCTCAGCATCGCGAAACATTTGGTTCAATATTTACATATTCAAGGCGAAATGATCCCCAATCAGGTATCTGTGCGCGCCATGATGGTCATCGGGGAGACGGAATTTAATCAACAATGGGAAAAAGCAGAGTATGCACATTCCAACCATTGCCAGCCGGAAGCGATCGATGATCGAATTGATCTGGGAGAAATTCTTAACGTCAATAAAGCCATGTTGCTCAGAAGCGAGATTTTTGAGCTAGATGGTGGAATAAAAATGCTGCAAGGCAACACCATTGAGCTGCCGAAAGATGTGCCAGATATGGCAAAACGTATCCTCGCCATTTACAGCCATATCGATACTTACGGAGATGCGATGGTCGGACAATACGACTCTGGTATTACCCATCCTAAACCCGACATGACTTTTTATGTGGATGCCAAGCCCAAAGCTGTTGAACACCATTACTTTGAAGCGAAGGGAGGGGATAAGGTCAGTTTCTATTATCAGTTAACCGGATTGCCAGGTTTTGTCGCCACCCATGGATGATTTCGATATGCAGCAAAAATACGTCGTTTTTACAGGAAGTTGTTACGCCTTGCCCATCATTCAGTTGTTGGCACAACAGCATAAATTGGCGGGCGTGGTAGTACCGGAAGGAGAACTAAATCCTGACTTACAGCAGCTACAGAGCTATCTGAGCGCTCAATCGATTCATATTGCTCAGTATACCGCCAATGACAGCAGTGCTTTGATAGCGCAACTCGATGTTTGGCGAGTCACGGATGGCGTTATCTATTTGTTCAGGCACATAGTTCATTCCTCGCTGTGTCAGTTTTTCAACGGAAACTTGTACAACATTCATCCGGGAAAGCTGCCCGAGTATCGAGGCCCGATGCCTCTCTATTGGCAATTAAGAGAGGGTTTAGACACCTTTAGCCTCACCCTGCATCGTCTTGAGGCATCGGCTGATTCCGGCGCTATAGGAATGGAGTTAGAGGTACCATTTCACCCGTTTGAGACCTTAACCAGTGCTCAGCAAAAAGCGTCACAAATGACGGCTAAGCTGATGTATGACTTCCTCATCGCGCAACAAAAGCAAGGGCTGGTTTGGCGTGAACAAGTATCAAACCCCAACGAAGTGGCACGAGCAGTAAACCAACATGATCTGCACCTTCGTTGGAACGTGCAAACGAGTCGCGAAATCGTCAACTTAGTGCGAGCAGGCAATCATGACTTCGGTGGTGCGATGTTGAGCTTGCCAAGTGGTGTCGCCAATGTTTTGCAAGCAAGCGCAATGGAGACTTCTTTAGTCGGTGTTGAGGCGGGGAGAATTCTCGAGATCAGCCCACAACATGGGTTACAAGTGAAAACGTTAGATAGCGCCATATCAATAGATGTTATTGCTACACCGCAAGGCGTGTTTTCGGGTTATCGCTATGCGCAAATGGCTGGGCTAGATGCTGGGATGTCATTGCTCCAGCACGCTTCTGCTTGTGAGTAAATAAATATCTCAATACGGCTCTTTGCGGCAGTGATGAAGCCCGTAACGGTATTTAGTAATGCGAGATTGGAAAGTTTTAACCAACCACACCAATTTCGTTATGGGCTGGTTTTAACTTAAGTGTATACGTTGAAAGGAAGAACAGTATGGCTACAGAACCGTATCTTGGGACACTAACCGCATTTGGTGGCAATTTTGCAATTAGAAATTGGGCAATGTGCTCGGGGCAAATGCAGGCAATTGAAGATAATCCAGCGCTCTTCTCTCTAGTTAGCACTCTATACGGAGGTGACGCCCGAACTACCTTTGGTTTACCTGATTTGCGTGGCCGCAGTCCAGTTGGTGTAGGCACACGACCTGGGGGGATGGATTATCATCAGGGAGAAAGATTGGGTACTGAACTGGTAACTATTGATATAACTCAAATGCCAGCACACTTACATACGGCAATTTTTACCCCTCTTGGCACTTCTGCACCTGTAACAGGCAGGATGAAGGTTGCTACCAATGCTGCAAATACACAGGTACCCGATAGTAATTCGTATATAGCGCAAAACTCTACCCCCGGGTTCTATAAACCGACGTTTCAGCAACCAGATTTGACCGAGATCGAAGGCTTAAGTGTGTCTGGTGGTGGCTCGGGCGGAGGTACTGTAGCTGTGACTGAAACAGGCGGTTCAATGCCACTTAATATTTTGAGCCCGGTATTGCCGATTAATTGGTTAATTGCCACTGCGGGAGTATACCCACCACGCAGCTAATCAACCAAGAAAGAATTGGCTGAAACTATCGCTAATCCTTTCCTATAAAAAAATTAAACATTTAAGTTGATTATGATAACCCGGCTATGTTGATAAGGCCGTCATCTTCAGGAGAGGAAAATGAGATTACGTCGTCAGGTAGCGATCGCAATTACAACAGCATGGGTGTCCTCAGCGTTTTTTTCCGGTGAAGCCTGGGCTGCACAGCAAACGATTAACTACTCTAATGGTTCAGGTTCCAGTTTTAGTGAGGTGGAGACCGGCGTCACTGGGGGTATGCCCTCGGTCACTCTTACCAATGCAGGTGCTGTGTCTATGGTATTAGATGCCGGCAATAGCACTGATAGCACTCCGTTTACTGGCCTAAATGACCTCGGATTTGTAGCTGGTGTTCTTTACTCAAATACCATGATTAATGAGTTCAACAATCGTGGCTTCCGCTTTTTTGAGAAATCAAGTACTAACTTCAGTTTCGACGAAATTACCTTTATGCAGGGGTCGGCGCGAGACTCAGATAAAACGTATCAACTTGTGTTAACTGGCTTCTCTAATGATACTCAAACAGTGACCGAAACTGTCACCTTGCCAAAAGGTGGTGAAGCAAACTCAGGGTTACAGGACTTGTTTACCCTGACCCGTGGTACAGATTTTAATGATTCGGCATGGCAGGACGTTGATACAGTGACTATGGCGTTTACCCGAAGTCCGGGTGCTGACTCTCGTTATCTTATCAGAAGTATCAAGATTGATGACGCTGCGGTTTCAGACTCTACCGCGCCTACTTTTGTCAGTGCGAGCTCAACCCCCACTGATGATGCAACCAATGTTTCTGTTAGCAACAACATCGAGATTGCCTTCGATGAAAATATTGAGCTGAAGAGCGGCAATATTACCATTCGTAATGTTACCGACAGTCGCGACTTTGAAGTATTTAATGTTGCCACCGAAAGCGATGGCAAAACAACATCACCAGGCGCTGGTCGCATCAGTGTTACCAACAATAAAGTTTACTTAAACCCAACCAGTGATCTGGCAGGGAACCGGACCTACGCCATTCATATTGAATCCAGTGCCGTGGCTGACAGCGCAAATAATAGCTTCGCTGGGATCAGCGATGATGCCACATTTAACTTTACGACAGTCGATACTACGCCAAATGCGCCATCTACACCCGATTTAGATGCTAGTTCGGATACCGGGTCATTAAATACTGATAATATTACCAGTGACACTACACCAACGTTTAGTGGGACTTCTGAGAGTGGATCGATCGTTACTTTATACAGTGATCAAGTCGGTGGAGGTGCAACGGTTATTGGCACAGGCACTGCTACTGGAGGAAACTGGCAGATAACAACCAATGAGTTGGCGTCTGGTATTACACATGCAATAAGTGCTAAAGCGTCTGATAGCGATGATAATGTTAGCTCGGCATCCAACGCGTTAAGTGTCACCATTGATACAATAGCACCATCCGTAGTGAGCATTACCACGCCGATTGAGGCTGACAGTATCGTCAACGCTGCAGAAGACAACGATGTGTTGATCGCTGGCTCCGGCGCGGAAGCAGGCAACAGCGTGACCGTGACTATCACAGACAATAACAGCTCTGTCAGTCGTACGGTGACGGCCGACAACTCAGGCAACTGGACGCTGAGCGGCAGCGAGCTGGATGTCAGTGGCCTGAACAATGGCACCCTGACGGTGTCTGCAACCCAAGCAGATATAGCAGGTAATATCTCCACCGCAGCTAGCCAGAGTGTTACCCTAGACAATGCAGCCCCATCAGCAGTGACCATCACCACGCCGATTGAAACCGATGGTATTGTCAATGCGGCAGAAGACAACGACGTACTGATTGCTGGCTCCGGCGCGGAAGTAGGCAACAGCGTGACCGTGACTATCACGGACAATAACAGTTCTGTCAGTCGTACGGTGACGGCCGATAACTCAGGCAACTGGACGTTGAGCGGCAGTGAGCTTGATGTAAGTGCGTTTAACAACGGCACCCTGACTGTGTCTGCAACCCAAGCAGATATAGCAGGTAATACTTCTACCGCAGCCACCCAGAGTATTACTCTGGACAATGCAGACCCATCTGCTGTAATCATCAATACGCCGATTGAAACTGATGGGGTCGTCAATGCGGCAGAAGACAACGACGTACTGATCGCTGGCTTCAGTGCGGAAGCAGGCAATAGCGTGACCGTGACTATCACGGACAATAACAGCTCTGTCAGCCGTACGGTGACGGCCGACAACTCAGGCAGCTGGACGTTGAGCGGCATTGAGCTTGATGTCAGTGGCCTGAACAACGGCACACTCATAGTTGCTGTGACGCAATCGGATACGGCGGGTAATACCTCCAGAGTGACCACCCAGAGCATTACCTTAGATAACGCCGCACCATCAGCTGTGACCATCACTACACCGATTGAAACCGATGGTATTGTTAATGCAGTGGAAGATAACGATGTGTTGATTGCTGGCTCCGGCGCGGAAGCAGGCAACAGCGTGACCGTGACTATCACGGATAACAACAGCTCTGTCAGTCGTACGGTGACGACCGACAACTCAGGCAACTGGACGTTGAGCGGCAGCGAGCTGGATATCAGTGGCTTGAGCAATGGCACCCTGACTGTGTCTGCAACCCAAGCTGATATAGCAGGTAATATCTCCACCGTAGCCACCCAGAGCGTAACCCTAGATAACGCAGCGCCATCCGCTGTTACCATTTCCACGCCGATTGCAATCGACGGTATCGTCAATGCGGCAGAAGACAATGATGTGCTGATTGCTGGCTCCGGCGCGGAGGCTGGCAATAGTGTGACCGTGACCATCACGGACAATAACAACTCAGTCAGTCGTACGGTGACGGCCGACAATACCGGGGCTTGGACGACTATTGGCAGTGAGTTTGATGTAAGTGCGTTTAACAACGGCACCCTGACGGTCGCGGCGAGCCAGAGCGATGCGGCGGGCAACACCTCCAGTATAGATAGCACAACAATTACGTTAGATAACGTGAGGCCAACTGTTTCTTTGAGCAGCTCAGACCTTGATTTGATCTCTGGCGAAACGGCGAGTATCACGTTCACCTTAAGTGAGTCCTCAAGTGACTTTACTGAGTCAGATGTCACCGTCACTGGCGGCAGTTTGTCTAACTTTGCGGGCAGCGGTGACAATTACACGGCCACCTTTACGCCGGATAGAGACAGTACAAGTACAGCGACGATTAACGTGGCGGCAGATTTCTTTACCGATGCTGCCGGGAATAGCAACACTGCTGCGCCTCAACTGTCTATAACCGTTGATAGTTTAGTGCCGAGTGTGACTATCTCCAGTGATAAATTGGCGCTGAAAGCGGACGAAACGGCGACCATTACCTTTACCTTAAGTGAAGCGTCGAGCGATTTTACCGAGGCGGATATCACGGTTAGTGGCGGTACTTTGTCTGGTTTTGCTGGCAGTAGTAGCAGCTACACTGCGACCTTTACACCAACGGAAGAGAGTGCGACGAGCGGTACTATTGAAGTTGCCACAGGCACATTTACCGATGCCTCTGGTAACACCAATAGTGCAGCTACACCACTTTCCATCAGCGTCGATACTGTGCTTCCAACCGTTAGTATCACTAGCTCCAGCGCTGCGTTGAAAGCGGGTGAAACGGCAACACTCACGTTTACCTTGAGTGAAGCCGCAACTGATTTTTCCGAAGCCGATGTGACCGTGGCTGGAGGAACTCTTTCTAACTTTGCGGGCAGTAGCGCCAGTTACACGGCTACCTTTACACCTGCAGAAGAAAGCACTGAGGATGCAACTATTGATGTTGCAGCCGAGAAATTTAGCGACGCAGCTGGCAACCTCAATACAGCAGCGACTCAGTTGTTGATCTCAGTGGATACGGGGATCCCGACTGGACATAGCATCAGCATTGATCAGGAGAGCATTAACAAAACCAACGAACAGGCGATGAGCTTTACCTTCGCAGCAGCTGAAGTGAACGCGATGTTCACTTATAGCGTGACCGACGGTACCACGACCATTGACGGCGCTAGTCAAACAATTTCTTCGGAGACCATGCAAGTAACGGGCATTGACGTCACTATTTTGCAAGAGGGGACGTTGACAGTAAGCGTGGTGGTAACCGATGCCGCAGGCAACGCATCTGATGCAGTGACGGATACTGTGACCAAACGCTACGATGTCGCGCCAACGGTAGTTGATGATAGCTTCTCGACTGAGGAAGATACGGCGAAACAATTTAATCTGTTAGCCAACGATTCCGATGTTAATGATGACATGGTCGCTTCTTCTACAACGATTAAAACGCAACCAATTAAAGGTCAGGTGTCGATCAGCAACGGCGTTGTTACCTATACGCCAAATAATAATGAGACAGGCACAGATAGCTTTACCTATACCGTGAAAGATGCCCTGCTGCAGGAGTCGCAAGAGGCGACAGTGACCGTCACTATCATGGCTATAAATGATGCGCCAGTCGCTAAAGCGCTGACCATCAACACCGACGAAGATACCGCAAGCGCAGCAGTCAGCGCGCGTAGTCAAGCGGAGGATGTTGAAGATGGCATCCCAACGGGTGATTTATCGTTAGTTAGTTTGCCTCAAAAAGGACAAGTAGCCATTGATCAAACTGTAGGCACTTTTGTATATACGCCGAATCCGAATGAAAATGGTAGCGATAGCTTTACTTACACGATCGCAGACAGTGAAGGCGGCGTTTCTCTTGCGGCCACGGTCAGCGTCAATATCGGTTCCGTCAATGACTCACCAGTAGCGGAGGAAGACAGTTTTACTTTTGATGAAGATATCACATCGACACTCGATATTTTAAGTAACGACAGTGATATTGAAGATGGGTCATTCACCCCGAGTAGTATTACCCTGCAAGATCTTGGTCAAGGAGAGGGGGTATACAGTTTTGCCACGGTCAGTGTCAATGTCGATGGGACCTTAAAGATTGTGCCAACAGCGAACGTTAATGGTCAACATAGCTTTACCTACATGCTAACCGATAGTGGTCAAGCAGCCTCAATGCCTGCAACCGTCACGCTCAATATTACGCCAGTGAATGATGCCCCCGTTGCTGTTGATAACAGTGCACAACTACTAGAGGGAGGCTCCTTCGAGGTCAATGTATTAGGCAATGATAGTGATGCCGATGTTGGAGACAGTTTTGAACTCACTAGTGTCACAGTCGTCGATACGCCAGCACATGGCAGTGTGAACGTGACGGCGTCAGGAGCGATTGTTTACAACCCCAATGAGAACTACTTCGGTGAAGATAGCTTCACCTATACGGTGGCAGACTTAGCAGGTGCTGTATCTAACGCCGCAACAGTGACCATGACAGTAACACCAGTCAACGACGCACCAATGGCGCAAGCACAGTCACAAACGCTTGATGAAGACAATAGTTTGGTGATCACGCTGGTTGGTTCAGATATTGATAACGATGATGACACTCTGCAGTATCTTATCACTGAGCAAGTCAGTCATGGCGTGCTAGAGCAGTTGACCAATAATCGTTGGCGCTATACACCAGAAGCGGACTTCAATGGCTCCGACTTCTTCTTGTTCAAGGTCAACGACGGTGATCTCGACTCGACAGAGGTTCGTGTCGATTTGACGGTTAATGCAGTCAACGATACACCAACCGCGACCAGTGTCAGTGCTACGGGAGAGGAAGAAATACCGCTGACCATTACTTTAAATGGTAACGATGCAGAAGGCTCATCTTTGAGCTATCAAATTGTAAAATCGCCAGTCAACGGTAATGTTACCGTCACAGGCAATCACGCGGTTTATACGGGTAACAGTAACTTCTTTGGTCAGGACAGTTTCACTTACAGCGTAAGTGACGGAGAGCTTACCTCTGTAGTGGCGTTAGTGACCATCACAGTGAATAACGTTAATGACTCGCCAGTGATTACGGGTACTCCATCGGCGCAAGTGGATGAAGATAGTGTGTATCAGTTTGTGCCCGCCGCATTGGATAATGACCCAGCGGATACTCTGACCTACTTGATAGCTAACAAGCCACCTTGGGCTACATTTGACAATACAACAGGAGCGCTTTCTGGCACGCCAAGTAACCGTTATGTGGGGACTTATCCAGATATCGTGATTAGCGTATCCGATGGCACTATTTCTTCCTCATTGTCAGCGTTTTCGATTACTGTGAATAACGTTAACGATGCACCCGTTATCTCTGGCTCACCAGCAACACAAGTGAATGAAGACAGCACCTATTTGTTCACGCCACAAGTGTCAGATGTTGACAGCCAAGCCTTCACCTTCAGTATCGTGAACAAGCCATCTTGGGCTAGCTTTGATGCATCAACAGGCACGCTCAGTGGTACTCCAGATAATGGTGATGTTGGCAAATATCAGGGCATTGTTATCTCGGTTTCTGATGGTCTCACGACAACAATGCTCAATAGATTCAGTATTGTGGTTAACAATGTCAATGACGCGCCGATGATCAGTGGCACTCCTGCTCTTACCGTCAACGAAGGCAGTACGTATCGCTTTGCACTGCAGGCATCGGATGTTGATAGTAGTAGCTTGAGCTTTTCAATCCGCAATAAACCATCATGGGCAACCTTTGATAGAGTAACTGGGTTGCTAAGTGGTACGCCGGCAAATGAGCATGTTGGCAGCACCAATAATATTGTTATTAGTGTCTCAGACGGTGAGCTAAGCACATCTCTAGCAGCGTTTAGCATCACGGTAATCAACGTCAATGATGAGCCAGTGGCGGTTAATGATACCTATGTCTTTACCGAGAGTAACGATGGTAGCTACTTATTGGATGTACTCAGCAACGACAGCGATATTGACCTAGATACATTACAACTGGAATGGGTTAAACCTACATCTGGAACGGCAACGATTGTGGGCAGTCAAATCCAATTGGTAACGACCTCAATTGGTACAGTGGCAGTGCAATACAGTGTGAAAGATGGTAATGGTGGAAAGGCCACCGCGAAAGCAATCGTGACAATTAAAAGTGCGCAATTGGACGCACCAACAATAGTCGCACCTTCAGATATCGAAGTGAACGCAACTTCGCTCTTTACT
The DNA here is from genome assembly GCF_033344285.1 of Vibrio sp. 779(2023). NCBI lineage: Bacteria > Pseudomonadati > Pseudomonadota > Gammaproteobacteria > Vibrionales > Vibrionaceae > Vibrio > Vibrio sp. 779(2023). The sequence goes on from NZ_JAWPOM010000003.1 coordinate 298,685, forward strand.
AAAGTTGCATTAGGCTCTGCTGTGGCACGAGATAGTACAGGCAAGCTATTACCTGTTTCATTGGTCGACAGCACGACCTTTTTCCGACCTGGAACTAATACGGTCTATTGGCGCACTCAAGACTCTGATGGAAACGTCGCTGAGGCTAGTCAAACGGTAACAGTGTATCCACTGATAAGTATCTCCAAAGATGCGCAAACCACGGAAGGCACCAATCATAGCGTATCGATACACCTTAACGGTCCTTCGCCGAGCTACCCAGTAATCATACCTTATACGGTTTCAGGAAGCACGGACAGTGATGACCACACGCTCACCTCTGGTGAAGTGGTGATACCTAGTGGTACCGAAGGCAAACTTTCGTTCGAACTACTTAATGATGAACAAAATGAGGGCGTTGAAACCTTAGTGATTGATCTGGACAGCACCCTTAATCTAGGTAGTAAGCGTCGTTACACCTTGACAATCTTTGAAGAGAATGTGGCTCCGAAGGTCACGGTAAGTGTATCTCAGGCGGGGGAGCAGCGGAGCCAAATTGAAAATGGTGTTGAACCGGTCACAATCACGAGCAGTGTTAGTGATGCCAATATGTCCGATATACACAGTTTCAGATGGAGTAGTGATAGCGATGTACTTAACCAAGCGATTGCGGGGCAGATGTACAGCGAAACATTGACTTTCTCTCCGCAATTACTGAGTTCAGCGATTTACAATTTGCAATTGACAGTTACTGACAATGGCACTCCACCATTATCAGTGACACGGAATGTCTATTTAGAAGTGGTACAAACATTGGCGGAGCTCGGGAGTGAAGACAGTGATGGCGACTTAATCCCGGATGATCAAGAAGGTCATAATGATAGTGATGGTGATGGTATTCCTGATTATCTTGATGCAATTTCTGACTGTAACGTAATTCAACAGGTTGTGTCAGAAAAAGATCGCTTCCTCATTGAGGGGCAGCCAGGTGTCTGTTTACGCAAAGGAATAACCATTCTGACTAACGCAACAGGAGGAGCTTTATTGCTGGATGAGGAGCTTCCTAAAGATATCAACATGAAGAGCATAGGGGGAATCTTTGATTTTGTAGTAACTAATTTGCCGCTGCCCGGCCAAAGCTATCAATTAGTTTTGCCTCAGCGTTTACCTGTTCCAGCAAATGCAGTGTACCGAAAGTATAACGCTGAACAGGGGTGGATAGACTTTATTGAGGATGCTCAAAACACGGTTTCTTCTAGTGCTGGCGAGGCTGGTTATTGTCCGCCACCAGGGCACAGTTCATGGTCACAGGGTCTGACTGAAGGTGACTGGTGTGTACAACTTACCATTGAAGACGGTGGTCCGAACGATGATGACGGATTGGCTAATGGCAGTGTCGTTGACCCTGGCGTCGTTGCCGCTCGTGTAAGCAATAATACACTCCCTCAAGCGATTGACGACAATGCGTTTGTTAGTCTCAATGGTACGGTGACGATCGATGTATTGAGCAATGATGCTGATGCTGATGGTGATGGGCTGAAGGTAAGTCGCGCTTCTGTAGATATTGGTAGTGTTAGTGTGGTTGATAACAAACTAAGTTATGTCACTCAACCACAGTACTACGGGGAGGCTTTGATCACTTATAGCGTAACGGATGGTAATGGTGGAACGGGATCGGCGAAGGTGACGGTAAATGTGGTAAACAGTCAGAATCCGAATGCGGTGGACGATAATATTACCACCGATGATCGTACCCCTGTCACGGTTTATGTCCTTGCTAACGATACCGACCCGGATAACGACACATTGAAGTTGGTTTCAGTCCAAGCGCAGTATGGGCAGGCGGTCATGAATGCAGATCAGAGCGTGACCTATACCCCTACCTCAGGGTTTGAAGGCAATGATGTGTTGACATATATCATTCAGGATAGCCAAGGCCTGCAAGACGCGGGGAAAGTTATAGTGACCGTTAAGTTGGTAAGAGATGTAAAGGTTGAAAATACTTCAGCAGGATCATTGGGTGGCATGGTGTTGATGCTTTTGATTTTGTTAGGAGCCATGCAACGTTATGGAAGAAACAGTGCTCTAGCACTAATTGCTGTGTTTAGTTTTAGTAGTCAAGCGGGCTGGTATGTTGATGTTCAAATGGGGTCAAGCCATGCAGATGAGCGTGATGCTGTTAAAGGTGATAACGTAATCTCTACTGACAACACCGGGTTCTATCGCTCTGTCGGGTTGGGATATACTTTTTCTGATCAATGGTCTGGAACTATTCGTTATATTGATATGGGTGAAGGTAGTGCTACATTGCGTAGTGCTACTACTTCACCAGAAGACTATCACGCCAATGTCGCATCTATAGCCCCACTCCTTGTTAAGGGCATGGGCTTCGACATCGGTTATAAGTTCTGGCAATACAATTCATGGTCCGCAAAACTGAGTTTGGGGGGCTTGTTCTGGGATACCGATATTGAAAGTACGTATCAAGGCAGCAAGATAACGACGGAAGTGGATGGTTTTGATGGATATATTGGTGCAGAAGTTGGCTACAACCTCTCAGATAATTGGGAGATCGGTATCCAAGGCGCTCGTTATTTTTTACATGAAAATGATGTTGATATAATTGCGGTACAACTTCGTTATTTTTTTGAGCCGTTAACAGCGTATTAACCTAGGGTTTGGTATTTTTCGATAATTTGTATCCTAAGCGATCATGAAGCGATATGGTAAATTACTGGAGATTAATGTCGTGATTGTGATCTTTATTATATAGGTCAATACTCTATAACAAATCCTTAATTACCTTGAAGTCTTTTCTTCTTTAACATCTAGCGAAAGATAGTGTTTTGATAGAGTGTTAAGCAGAACTTACTGTTCGATATTAGAAAAATAAGGTTCATTGAATGCTCGATGTGAACTTAAAAGAAGATGATTTACGCAATAGGGTTGCTGGTGGCGCTGAAAGTGTCAGCGTGATACGTCGCTTTACTTGAACCTAGTGCGTCTACAGTCGAAGAAATATAGTGTTGGGGCTGAAGCCAAACCAAGCGGGTTAGAGCGACACAATTCGTAGTGAACTCTTATTTGGTTGAAAAGCGTTCCAAGTTCGCAGTTGCCCCTGACTCTGCTGGTGATAACAAGACGATAAATTGATACCGAGCAAAACGATAATTTTATATCTGCTTTAATCCAATACTGATTGAATAATATCAAATGCTGTTTCTATTTTTTGGATAGGGATAATGCCAAACCCAAATAAGAGGGCATTAGAATGATTGTTGATAGAAAAATGCGATGATGGATAAACCGCTACATTTGATGAAGCCAGTTTATTCATCATTTGTGTCGCGCATCCCGATACTTCAGCTGCTATATGCAATCCACCTTGGCTTGGAATACGTTGTAAGCAATCTACGTTGTCAATTAATTGAGTGAGTTTATGGTACCTTTCGCTATAGATTTTATTCATATTGAGTAAATGGTGAGAGAAATGACCGTCACGCATGAATTCGTCAAGTAGGATTTGAGACACTACAGATGTACTTCTTCCCAAGTGCCACAACATATTTGAAATTGGCTCCATTAAAGACTTTGGTGGAATCATATAGCCAATGCGTATGCCGGGAAATAGTATTTTAGAGAAACTGCCTACCATAATGACGCAGTCATTTTTATCTTGTGACTTGAGAGCTTGCTTACTGGTATTGAGGTAGTGATATTCCGCATCATAATCATCTTCGATAATGATTGCGTTATTAACTTCTGCCCATCTCAGCAGTTCTAACTTCCTTTTAACTGAGTAGCTAAAGCCTAAAGGGAACTGATGACTAGGCGTTGTATAAATAATTTTGGTATTAGAAGGGATTGATTCAACGACAACACCTTGGTCGTCCATCGGCACGGAGCCTATTTGCGCGCCAAGTAATCGAGCTTGATTTCGAAAAACAGGATATCCTGGATCTTCCGTCGACACGAGATCCCCGGGAGAGAGTAATGTTAGGAGAGTCGTCATTATTGCCTGCTGGCACCCTTGCGTAATGATGATGTCTTCAGGGTCACAGATTACGCCTCTCGAGTGTCTCACATACTCGCAGATAGACTCTCGTAAACAAACTAACCCTTGCAAATCACCACCATGTGCAAACTCTGGAGTTAATGCATTGAGCCTACTCAGTCTTGAGTGTCGCCAAATATGCTTTGCTATTCTCTGATGATCAGGAACGCCTAAAGTGAAGTCATAGTCTAGATTCTTTGGTGCGATGATCTCTGGCTTCTTCGCTGCGTTAGTGCCAAACACCCCTAGTTGGTAGTGTTTTATTGGTCTCTTATCTTGATTCACCGTTTGTTCTAGAGCATTACTTACGTACGTGCCAGACCCTGCCTTTTTTACTATCCACCCCTCGAACTGAAGTCGCTCATACACCGAAATGACAGTGTTTCTTGCTATGCCTAACTTTTTCGACAGCATGCGGGTTGACGGTAATCTCTCATTTGATCGTAATCTGCCTTCTAATATCCCTTGGTATATCTCGGAATAAAGCTGTTGGCTGGTGACTTTTCCAGTTTCGAAGTGTAGTGAAAATGGCATCGTTTTCTCTGTAGACGTTGAAAAGTGGTTCTAAAGCGTTGTGAGGATGTGGATCTGTATATACCAAGTATATCTACCTAGTATACCGTTATCGTGATATGGAGAAAGCGTAATGAGTACACTATTTCCCCATTTTGGAAACGGATGTTACTTACATTCGTATCTAACCGGCCTACCTATCAACGGTGATCAGGTTTAGACCTGTTTATATCGCACTAAAAATTTGAAGACACAGTGTTATTCATCGAGGGTTAACGATTGGAGTTCTTCAAGTCAGGATTACTTTTATATAAAAAGTTAAAAGCCTTGGAATAAACTAGAAATTAATTATAAGTTAAAATTAAAAAATTGAGGGTTCAATGAAGTTAAACAATGCCTTGCTGGCCATTTTATCGCTCACTTCTTTCGTCACGTTTGCGAAAACGGAGTTAACGGTTAGCAGTCAATTAAAGAGCGTAGTTGATGATTGCGCTAAAGGATTAATAAACGAATACGACATTCCGGGGTTGGCTGTTGCAGTAACGATTGATGGCAAGCGTTATTTTTACAATTACGGTTTTGCTGACGAAAGTAAGGGGAGTTTAGTCACCAACGACACAATTTTTGAACTCGGTTCTATCAGTAAAACTTTTGCCGCTACTTTGACTGGGTATGCCCAAGAAAAAGGTAAGCTAGACATGGATGACAAGGTCAAAGATTATATTCCAGAATTAGAGAATAGTGCTCTGGGTAATACCAAGCTAGTTCATGTCGCCACCTACACTGCGGGTGGTCTACCATTGCAATTTCCTAGCGAAGTAACGAACGACGCTGAAATGATGCAGTACTACAAAACGTGGAAACCGGAGTACGAAGCCGGTACTAAGAGGAAGTACTCAAACCCTAGTATTGGTCTATTTGGCTACATCGGTGCCTTGAGTATGAAGTCAGACTATACGGAAATGATGGAAACCGTCATCCTGCCTGAGCTCGGTATGACCAATACCTTTGTCGATGTACCAAAGGATAAGCTTAATAACTATGCTTTTGGTTATAGTTCTGAGGGAAACCCCGTTAGAGTTAATCCAGGTATTCTTGATGCGCAAGCCTATGGTATTAAATCAACGAGCTCAGATATGCTTCAATATATCGAAGCAAATATGGGGCAAGCGCAACTGAATAATGATATGGAGAATGCGCTAGAGCAAACTCACATTAAGTATTTTAATACCGATACATTTACGCAAGCAGTAGGGTGGGAAGGTTATGATTACCCCGTTTCACTTTCACAATTATTGAAGGGTAACTCCAGCGACGTAATTCTCAACGCTAAACCGGTGCAAGCAAGTGAACCCGGTACTCTCGGTCGTGATGTTTGGTATAACAAAACGGGCTCAACAGGTGGGTTTGGGGCATATGTCGCGTATGTACCTTCTAAAAAAATAGGCATAGTGATTCTAGCGAATAAAAACTACCCTAATGCAGAAAGAGTAGAGGCTGCTCACCATATTATTAGCTCAGTGGTGAAGTAAATTTTAGTAGTAATAGGAACTATGTAATTATTAGAGCTTATTTAGATACATACTATCTGCAGTGTTTTATTCGATAGTATTTATAGGAGTATTCATGAAAACTAAGCATTGGTCTAAAGTGACTTTGCTACATGAAGTTGTTACGAACCCAAATATAACGATTAAAGGTAAACATAGTTATTACAGTGATTGTTGGGACGCCGGTTTTGAGGAGTCCGTTGTAAGATATCTACAAGGTGATGAGTTCAGCCGAGATTGGGAACCAAAATGGAAGATTGATAAGTTACATATAGGTGACTTTGTCTGTATTGCAGCGGAAGTTGTGATTGTTATGGGGGGAAACAGTACACATAGAGCAGATTGGTTCTCCTTGTACCCATTTATGGACTTTATTGAAGAAGCGTACGTCGGGAAAGGAGATACTCATATTGGCGATGGCGCCTGGCTCGGTATGCGATCCATGATAATGCCGGGTGTGACTATCGGAGAAGGAGCAATCGTTGCGGCAAACAGTGTGGTGACGAAAGATGTTGAGCCTTACAGCATGGTTGCGGGTTCACCAGCTAAGCATGTCAAATATCGCTTTTCTCGAGAGACGATAGACGAACTGCTTGCTCTTAGGATATATGATTGGCCTGATAAGAAAATCGACAGCCTGAAGAGATTTTTATGTTCAGACGATTTAGAAGGGCTGAGAAAGGCAAGCGCTGAATATGATAGAAACTACTCATAATCGTGACAATGTCACTGTTTAAAAAGTCAGAAAGAGGTCATGAGTTGGGCCTCTTTGTATTAAATATCTAGCCAATACAATGAGTAATCATTTTATTCTTTTATTGATTTTTTACGTGAACATGATGGGGCGCGTATCATTTGCGTTCAAGAACAAGAGGACAACGTATTTGGTAAAGGGGAAACCGATGGAATATCGGGAAATTATAATTATTAAGAGCCGCATGTAGCGGCTCTTTTTGATCCTGAAATTGGTTAGTGGCGACAGACTACGAAGCGCTCAGAGGGTTACGAGGACTCGCTTCAGATAAATGAAGAAAGAGCGAATCGAAGTGGATGTTGTTACCTATTTGACTGCTCATACCGTTGCCATTCCGCTGTTAACTCTGCTTTTTCTTTTCTCGCTGCAATCAGCATTTCTATATTTACGTCAGTGTTTGGGTGCCTTTGAATGTATTGCTCGTAATCAACAGGAACACCATTGATGTGCAGTTCAAGATGTAAATGCGGCCCTGTTGTTCTTCCTGTGTTACCCGTTTTCCCTATCACTTGTCCTCGGCTGATCTTCTCACCAACATGGACGTTGCGCTGAGATAAGTGTAGGTAGCGTGATACAGAGCCATTTGTGTGGCGGATATTAATATAGTTGCCCGCAAAACGGTTGTAGCGGGACTTTAAAACGATGCCATCAGCAATACTACGAATCGGTGTACCTACAGGTGTGGCATAATCAGTGCCTAAGTGCGGAGTCGTTATATTGGTCACTGGATGTGTTCGCTTTAAGTCATAGTCAGAGCTCACTCTGTAGTTTTTATCAAAGGGTGAAGAAAACATGAACTGATTATTTATCGACACACCATGCTCATCAAATACGTTACCGTGACCATCATTGATAATAAATAAATCAGTTTTACTGCCTAAATAGTAAAAAGAACTAATGTAAGTTTCATTTTTACTATTTAATTTAGTTCTTAAGATAAAGTTATCACCTCTTTTAATAGAGTCAATAATATTAAACTTGCTTTTGATAAGTGCTAATAGCAAGTTGATCTCTTTTTGACTCACTCCTGATTTTAATAATGAAGCGACAAAAGAGTATTCAACAACACCGATAGTGATTTTTTGCCTACGAGTCTTCTTTTTAATTGGTGGCTGCACATTCTCACTTGCGAATTCTAAAGGCTTGATGGTAGGTAGCCTATCCACAGGAGTGAGGAAGTAGTGAGAAAGCGATACGCTAATCAATATGATTAACGCAGTAGTGATAAGGGCTACGGTAGGAGCTTGCACACTCCTTTTTATTATTAAAATAGTCATTAGTTTTGTTGGTTTATCAATACTGACAGTTGTGCGTAGAGTATAATATTTTAAATAAAAACTAGCATTAAAGCATGAGTGATTCCTCTGTTTTAACTAAGTTAATGATTATAGGATGTAAAAATAATTTTAATAATTCAGTCAAAGTGACGGTTGGCTTGGTGTTTATGCCTATTTTGTTGGTGTTAATGTCACGTTGAGAAAATATTTTTCAATAATATAATCTCGGGAAAATATATTTTGCCAAATTACTATGTTCGCTAAAAATACGCTGAAATTAACATTAGGTCTTACGCTTACATCTCTTTTATTGAGTGCATGTGGTGGTGGTGATGGAGGAGACAACACACCTCCAGCTAGAAGCAAAGGAAGCATTTCCGGTATGGTGTTTGACGCCCCAGTCAATGGCGCCAAGATTGAGGTTTTCGAGTTCAAAAATGGAAACTTAGGTCGGAAGTTGGCTAACACGACGTCTGATGCCTTCGGAAACTATCTGCTAGAGTTTGAATCGTCGTCAATGCCTCTTTTTGTTGTTGCAAAAGAGGGGAGTTATACCGATCCGTTTACAAATGAAACGGTATCTGTGAGTAATGCGAAGACACTTAAATTTGAAGGTGTTGTGAACTTTAAAGAGGGGAGTGAGCAAAAGTTAATGCTTACTCCGCTGTCGAACTTGGCAGCAGGCTTGGCAAAGTACAAAATTTCTCAGGGGGCCACAGATGAAAGTGCCTTTTCAACCGCTTTGGATAGTATCAATAGCATGTATGGGTTTGACGTAAATGAGACCAAACCTATTGATATTACCAAAGGTGGGCAAAGCAGCTTTGCTAGTGTAGGGCATCAATACGGTGCTTTATTAACAGCATACTCGTCTTACTCTTACGATCTTATAAAAAAATACGGCAACAGCGATAACGTCTACACTTCGATGCACTTCGCTGACATCCAATATCGGGATGTTATTGCAGATGGTGTTCTTGATGGTCTTGAAGTGAGCAAGACTTCAGGAGCAGTGACTCCCCTTAGCTTTGGACAGAAAAAGATAAACAGCGACGTTTACACACGTGACTTATCTCAGCACGTTTTGATCGTGGTAAACGACCCAAGTATCAATATTTCAGGTACTGATGCTGCCGACTATGTCGACTTTAGTAAGAAGCTTAATGACTTAGGTACATATGGCAGTACAGATGGCGTCATTCCACCGCGAGATGGGACGGAGATTGATACCACAGCGCCTATCGTGACACGCATTGACCGTGATGTACTGGCAGGCACCGATAAAGTTGACCTAAAAATTGTTGATGATATCGGTGTAGAAGACGTATCCGCCTTTATTCAGTATCAGATTAATGGCTCTTGGTCTGGTGAATTTCAATGTAACGACATACAAGATTTTGGAAGCACATTCTGTTCGGTTGAATTTGATGATTTTGAAGTTGGCCTTCGAGAGACCAACGTTAAAGTTAACATTAATACTAAAGAGATCGATAGTGTAGATATGAACCCTGCCACAGGGCTCTCAAACGTAACAGCAGCACGGTTAGTCTTATATACAGCGGATGTACTGGGTAATGAGTTAATTCCAGGCAGCCATTCGGGTCTTCATATCAACTTTGAATGGGATAACGATGCGCCTGTTATCGATATTACATCGGCGAGTGCAATTAATAACCAACTTAAAGAATACGTTCTGAAAGGGGTTGTAAAAGAAAGCTCGCAAGAGATTAGTTCTGTCAGTATTTCATTTAAAGATGGCTTACATGAGGGCGTCACATGTTCTCCTGTCACTGTAGAGTCTGGAAATGCTTGTGAGTTTAGTAAGGCTTACCCAACTGATGAATTCCTATCTACGACGGTCTTTGAGGTTCGAGCGAAGGATAGCAAAGGCAATACGGGCTCTGCGCAGCATGCAGTAAGTCGTGACGATCAAGCGCCAGCACAGACGATAACCTATCCTGAAGGTACGTCAATGACGTACGTAAATGTGGGTTTAGATGGTGAACGAACCACTTACGATGGTATCTACTCTCAAGATACGTACACCCCAGACAATGTTCAAGCAAGCCGCGATTTCCTGAAGATTGACTATGCGTACGCAAGTTTAGGGATTCAGAGCTCATTAAAAGGGATAGATTTTAGTAACTTCAACGCTAATTTATTGAAAGAGAATAAAATCCCTTATGTTCGTGTGAAAGTATCAGACGTAAATACCGATACGGTTTTAGGCTCCAACGCTAATAAGCTAAAGCTCGTCGTCAAGTACTACGTAAGCCAAAACAACGATAACAACTACTCACTTCAGCAAGTTATTGATACAACGGCATCCGATGACGATTACATCGCAAAAATTCCGCACGAAACGCTGTTAGATAGCAATGGGCGAGTTGAGGATGTCATTTATTACATTCCATTTGTAAGAGATATTTTGGGTGACAGCTTTAAATCGGTATCAGAAAACAGTAGTCAAAAGTTAGTCATTCAAACCATCGATGAGTCTGATAACGAAAGCACTCCAAGAGAAGTATATTTTAGAAGTAGCTTTGACCTACCAACCATAAAAGTGGTGACACCATTTATTGGTGCGCGAGCTCAACTTGAAGGGTTGAGCCCAAGTGGTGAATTCACTTCACTTGCAAGTTGTACCACTATCCAGCAACTGGAAAGTGACCAGTCCATGGCTCTTGACGTAGCGAGCTGTGAAACCACAACTGACGTAGTGAATTATGATTTCATGCGTGTTCGTTTAATTGGTATCGAAGGCAGTGAGCCATACTATTACCAATGGAAAAGAGATCCAGGGACCAAGAAAGTTACGGTTGACTTAAACAAGGCCAATATTGGTGTGTATTTTAAGCTCAAAGGTTCTCAAACTTACTATATTACTGAACTATCGACATATCAGACTGGTTTGTTTGATTTCCAGTGGGATCAAGTGACAGCGGGAGAGAAAACTTCAGAACGTGCGATTCAAATTCTTGATGAGGTGCGCTACGCGTTATCAGGTACGAACAACAACTCATTCTTTGGGTTTGACCCAACGGTTGTGCCTTATGCAACCAATGAAATGCTTACGACTAAAGCGATTCCAGACAAGCCATCAAATGACTATCTACACCGATTCCTTGTTGAAGCAATTGATAGTATTGCCGAGAGAATGCCAAGAAATAACTCATTAGATTTTGCATCTGCTATTTACGATGATTTTAGCTACGATGGAAAAGCAAATGGTGTAGGGGCAGGAGGAAGTCAAGTTACGCTCGATTCTTACACGTTTGGCGCTGAAACTTACCGAAAAGACCTGGCGCAATCCTATTATGAAATCATGGCGAGCAAATACGGTATTGAGACCAATATCGCGCAGCTCTATGCTGATGATATTTCGATGGCTAATCCTGACTTAAATGGTAAGAACATTTTTGATACAGAGGGTAGCAGTATCGATACCTTGCCTCCGCAGCCAAAATTAACCATTGAAAGCGGCAGAGAGACGATGGTTGGTAATAGGCTTTATATCGCTGGCGAGGTTGTTTCTAAAATTGTCCTAGACGATCCTTCTGGTATTGTAGGAACCGACGCTCACGGCCCGAAGTTTAGCACGATGTGGTATCAAGCCAATGAGCCAAACATTGAAATACCACTGGACATCAACATCGTAGAAAACTCAGACAGCAGCAATGCTTATCGAAAAGAGTACTTCTTCACCCTTAACTCCCAGTCTAGTGAACTAAAAGATATTATAGAGTTTGCCGTGGAGACCAGTGCTATGGACCCACATGGCAATGCGTATGGTTACAATGGTAAATCTCCGTTTATAGAATCGGTGTTTATTGATAACGACTTCCCTAAGGCCAGTTACCTTCCACCCAATGATGTCGATGGTAAACCTGTAGAAAACGGTATTTATTTAAATGCGAACAATACTCATGAATTAACCTTCAACGTTGAGGATATTGTTGGTGATAAGCTTGCCTCGAGGGGCCTTGTTTTCTACCAGCAAACCGGTGAAAAAGTAACATACACACCAGAAAACTTTGCAAGTAACTCGAAAGACGCGTTTAAAGTCAAACTATGTACGGGCGAGATTTGTTCAAATCAAGGCTCTACGATTTATCCTGGTGATGGAGATTGGTTAGTTGTTGCAGCAGCAGAGGACAACTTAGGTAACTCCGTTTCAGAGTTAACTAGCACCGCTCCGAGATTCAATATTCGTATCGACTCTGAAGCCCCTATTGTAAAAAGTGAGCAGGTTCAAAGCCGTTTAGGTGGTAATAACCAATGGGCACCTGTCATTGATTGGGGGACGTTAAGCTCTGGCAATAACGTAAAAATAGATTTGCGCCGCGGATCTGGTCAGGCTCTGACATTAGAAAGCTGTGACCCTCTAACAGAGGCGTGTGACGTACCATACCTAGTTGGTGAACAGCCTGACGTCAAAGTCCAACTGGTTTCAAAAGCATTTGATTACGATGAATGGAATGAGTTTTACGTCACTGCGACGGACAACGCTTACCCTGCCAATGTCAGTACAACAGGGAAATTCACATTCCAAGTCGATAACAAAGGCCCTGAAATCATCCTAAATACACCTTGGGTTGAAGACACATTGTCCAAAGAGAATTATGTCATAGGGCGTGAGTTCAACGTGCGATTTAAATCCGTAATAGACGATTCAGACCTTGAGCAAGTCTCGCTGTATCAAAGTGGTAAAGATTCGCCAATTAAGACAATTGTGCCAACGGATTCATCTAAAGAGTTTGTCATGTCTCTTATCAAGAGTGACACAGATAAAATAGACATTTCTGAAGATGAAAAAACAACGTCATTGTATGTAAAAGCAACCGATATTTATGGTTTTGAGTCTAGTTCTAACACGCACAAGGTTATTCTTGATCGTGATGGGCCAACATTAGGCTTAAGTGGTTTCAATGCGAATGACTACTACTTAGGTAACTATGTCTTTGACCTAACGGCGCTAGACCTAAATGCAAACGGTGATGTTTCAATTAATGGCGTAAATCGAGAAAGCCTAGAGTATTGGACGTTTAGCGATCTGGAACCATTACCTGGCTCTCCCGGTACAAAAATCAATGAGGATCTCAAAGTGAGCCTTGGTGATTTAGGTACGGGTACACACAAGGTTCGTTTAAAAGGGTCTGATGTTCGTGGCAACACAACCTTAACCAGTGATGAGCAAGATTTTACCGTCAAAGTGTACAACTCAATCCCGCAGGTGACGCTGGCGATGAGTTACACGGATGGAACGCCAATTACAAACAACACCATCTATCAAGATGGAAATATCGTACTGACGCTTGATATTGTTGATGATAGTGGCGTTGATCGAATTGACTCAACTTATAGATTCTCTGGAGAGCAAAACGGGACTAACTTTACGTTCTCAGAAACCGCAGATGGCACTTGGACTGCAACGTTGCTTTCTACACAAATTGCCAAAGATGGTAATTATGAACTTGATATCAAAGTTTATAACAAAGTTCGTTACCTTGATGAAAAAGACCGAAAGGTTGGAAAAGTAAACCAAACCTTTAGCGTACAGCGTGAAGGCGTGGTTCTAACAGTTGAAAGCCCGCTGGACTTCCAAAATTACTTATCTGATGGTGTTCTTGATGTCACCTTTACTACATTGAGTGCGGTCAAAGCCAAAACGTTAGAGTGTTGGGTTCGTGAAGAATACAACTCTCTAGATGCGCCACCAACTAATGAGCAACCAACTTCTGGTGTTATCAACGTATCGCAAGAACCTTACAGTTGTAGTGTCAATGTTGGGCAAAACATGACCAAAGCACCTGTCACTTTGATCACTAAAACCTTGGGTACAAATGGGCGTGAAACGATCAACAAGTTCAATTTCTCGATGGTGGATATTGATGCACCGACAGTCGTGGATGGTAACTCATACAGTTTTAAAGGAAGTGATGTTTGGTTTGATGAAGCTTTGAAGAAGAAGATGCTCACATTTGAGCTCTCTTTTAATGATGCTTTATCAGGCGTGAATACCGAAAGTTCAGATGAATATCCAAAGTTGGTTCGTAATCTTGGCAACAAAGCTTATACACCAACGACTTGTGCCAAAGGTGTTGGAAATATCAAGTGTACGTATTCTGAATCCTATGCCGATATTATTGATGGCCTGAGTACAACTCAAGAATACAAAATCAAGAACTTATCTGATTTAGCAGGAAACTTGACGCCAGAGCACGATCTACTGCTTGAATTACCTAAAGGTTCGGTAGTCGTTGAAATTACTGATCCGGTTGGAAACACAACCATTAATGGTCAGCAGCTTGTCGCCAAGTTCAGAATTAAGCTGTATGAAAACTCTAGACTAGACAATGTGATGGCCAGATTTGGAACGGAATCCTACAACTATAAAGATAATCCGGAGAAGTTTGCACAATTAGAGGTGTGTGCAGATGATCCAACCTACAAGTGTTCAACATTTACAAGTGAACTTCCTAGCGATGCGGATGGAAAAACGATCAGGACAACGATTACTGCAACGGATGTGTGGTCGAGAGTCGGTGAAGCGACCGTTGATATTAAAGTTGACAACACACCTCCAAGTGTTGGCGATGAGATTATCGTAACTGAATCGCCAACAAATCCAGATAATGTTCGTTTTCGTTTCGACATAACGGACACTGGTAGCAGCCTGGCAAAAGTAAACTATTCGGTTTTAAACCCAAGCTATCAAGAAGAAAGAGTAGAGGATGGGAACGGTTCATCTACGTACTTTGAACTACCGAAATCTCAGTTAGAGGGGCGTGGTTCAATCACGGTTGATATCAAAGCGACAGATAGCGTCGGACTGTATTCTGATATCAGAAAAGTCATTGATATTAGTGTTCCTAAAGTCACAGTTGATTTCGATGGAATTACGAGTTTGCAGGGTGGGAAACTGTTTTTAACCAAGGCAAGCCAGCCGTTTACGGTATCTACGGTGGAAGGAGAAAGAGTGAAAGCTTCACAATATTCTGTGGAGCTTATTCCAAGCCTCGGTGATTCCTTGCGTTACTCAGGTGATGTTATCTCATCTAGTGGTAATGGAATGATGAACTTTGCCGTCGATAACCAAGGGGCATATACCCTTAAGGTGACGGTGACGGACTCAGTTGGAAGAGAGAATACAAGCTTTGAATTACTAGGCAAAAGTTATGATGGAAAGGTTATCGAATCTATTGTTGATTATGACGCTCCAAGTATTTCGGGCTTAAGTGCTAATCAAACCTCTAAGGTGCCGACAAACGATAAGTATCAACTAGAAATTAGTGCATACATTACAGATAAAAATTTAAATCTCGTCACGTCAAAAGCGGTGAGTGGTGGCAGCACTGTGGCTCCTCAAGCGATTACTGAGCCGACAACCGAAGCGGGGCCTTATGTCATAAGCTATTTGTTACCGAAAGGCGATCATACGATCACGGTGGCAGCAACAGACAAGGTGGATAACAAGAGTGAAAGTTCTATTGACGCGCATGTGGAAGCGGCAACCGTTCCCGGGCTAAGTATCTCTACCGCCTCAAGCGCCCCTCTTTTTGGAGGCGAAGAGATTACGCTTGCGTTTAACTTTACAGAAGAAGTTACGAACTTTGATATCTCAGATGTCCATCTTGTCGCTAGTGATAGCGGTGCAACAGGAACGTTAAAACAAGATACTTGGTCGACTTCAGACAATATTACGTGGACGGTTAACTATGTCAGCCCAGAAAAACAAGATAAAAATATCACTATTCAGGTAGAAGACAATAGCTATCAAAGTACCAACACAATTCCTGGAAAAGGAAGCAGCTTAAGTATCGCGGTTGAAGGAATCTTACCAAAACTAACCAATGTGACATTTAACCCCGAGCATCAGAGTGTGGGTCAAAGCGTGAATGTATCGCTTGAGTTTGATAAAGAGCTCCAAGAGGCGACCGCTACGCTTGGCGGCAATCGCATTAGTTCTCTGTCAGCAACGGCAGATAAAAAGGTCTGGGTTGGTGATGTACAAGTTCCGAGCACCGCGCTGTTAAGTGTCGACTTGGTTGTTAGTCAATTTAAAGATTTGACTGGCAACATAGGTGAGGATAACACCGCTCACGAATTACCGATCACGCCAACCTTAGCCATCACGCCAGTGGGCAATGTGGATGAAACGCATGCCGCCACGCTACAATTCGAAGGCACGTCGACACGTTTTGACGGTCAGTCCCTGCGTCTTGAAGTAAAAGCCCAAGGCAGCGCGACGGTATTGAAAAGCAGCAGTGCGACGGTACAAGCCGGTGGCAATTGGACCAGTGACGCGATTGATATGAGTCACCAAACCAACGGCACTTATACCGTGATGGTGACAGGGACGAACTCAGCCGGCATTGAAGTGAGTGAAAGCCAGAGCTTTACACTGGCGCAGTCTCTGCCAACGCTGACTAACGTGACGTTTACGCCTGAGCACCAAGCCATCGGCCAAAGCGTGACGGTAACGCTGGAATTCGATAAAGATCTGCAATCCGCCGCAGCGGAGTTAGGTGGCACGACGATCACTTCATTAGTGGCAACCGCGGACCCAAGTGTTTGGACTGGTGATGTGGTGGTACCAAGCACGTCAGAGCTGAATGTGACGTTGCTTGTTCGTGACTACCAAGACTTCTCAGGGAATACCGGTAGCCAGAACACGGCTTACTCCATGCCGATCACACCAACCTTAGCTATTACGCCAGTGGGTAATGTGGATGAAGCGCATGCCGCCACGCTACAATTTGAAGGTACGTCGACACGTTTTGATGGTCAGTCCCTGCGTCTTGAAGTGAAAGCCCAAGGCGGCGCGACGGTATTGAAAAGCAGCAGCGCAACGGTACAAGCCGGTGGCACTTGGACCAGTGACGCGATTGATATGAGTCATCAAACCAATGGCACTTACATCGTGATGGTGACGGGGACGAACTCAGCGGGCATTGAAGTGAGTGAAAGTCAGAGCTTTACACTGGCGCAATCTCTGCCAACGCTGACTAACGTGATGTTTACGCCTGAGCACCAAGCCATCGGCCAAAGCGTGACGGTAACGCTGGAATTCGATAAAGATCTGCAGTCCGCCGCGGCGGAGTTAGGTGGCACGACGATCACCTCGTTAGTGGCAACCGCGGACCCAAGCGTTTGGACTGGTGATGTGGTGGTACCAAGTACGTCGGAGCTCAATGTGGCGTTGCTTGTTCGTGACTACCAAGACTTATCAGGGAATACCGGTAGCCAGAGCACGGCTTACTCCATGCCGATCACGCCGACCTTAGCCATCACGCCGGTGGGCAGTGTGGATGAAACGCTTGCCGCCACGCTACAATTCGAAGGCACGTCGACACGTTTTGACGGCCAGTCCCTGCGTCTTGAAGTGAAAGCCCAAGGCAGCGCGACGGTACTAAAAAGCAGCAGCGCGACAGTACAAGCCGGTGGCACTTGGACCAGTGACGCGATTGATATGAGTCATCAAACCAATGGCACTTACATCGTGATGGTGACGGGGACGAACTCAGCGGGCATTGAAGTGAGTGAAAGTCAGAGCTTTACACTGGCGCAATCTCTGCCAACGCTGACTAACGTGATGTTTACGCCTGAGCACCAAGCCATCGGCCAAAGCGTGACGGTAACGCTGGAATTCGATAAAGATCTGCAGTCCGCCGCGGCGGAGTTAGGTGGCACGACGATCACCTCATTAGTGGCAACCGCGGACCCAAGCGTTTGGACTGGTGATGTGGTGGTACCAAACACGTCAGAGCTGAATGTGGCGTTGCTTGTTCGTGACTATCAAGACTTCTCAGGGAATACCGGTAGCCAGAACACGGCTTACTCCATGCCGATCACACCAACCTTAGCTATTACGCCAGTGGGTAATGTGGATGAAGCGCATGCCGCCACGCTACAATTCGAAGGCACGTCGACACGTTTTGACGGTCAGTCCCTGCGTCTTGAAGTAAAAGCCCAAGGCAGCGCGACGGTATTGAAAAGCAGCAGTGCGACGGTACAAGCCGGTGGCAATTGGACCAGTGACGCGATTGATATGAGTCACCAAACCAACGGCACTTATACCGTGATGGTGACAGGGACGAACTCAGCCGGCATTGAAGTGAGTGAAAGCCAGAGCTTTACACTGGCGCAGTCTCTGCCAACGCTGACTAACGTGACGTTTACGCCTGAGCACCAAGCCATCGGCCAAAGCGTGACGGTAACGCTGGAATTCGATAAAGCATTGCAAGGTGCTGTGGCGGAGTTAGGTGGTACCACGATCACTTCATTAGTGGCAACCGCGGACCCAAGTGTTTGGACTGGTGATGTGGTGGTACCAAGCACGTCGGAGCTCAATGTGGGGTTGGTTGTTCGTGACTACCAAGACTTATCAGGGAATACCGGTAGTCAGAACACGGCTTACTCCATGCCAATTACACCGACAATACACCTAGACGTTATCAACGATGTTACTGGAGTGGAAAGCATGACAGTAAGTGGTAGCAGTGAACGGTTTGAAGATGGTGAGTTCATAGATATTAAAGCAGTCGACGCTGATGGTACAGAAGCCACAGGCATGGCTACCGTGCTTTCAGACTCATGGACAACTGATTTAGATCTTTCAGGACTGAAGGAGGGGGTAGTGACGATTTATGTAAATGGTACCAACAAGCTTTCCGCCTCTGCCGAAGAGGCTCTAGCAACATTTAACTATGATCGTTTCGCAAGTACAGCCTCCTTAGGTGCTGTTTACAACCGATATTTTAGTGATAACAAAACTTTAAAAAATGCGGCATAAATAAAGCGAGCGTTTAGCTCGCTTTATTTCTTTGGGACTTTTTGTGATATTTATCAAAATAATTGCCTTTATTGATAAGTTACTCGAATTAATGAATCGTCTTAATACAAGGCTGAATAACTATAATAACTAGGCCAATGTTGCTTTTAGGTGTGTATGAAGTGATTGTGATGGTTGCTCGGCAGGTGCTATGGTGAATGTGTCGCGT
Source organism: Vibrio sp. 779(2023) (assembly GCF_033344285.1). Lineage (NCBI taxonomy): Bacteria > Pseudomonadati > Pseudomonadota > Gammaproteobacteria > Vibrionales > Vibrionaceae > Vibrio > Vibrio sp. 779(2023). The sequence continues at coordinate 317,815 of NZ_JAWPOM010000003.1, forward strand.
TGAAAATCTTTTTAAATATTATATATTTACGCTCGTTTCTATACTCTGAGTATAGTGTTCTGCATGAGGTCGATGGGTAATACCTCGCCTCTTTAACTCGCGATGAAGCAAATTTAATCCTAGCAAGCTTCAGAGCAGTTACTTTTGTGAGTGCGTAATGCGCTCACCTTTTTATTTAAACTTCCTCAGTAACAGTCAATTTGTTGTTTGTTGCTGAGGAGGGCACCTCATAAACTTCTGAATTTCCTCGTGCTTACCTGAAGCGCACGTTACTACGATTTTTGTTAACTTCAGTCCATAAATTAAATTTTTTTAGATAGTAAGATTTTACCATTTTGACAGAGTGGGTGATGTTACTGGCTTTTGTTGTGGTCAAATCGCATGTTTTGATAGCAAAAGTCACCATTTTTTTGGTGTTTTTGATTTCGGGCGATTTTTCTATCTCGTTGAAAATAAATGGCTAAGTAAGTAGGATACGCAGACCAAATCGTACTTGTAAGCCTTATCAGCTTAATTGTCACCGCAGCCATATTTACGATGTTGGTTGTGGAGAATTCAAATGCATTTAGTTTGCAAATTTATACCTAGCTCGAAGCTATCCTCCAACGAGCTATCTCATGTTCTTACACCGGACGAGTGTATAGGACAGCTTTCGCGTTTGCGAAATTCAGATGACATCCTTAGAAACCTCCCTAAAGAATTGGCGCAAAAGATTTCCATCTCTACCAAAAAAACGACCAGCGCATTGCTAGCTGCTATAAGAATCGAATTGGGAAAAGGCAATTGGGTGTCATTATCTACCGTTGCACGTCGGTCGCCATTGACGGACTCTCAGCTGCAAAGCTTCCCTAGACTTAAATCACTCGTTGACTCTGTATCTGCTTCGAATGAAAGCAAAGCTTTTAAAGCGGGTTATAAGCAGGTTACTGACGATGTTGCTTTAGTTCGTAGTTACACGCATGTCCCCTCTGAGCCAAGCCCAGATCAAAAAATCGTTGTCGAGTTTGCAGGGAAATGGTCTAGCAACGCGGCATGTTTGATGTTGGGAAAAACGGAAACTCAAAAAGAAAAAGTGACTGTAGGCAAGGCTGATACAGAAAACAAACACCGCAGCCTCGCGACATTTAAAGATCTCGAAGCTGAGGGCAAAACGCTCTATATCAAAATCCCTTGCATTGACCCGCCTCAGCCAATCCTGCTTAAACTCGCCGAAGACCTGCAACCCGTTGATAAAGAAACTCAGATGGATGAGTGGGATAACGTGTTAGTGCCTGTGCTACCTATGCTAGAGGGCACAAATGGACATGAGTTGGTTGCAGAAGGTTATTTCTATGTAATCTGGAATAACAAAGTTTGGCGAGAGGTTGAAGTTACAACAAAAGGCTACTTTGCTGATGTCGATTTAGAGTACTACAGAAATAATGATCCTGAATCCTCGATGAAAACACGACATGTCAACATTGATGGGGCAAACCTTGTACCAGACTACTATATTGGCGAAGAACCATTTGAGATTTATCAATCCGGTCAGAAAGTGTATTCGGGACATCTAAGCCTTGATCAAGGTGCTAGGGTATTCCGCCTTGTAGATGAGGAAGTAGATGTTGTTTTTCCAGAATTAGATATTGATCCTATCACTGTTAAAACGGCGCTAAGCCCTTATAAAGCTGGCAAAGATGGTTTGCGTATTGCACAAGGTGTTCCTCTACCGCATATTTGGGTGCCATATAAAGTCGCGGGAGAAGTACAAGAATGTTATATCCATTATTCCGAGTTGGCTTTGACAAACACGGAACTGTCTGAGCTAGAGAGTGATCCTGCTTCAATTGCTAAGTCTCTTTCAGAGTTGCAAATATACTCCTCATCCCAAAGCTTTGATAATGCGGGTGAGAATATTATTCCAGTTTCCGGTACCGCATCGACAGGGACTGGCAGTGGAATCATCAACGAACATAAAGAAAGCAATATCGCGGGGCTTAAGTTGGCTCCAAGAGGCGCTTTGCCTTCTATACGTTACCTTCACGAGCCTTTGACAGATCAACCGGACGATTTCTTTGGGCTTCGTAACATAGAACACGATTGGATTCACAAATCGTACTTTCGTTCAGCGATGAAAGACGACGATGGTTATATGACGCTGCGTTTTGCATTCCCGCCGGCAGAGGTCAAGAACGTCGATATTGTTCGAGGTGTTCATTCGAGCCTCTCCACCGGTAGCCAACGTCTTGTTGTTGTAGAAGAAAATGTACCCATTTCAGAATTGCTAGGTTAAACCATGAAAAAAATACTATTACTGTTACTTACTGCTTTATCGATAGCGGGTTGTAAAGATGACGGCCGCACTTACGTGGGTGAACATAACTACTACACCATGGAGCAGAGCAAGGTCCGTAAATCTGGCTCTGCGACTTATCAACAACGTGACTTTCCTCGTTACTTTATCCATCGTGCCAAAGAATGGCCAAGGGAAGATTTAAACGACGCGAGTTCTTACGATTTGCCACGCGTTCAGTTTACTTGGGCAAACTTATCAGACGATCAAGGATATGGACCAGACCCAATGTACGATGAGTACGAAGGGCGTGTAAAAGTTTGGAGTATGAAGACCGATGGTACGGACCTGCGTTTGGTGACAGATTTACCCTATCTTGGAAAGGCATCCAGCACTCGATACAAAACCAGTCGCTCACCAAATAATCGTTACGTTGCACTGAACTCCGGACCTGACATACATCTTTTTGATTTAAAAGAGCAAAAATTAATTGACTTGCCGCATCGTTTAGCTGGTATTCCGGGTTTCCTGTGGGCGGAAGATAGCAGCTACGTTTATTACCGCACGGGTAAGGTGGGGCGTGTGGTGTATAAGTGGGATATTGCTAAAGGTGAGGCGGAAAAAACGGATTTACAAATATTCGGTACAGGATTTATAAAAGGCGGGTTGATTTATGAGGTGGGAGATGTTGGAGCTGGAATCATTGATGAAAAGACTCATGAGCTTGTAAAATTGGTTCAATGGGGGAAAAAGTTACCTGTTAATAAAGCAAAAGCGCATTATACGGCGATCAGTCCAGAAGGGGACATCGTTTGGGCGGCTAATCGCAACTATCACAATGTGTTTGTTGTTGATCTAGCAAATGGTCAACAGATTGAGCGTGATGGGGCAATGCAATATGCCATCGGTCTAAAAAATCGTTTTTCTTTGACGAATTATAACGCGATGCTGATGTCAGTACAGAACAACCAGACAAAACAAGCGTGGAGTTGGTCTCCGTTGGGTTACAGCCGCACGTTAGACCCCGCCATTGTGTATAACCTCTCTGCAAATCATGGCAACTGGTTTAAGGAGGCTAAATAATGGCCAGAACCTACGATGATGAAATCTACTTATTTGGCGCTTTATTCTACAGCTACAATACGGATGAAGGTCGAATATTTGATTGGCATACAAAAGCTGGGTTTGGCGTAAATTTTTGATTTAAAGGCGAAAACTTCAGTTTCGCTAGCTCTGGTAAGGTTGGGTACTTTAGTGTCTGAAACGAATTGATGGCAATATAGATAGCTGAGCCGTTACGTTAGATTACAATAGCTCTAAAGGATTTACCCTGCAAACCGTTTTACGTTACCGAAGCTTTATGAAAGTCAAAAATAAAAGTGATCGATTCAGTGTATATCACCGTTTGCCCCCGTATAACAGTCGTCGAGCGTGAAAGACGGATAGGGTGGCAATGGTATATTCTACTTACTGGCGAAATAGGCATTGACTTCAATATAAGTTTGTATGTTGGGCTATCGAATGATGGCTTATGATTTAGTGGAGCAACATAGCTTGTCACCAAAGGACCTGTATCTCAAGTTACTATTGTGCTTCCGTAGTTAGCTGTAGAGTGTTGCAAGCACCTACTGAAGGCAGTCTTTTCTGGCTCCAGTGAGGCTTTATTACCTAGGCTCAGACGCAGACGTTTGTCTTCCATATAGAATATTCGAGCAAGATCACGGAAGTCCGGAAAGCGACTTATTCGCTAATATTTTAGTAAAACTGAAAGCTGAATCGTCAACTGATATAACGTAAAGTGTCTCATTTTTATGGGAGTACTAATGAATAGTTACGTTATTTTACATCGGGATAAGATTGCGGTGGCGATTGACCTAATGAGTGCAACATCGTCATCTGATATCAATAGGCTAAAAACGGAAGGCTTTTTCGTTGAAGAAGAAATGATTGATGCAAAGACAGATAGTGAGGCTATCAGAGTGTTTCAGTCTAGTGAAAGATGTCCGTGGAAGACTCTCCCTAGAAATAAAGTTCAATTGTGGTTGTTATACCTCTTTATTGCCCTTGGCGTGGTTATTAACGCCGCTGTTGGTGATTATTCTGAATTAAGAGAGGCTTGGGGCAGTACTGAGGTGTTACTTTACACCCAATTAAGTCTATTGGCTGCTATAGCGATGTGTCTAATTTATATGATTTCTAGATGTCTGAGAATACTGAAGGGACAAAATGATAAGGTCCTTTTAACTGATTAACCTCAAATTTTTGTCAACCATTCTTTGTCTGCGTCCCACAAGTCAGAGCTGGGAAATATACTCATATTTTTTAATCTGTTGGGGGCGTATTTGCCATGGCAACCCAATTAAAGAATGGATTAAGAATGAAAAAGAAAATATTACTCAGCTTGGGTTTGACGATTATAGTTGTCTCCGCTGTCGGCTACACCGCAACAAAATCCAACTTTGATGGAGCAATTTGTCGGACTAACTGGAGAAGCAATAATAGCTAGTTGTAACAAACGAATCGATAGCATTCCTTAAAAGTTACTTCCAGTAAATAAGATTTTAAAACAGAGTTCAAATGAATAATACATCAATCAAGCTTGCATGCCTTGCTTTTGCAGCAAGTTCATATGTCTATGCTCAAAATGAGCCGTTTGTTTATACCGATATTAAAGAGAAACGTGTATCCAGTGACACTGAAGGCATTGTCACCCATGGTTATACACCTGATGCGAGCATTTATTACGCATCTACGGTTGAAGAAGATGATAATGGTAACGTGCAAGTTCAAGGCGCGAGCTATATCGGAGACCCGGAATTCGACTGGGAAGTTGCAGACGGTTTCTATGCTTTTTGTGATGGCCATAAAGTGCAATTTGGTATCAACAAGTCATACATGGATTTCTACCTTAAAAATAGTGATTATTTGTTCACCTTTGGAGATGGAACTCGTCATTACTACCGTGTTGAGCATGGCGAAAATGCAGACCAGTACGCACCAACTATTGCTGCTAACAGACAATTTTTTCAACCTAAAGCGGCGTTCATTGATGCACTCAAAAGCAACAGTGCTGTGCATGTTGAGATCAATACTAAAGGTCAACTCAGCCAGATGACTAACGACTTTGACGATGATTTCCCTGTTAGTGGTCTCGCTGAAATGCTAACCCGCGTAATGAATCATTGCTCTGAAACTGCGCCTGAACTAGATATCACTTCATTGAGTAAGTCAAAGCAGTTGGTTGCCAAAGCTAAAGCGTTGACCAACACACGCTATTACGATGAGGCGAAAGCGTTACTAATTAAGGCATCTGAGATGGGGGACGGTGAAGCAAGTGCACTATTAGGCGATCACTATCAACTTTATGAAGAGGGCGATGCGCGCTGGAAATTGGCGCGTGAAGCAAGACGGTTGGGCGCAAAACAAGGTGACCCAGGCGCAATGTGCGCAGCGGGCGTTGACTATGTTCGCCTTGAACACAAGGATAGTGCCAATGGTGAGAAAGGCTTAGCTTTGTTACGACAAGCCGAGGCTAAGGGGGAAAGCTGTGCGTATTACAACTTAGGTTACATGTATTTAGAAGGCATGGTAGTTGAGAAAGATCGGGAGCGAGGGATTGAGTATCTTAAACTTGTTGCGAAAGAATCCGCATCAGCGCTGAACATGTTAGTTCAAGTGTACCAATACATGCCAAAAGAGCGTGATGCGGAAGTGTATCCTTGGGTCAAACTCATGATCGAAAAATATGATTTTGATATGAATATGAAGCCCATCATCTGTAACCGTAGCCCTGAAGTTTGTAACGAAGAGGATAAACGATAATGCTGTTATTAGGCTCGCCTTATAAAAAAGCCTTGTCATTAAGCATGACAATAGCACTAATGAGTCAGTGCTTACTGTTTTCATTGTCGGTATCGGCGACTCCATTCAATGACCTTGAGTTTGAACGTAATATACGTAATCGAAACGATGTGACGGCGCTACTAAAGGTAGATAAGAGCCCTTATACCGGGGTTGCAGAGTCTTTTTATGATAATGGGACTAAGCGTGCTGAGGCTTATTACTTAAATGGAAAGCAGCATGGACCAAGCTTTAGTTGGTTTGAAGATGGTCGCTTAGAATCAAAAAGCCATTGGCTTAATGGTAAGAAACACGGTACTGAACAAGAGTGGAAAATAGATCGTTCTGTTAAGAATGACCAAGGCCAGCCAAGCTATTACCTCGAAGAGCTCAATACCTATCAGTATGGTATTTATAACGGCAAACAGAAGTTTTGGCGTGAAGGTCGTCTTTATCGCGAGGTGCAGTATGTAAATAACAAATACCAAGGTGATAAAAAGCAATGGGATATTGATAAACAAGGCAATCGATATCTTTCTAGCGACGAACAATACGTTGACGGTACCAGAGCGGGGTTAAGTCGCAGCTACTTTGCTGATCATCGCCTCAAAGGAGAAGAGTATTTCAATCGCGGAAGGGAAGACGGCATGGTGCTCGATTATGATATCGACATGATTGATGGTGTTGCGCGATACAATGAGAGGTCTTTTTATTTTAGAGAAGACGGCAAATACGAAGGGATTAAGTGGGAACATTACAAAGGTAAGATTCGTTCGATATACAGTACCCGTGATGGGCAGAACTATGGTTTTATCCAAAGTTATAATCCTCAGGGTATATTACTGAGTATGAGACCGACGCTGACTGGCAAGTGGCTTCGATATCATCGAAACACGAACTTACTTTCTAGTGAGAAGTATACCTTTGGTGGTCACTTTGATGATTTGCAATATACCTGGTATGACTCAGGCAGTATTGAAACGATAGACCGCCTTGATATAAATAAAAAGGGACCTTATAAATCAGCTTATATTGGTATGGCTGAATGGTATAAAAATGGTAATCAAAAACATGAGATAAAAGCGACTAAGAATCCGGAGAGGTATTCAAAAACATCTTGGTACGGTAACGGGCAGATTAAAACACAAGGTATTATCGTTCGTGATGGCGAAATTGGTACACATAAGGCGTGGTACAAGGATGGCCAACTAAAGAGTGAACTAAGTTACGTTATTGAAAAGAATAGGTGGGGTAATCGGAGTGTATTGAATGGTGAAGCAAAGCAATGGTACAGCAATGGTCAACTGAAAGAGCAAGCTCACTATGTTAAAGGTCAGCTCGTTGGCAAGCAGACAAAATGGTTGGATGACGGAACGTTGCATTCAGAAAAATCATGGAGTCTGTAATCATAATGGATCTAATACAGAGTATTAAAAGCGTTTATATGTTGGAAGAGACAAGTATGTACGATGAAGCACGCCATTTTATTAAACATGGATTGCTGGCCTTGTGTTTAATTCCGCTGGTTGCTAATGCAGCTATTCTTGAATTTAAAGGTGAAAAAGAAATGCTTGCTTATGAGCGAGGTCATACAACACCTTTCACGGGCACTGACTTACAGTACTTTATGGATAAAGATGAGCCTGAGCAATCTTTGAATAAGCTTAGTGAAATCACCTATGTTGACGGTAAAAAGCACGGTGAAGAGAAGTTTTGGACTTATTCTGGTCGCCCTAAAATGTTGAATACTTATGAGCATGGTGTGTTGAATGGGCGCGCTGCTATCTGGTACACACACCTGATTAATCAGATGGCATGGGAAGGTCAGTATCTCAATGGTAAAAAACACGGATTAACCAAATACTGGGACACATATGGCCGTAAGCAATGGTTCATCAATATGAATCAAGGTGAGCGTCATGGGTTAACACAGGGTTGGGACGGTAATGGTACGCTGATATTCAGCGGTGAGTTCGTAAATAACCGACAGCAAGGTACGCAAACTTGGTATTACAGCAATGGCAAGCTGAAACAGCGAACTACGTTTACTGTCGGTGAATATAACGGTAAACATGAACACTGGTTTGAAAATGGCAACATTGCTGTCCAAGCCAAATATGTTAGTGGGAAGCTTGAAGGTCGGGAACGTTATTGGTATCCGAATGGTCAACTGAAAAGTGACGTGACATACAAAGACGGTCTTAAGCAGGGCAAAGAGTCAATTTGGTATAAAAATGGGCAATTAATGCGCACTGCTGAGTATCAAGCTGGTTTGAAACAAGGCAAGCAACAAACTTGGTACAAGAATGGTAAACCGCAGTCAACCAGCCACTTTACCCAAGGTGAGCTTAATGGTGAAGAACTACTTTGGACTGAAAACGGTGTAAAAACTCAGTTCATCTACAAAGATGGAGAAGTCACTGAGTTTACAATGCTATAAACGATTTGAGTTTGTAAGTTTGAATGGGAAGGCTCCTCAGTTTTTACGCTTTTTAGTAGTAGGGACGGGTAAATAAACATCCTGTTTTTACTTCGATTGGATGTGTGATTTATAAACACCCTTTCAACTATACTGGTTGCTTATTGGAGTTTTGTTGCTTAAATCGATGGAATTAAATCAATAAGCTGCGATCTGAACGAATTCCAAGGGTCGTCGTAGATTAATGCTTAAACCTCGAAACAAAACAGTTATATGGGACCAGTGTAATACAGCCCTAATCAACCTTTGCTCTCTGATCTTTTGGATTGATGAGAGCCATAGTCGAATGGAAGAAAAACAAAGAAGGAAAGTACTCTAGGCCCAATTGATTCAATGATTTAGCTATTGTTACGGTATTAATGTTCAATTACATCAAAAACTCAATTTACGACTAGCCTGAGCCGATCAAGGTCATCCTCTCACCAAAGCAAAAGCGCTTTGCTCAAATTGAAGCATTAGAATCGGATGCTGCTTTGCTAGAGAAATCCAGCACACCATTAGATGAATTAAGCAGTTACAGTGACGCACAGTCATTCAGTGCAAAAGAATATACTTCCGATATAGACAGCGCAACCATCCACAAAGTTACCGAAGACGACATGCCATGGCTGAGTGACCAACAAGCCATAGTACGCAGTTACGACCAGAGTAATACGGTCATTGCTTATGTGGATGGAAAAAACAGTGGTTTTCAATTGTCAGTTGAAACTGGGCTGATCGATTTTAATACCCCTGTCGTTCATTATGCGGTGATATCTGATAGTGAAAGTGATTGGGTACTGAGTGAATCGCTTCAATATGACCAAGAAAACCCACATTTTGCGTCGGCGCAGCTCGGTGGTTTTCCCCAAAAAGGAAAATTCACTTTACAGATAACCTCTCCAGGTTATACCCATCACTCGGAACTGGTTTTTCAAGACTTAACTCTTGAGCAAATACAGAATTGGTCGACTCCGACTCAAATGGCGGAAAGGGTAGAGCCCGAGCCAGAACGTAGCGAACAAGAGCTGAATGCAGAAGAGAATCTCAGCCAATATATGTCGCTGTGGAAACAAGAATTAGGAATGTAAGTGATGAATAAAAAAGTCATATTTGGCTTGACCGCATTAGCCATAGCTGGCGTTGGGATAGGCAGTGCTTATAGCCCACAAGTTAGGCAATGGTTAGATGAAAGAGCGATTGCACAAGCGGAGCAAGAAAAATATAACAAAGCGCTAAATACAGTAGTTTCTTATATGGGGCTCTTCGATGGTTGGACATCAGAGAAAACAGATTGGATATTGGAAGTTGCAGATCCACGCACCGCGCCGTTGGCTCAGTGGGACAACCCCGGAGAAAAGCCGCAAATCATTACTCAGATTTATCGTGCAGAAAACCGCAAACAAGCTGGTTTATACACCATGAATTTAGACGGCAGCAACCTGCAAACCTTGTTGACCCCAGAAGAAGTTGGCAGCCTAGCTGGGTTTACCAAAAACTTGCGCCCGCAGCGCTCACCAAATGGCCGCTTCTTGTTTTTTAACATGGGGTTATTCGCATCGTTAAAAGGTTGTGCCGTTGCAGACCTTAAAACCCGCCAAATCGAACGCTTTGGCGGCGGTTGTAACTTTGGTGGCTGGCTGCCTGACAGCAGTAAAGCCTACATGTCGAAACTTGGCAAAGCGTATGAATTTGATACCAACAGCATGGTTATGAGTGAGCTGCCGTTGGCTTTACCCAACCCGGATTCTCCTGAACTGAGAAAGAAATGGCTGGATGGTAATGAGCATGCTTATGATGAGCCTATAAGAGTACAACTTCTGAATCAAGGAAAACAGCTACTAGTAACAGCAAGAACTTCTCATAACAAAATTGTATTAGGTCGGGTCGATGAGGAAACCAATCTCATCTATCAAGTTGGCGATTGGCAACATTACAAGGAGGAGCGTTATTACCCTAAGGAATGTTATCTAGCCGAAGAGCGGAGAAAGTACAATGCCTTTGCTGAGTATATCTACTGGCGGGAAGATGGCGGTGCGTTTACTTGCAACACCAAGGATGGCTATCGTTCATTTAATACTCGAGCAACCGACAAAGCTTTACCTTTGGCTAGTAAAGACAGCCGCTACACGTTGCAACTCGGCGTATTAAGTGGCAAGGATGCGCCTACCCCGAGACTGTATAGAGCGCGTCAGGCAGATGAGAGCTCGCCGATTGATGTACTCGCTTACCAGTATAAACCGCCTGTGGAAGGCGATAGTGTTAATGGCTTTTCCCTTTTTGTTCCAGCGAGTTTGCAGCCTGACTTTTCTGATTATGATTTACGTCAGGAATTCCCAGCCTTACCAGACCACGCTCAATACAAACAAGCTTTCGCCCGTTATCAGGAAGCACAGCAAGAAAAATGTAAAGAAATAGATTATGGAAAATGGACATCACTTGAAATCCGACGTTGTAAGCGCACATGCCAAATTGAAAAACAAGGCGATCATTTTGTGACGGCACACTGTCACTCAAATAAAGCTAAATAAGGAGGAAACTTCATGGCGAAATCAAACCTTAAAGTCAGTGGTGTTTACCTCCTGGGTCAACTTTTTGATGCCAAGGGACCAGTACCCAATAGTCGATATTTCTCCTGCGTAATAATGAAACTGTTAACTTCTGCCCAAAAATAAAAAAATTCCTTTTATTTTAATCCTTCTTTTTGATTTCAATGTCTAGTTGTTTTGTCTTTATCTGTAGTTAAAGTGACTTACTTGCTAGCTAATGTGTCTTTTGGTTGGCTTTCAGCTTATTTGTCGATTTTTCTATGTGATTGAATGTTATAAATTAAATTAGTAGCATTAGCGCACCAAATCGTACTTGTAAGCCTTATCAGCTTAATTGTCACCGCAGCCATATTTACGATGTTGGTTGTGGAGAATTCAAATGCATTTAGTTTGCAAATTTATACCTAGCTCGAAGCTATCCTCCAACGAGCTATCTTATGTTCTTACACCGGACGAGTGTATAGGACAGCTTTCGCGTTTGCGAAATTCAGATGACATCCTCAGAAACCTCCCTAAAGAATTGGCGCAAAAGATTTCCATCTCTGCCAAAAAAACGACCAGCGCATTGCTAGCTGCTATAAGAATCGAATTGGGGAAAGGCAACTGGGTGTCATTATCTACCGTTGCTCGTCGGTCGCCATTGACGGACTCTCAGCTGCAAAGCTTCCCTAGACTTAAATCACTCGTTGACTCTGTATCTGCTTCGAATGAAAGCAAAGCTTTTAAAGCGGGTTATAAGCAGGTTACTGACGATGTTGCTTTAGTTCGTAGTTACACGCATGTCCCCTCTGAGCCAAGCCCAGATCAAAAAATCGTTGTCGAGTTTGCAGGGCAGTGGTCTAGCAACGCGGCATGTTTGATGTTGGGAAAAACGGACGCTCAAAAAGAAAAAGTTACTGTAGGCAAGGCTGATACCGAAAACAAACACCGCAGCCTCGCGACATTTAAAGATCTCGAAGCTGAGGGAAAAACGCTCTATATCAAAATCCCTTGCACTGACCAGCCTCAGCCAATTTTGCTTAAACTCGCCGAAGACCTGCAACCCGTTGATAAAGAAACTCAGATGGATGAGTGGGATAACGTGTTAGTGCCTGTGAGACCATTGGCTTACTTAGATGGTAGCAACGACAAAGCAAAAGCTTCTGATCTGCGTGGTGGTTTTCTTTATGTCTTTTGGAAAGGAAAGCTTTGGCGCGAGATGGCCATAAACGAGAAAGGTTACTACCAAGATGTTGACGTCGAGTATTACCGTACCCTAGATCAAGAAGAAAAGAAAAAAGACACACCACAGGTAATACAAAGAAGCGCAAGCGGTTTTGCTATGGCGCACTTCTGGGCACCTTACAAAATATCGGGTGAGATCCAACAGGGGGAAAATGGACTCAAGATCATTTTCTCACCAAAGCAAAAGCGCTTTGCTCAAATTGAAGCATTAGAATCGGATGCTGCTTTGCTAGAGAAATCCAGCACACCATTAGATGAATTAAGCAGTTACAGTGACGAGCAGTCATTCAGTGCACAAGAATTCACCTCCGATGTAGATAGCGCCGCCATCCACAAAGTTACCGAAGACGACATGCCATGGCTGAGCGACCAACAAGCCATAGTTCGCAGCTATGATCAGAGCAACACCGTGATTGCTTATGTAGATGGAAAAAACAGTGGTTTTCAATTGTCAGTTGAAACCGGGCTAATCGATTTTAATACCCCAGTTATTCATTATGCGGTGATATCTGATAGTGAAAGTGATTGGGTACTGAGTGAAGCGCTTCAATATGACCAAGAAAACCCACATTTTGCGACGGCGCAGCTAGGTGGTTTTCCCCCAAAAGGAAAATTCACTTTACAGATCACCTCTCCAGGTTATACCCATCACTCGGAACTGGTTTTTCAAGACTTAACTCTTGAGCAAATACAGAATTGGTCGACTCCGACTCAAATGGCGGAAAGGGTAGAGCCCGAGCCAGAACGCAGCGAACAAGAGCTGAATGCAGAAGATAATCTCAGCCAATATATGTCGCTGTGGAAACAAGAATTAGGAATGTAAGTGATGAATAAAAAAGTCTTATTTGGCTTGTCCGCATTTGCTATTGCGGGCGTCGGGGTAGGCAGCGCCTTTAGCCCACAAGTTCAGCAATGGTTAGATGAAAGAGCTGCTGCACAAGCGGAGCAAGAAAAATATAACAAGGCGTTAAACACGGTTGTTTCCTCGATGGGGCTCTTTGTTGATAGGACGTCAGAGCGAGCTGATTGGATATTGGAAGTCGCAGACCCACGCACCGCGCCGTTGGCTCAGTGGGACAATCCCGGAGACACGCCGCAAATCATCACGCAGATTTATCGTGCTGAAAACCGCAAACAAGCTGGTTTATACACCATGAATTTAGACGGCAGCAACCTGCAAACCTTGTTGACTCCAGAAGAAGTTGGCAGCCTAGTTGGGTTTACCAAAAACTTGCGCCCGCAGCGCTCACCAAATGGTCGCTTCTTATTTTTTAACATGGGGTTATTCGCATCGTTAAAAGGTTGTGCCGTTGCAGACCTTAAAACCCGCCAAATCGAACGCTTCGGGGGTGATTGTAACTTTGGTGGCTGGTTGCCTGACAGCAGTAAAGCTTACATGTCGAAACTCGGTAAGGCGTATGAATTTGATACCAACAGCATGGTTATGAGTGATCTGCCGTTGGCTTTACCTAATCCAGATTCTCCTGAACTGAGAAAGAAATGGCTGGATGGTAACGAGCATGCTTATGATGAACCTATAAGAGTGCAACTTTTGAATCAAGGAACACAGCTACTAGTAACAGCAAGAACTTCCCATAACAAAATTGTATTAGGTAGGGCCGATGAGGAAACCAATCTTGCCTATCAAGTTGGCGACTGGCAACATTACAAGGAGGAGCGTTATTACCCTAAGGAATGTTATTTAGCCGAAGAGCGGAGAAAGTACAATGCCGTTGCAGATTATATCTACTGGCGGGAGGATGGTGGTGCGTTTACTTGCAACACCAAGGATGGTTATCGTTCATTTAATACTCGAGCAACCGACAAAGCCATACCTTTAGCTAACAAAGACAGTCGCTACACGTTGCAACTCGGCGTATTAAGTGGCGATGATGCGCCTACCCCGAGATTGTATAGAGCGCGTCAGGCAGATGAGAGCTCACCGATTGATGAACTCGCTTACCAGTATAAACTGCCTGAAGACGGCGATAGTGTCAATGGCTTCTCCCTTTATGTTCCAGCGAGTTTGCAGCCTGACTTTTCTGATTATGATTTACGTCAGGAATTCCCTGCCTTACCAGACCACGCTCAATACAAACAAGCTTTCGCCCGTTATCAGGAAGCACAGCAAGAAAAATGTAAAGAAATAGATTATGGAAAATGGACATCACTTGAAATCCGACGTTGTGAGCGCACATGCCAAATTGAAAGACAAGGCGATCATTTTGTGACGGCACACTGTCACTCAAATAAAGCTAAATAAGGAGTAAACTTCATGGCGAAATTAAACCTTAAAGTCAGTGGTGTTTACCTCCTGGGTCAACTTTTTGATGACAAGGGACCAGTACCAAATAGTCGATATTTTCCATTACGTAATGTGTGTTTCGCGCATAAAGACGACCGTGAAACTAGGGCTGTCAGCTATGATGGTGAAGGGCACCAAACTCAAACACCACCGAAAGCGGCGTTACTGTACAGTGATGCACTCGGGAAAATTACCTATTTTAACGCACCTGGACCATTAGATTTGGGGCAAGATTTGCCACTGCAAGGCAATCCTGCATCCGCAACAACGTTTGCCTCTGGTCACTCTCGCTTACTATTTTTTCCGCCTTATTTAGCGCCAATTCATCTTATGAGTGAAGAGGGGAAAGACGGTAAATGGCTGGCGAATTTGTATAATTCACTTATCTCAGGAGCAGAAACTGAGCCTGACGAAAACTATTTCACAAAGGCTAATCAAAGAGATTTTCCCATTACAGCTCTATTACCAAGTAAGGAAGTCAGTGATAAACACTATGCTGCTGCTATCGGTAAGCTTGAGGATTCGATCGAGACAGAGCAACTGAATACGCTAAATGCCATTGTTTTACCGCAGACATTTACGATTGTGGTGCATTTTTCTGATGCCAACTTTGTTGGCGCGACGGTTACGCTGTCGAATTTTCCTTCACAGTTGCGAATTAAAGGGGATGCAGAAGGCAGTAATTTAACTGCGGTGAGCACTGTTAAAGAAGTGAAATTCAAAGATATTGACGGTCAAGAAAAGAACATTTATAGCGCTACGTTTTGGGTAATTTCCGATTCGGTGTTTAAGCTCGAGGAGGCGAACCAGCATTGCCGTTTTGATATTGATCTCTCCACCGTTAGAGAGAGTAGTGCGCGAGACTTTTGGCAAGATACTAAAATCCAGCAATACAGTTTTTGCGAACGGGTATTGCACTTACCGATCTCAACCCCGCTTGGGCGCAGTGCTTTGGTGAACGGTGATCCCATCTCGGTAGAGGAAGCACTGTTCAATCAAGCCCCTCACCTTTATCCCAATTTACTGGAAAAACTGAAACAAAGCCCAACTGATTTGCCTGAAAAACTCGCCAGTGAGTCAAAAAACGCAATTGCTCCCCAGATATGGCACAGTGTACAAAGCAATAAAGCGTACATTGAAAGTGCAGCCCAAACGATGCAACACAAGTTAAGTTGGCAAACCGTAGCCAAGGTTGCTGCGGCTTCTGTTGGTGGCAGTGCTGATAGCGAAATGAGAAATATTGCGGGTGCGACAGAGGCTTGTTTGTCCGTTATAAGTAAAGCTAATGACCTTTCAGCGAACACGGCCGCATTTGGCCAGAGTCAAATCGATATGATTAAGTTGTTCGGTGACAAAGGCAATATCTTATTTGATAAGTTGAAAGATAAGATCAATTTGATTGAAGTGCCTTCGCAGTGGCGTCAGTTATTACAAGATTCTCAAATAGCTGAAAAGATCGGTAAAGGTTACACTTTGGCTGATGTCATCATTAAAGGTGGAAACTTAGTAGAGGCTTACAATAAAGCCGATAAGGCGAGTAAAAGGCTTGATTCGGTTGTGCTTGAGTACCTTGCGACTGTACAGCAGCCTGGAATGAAATCTTTGGCCAGTATTGGTGATAAGGCACTTTTGGACGCAGAGACTAAGGCGCTTGAACAACTCAAAAATCTACTGCCCAAGCTTGGAGACAGCGATGAGCTTTCATTAAATACTGAGGTTAAAAAAGGACGACACATATTCGAATTGAGAAGCACAACGTTTGCTTTTGACCGTAGCGACTCAAATAACCCTAAAGCTAGAGCCAACTTAATAGAATTAGGGGGGATACTATCGCAAATACACCGCCCGATTCCAATTACGATAAAGGGTCACACTTGTTCGCGCGGGTCGATCGAATACAACCAGACTTTGTCAGAAGAGCGAGCGAGTTATATACGAGAATGTATATTAGAAGGTATTACGTCTAACCAGGCCGTTTGGAAAACGTGCATACGTGCCATTGGTCTAGGTGAGCGAGATCCGCTTGTCCCCAATGATTCTGAAGATCAACGCCGACGTAATCGTCGCGTCGACTTACTACTTCATTTTGAAGCAATCTTAGATTATCCAGTTTCTCGCGGTGGACTAACTGTCGTCGAAAAGTCCCGTCAAATGATGATTGCTAATGAGATGCAGCTTGACGCGGCCACTTTAGATGCAATAGAACTTGCCCTTGATACGGCCCTTGATGAGGCTTCAGTAACGCCCTTGGGGGCTACTGCTAACTTTGTTTATACGGTAGGCAAGGCAGGATCTTCGGTGTTCTCAAATCTTTATGATTTGATTACAGAAGAAGCAGACACTTTAAAGCTACGAAATAATCTTGAAAAAATACAATACCAAAATATTGTCTCTCAAGAACAAATACTGTCATTTGGTTCAGAAAGTCTCTCTGACGAGATGAAGTCAAGTTATTACAAACGTGCTCACGCGCTGAACGGCTTGAGTCGATTATTGCTTGAACGAAACTATCAAGAAATGTCAGGTGAACATAGCAACGTTTCGATAAAAAATATTAATGATTACATTAAACTTTTTTTGCTCAACGATCAGTGGCAACTCAATGAGAATGGGTTTGGTATGGTTCACTTAGACGAGTTCTATATGGATTCGGACTATGCACAAGCTGAGTTATCACTCCTAAAAGCCAGCACTTATTCTGCTTACGCACAACTAGGGGCAAGTATTGCGGGCAGACAGTTGAGCGATTGGTACTCTGACGCTAAGGATAGTGAAAGCCCAAGACCATTTATGGAATACAGCCCAATTCACTACATGGCATCCGCTAATATTCAAGCACTTGTCAAAATGTTTGAAGTTCCCTTCAAAACTGAAGATCTGGAAGCGCTGTACAAAGGAGCTAAACAGTCAATATCCGTTAAAACGGCTCGTGACGGAGCACCAAAAGAATGGATAGCAATGGATGAGTACCTAGCAGAGTATGGATCTTTGTCACCATTTGATGAGGTTAGGATTATCGTCGTCTTAGCTAAAGAAGCGGTCGAGTCATTAAAGCCAGAAAAGCGCCGCTTTTTACATCGAGTGGGAATTGAGGTTCAAGCTCGCTGGAATTGGTCGAATTACTCAACTATGACCGATGCGGTGAAGAAAGGGGCCAAAATTGTCAATAAAAGCTCAGAGTACCTGCGAGATATTAAGCCGATAGTCGATAATTTAAATTTGACTTCTAAAGAACAAGCGCTGTTTAACCAGCAATCTGATGATGAAACTTGGGGCGTGATTATCGAACCGTCTTTTGTTTTTGGAGTCAACAAAATTAAAGGAACAAGACCGTGGATTCCGTCCGATTCGCTGAAAAACATATATTTGAAGAGCTTGTTTGAAGAGGAAAATAGAGAATTACGCACCGGTGAGTTACCTCTAGAGTATGAGTATCTGGCGGGCATCAAAGGGGTTAATGATTCATTTGAACCTATTAATTATGACTTTTGGGGAACATGGGGGATTTCTACATTCGATCTTTCATTAAGCCCCTCTCGGCTTTATCAATTTGGTAAAAATAAAGACATTAAACATGCTGATCATTTGTTAGTTTCAGGAAGTTTCCTGTCAGCTCCTAAACCAGATGCAGATCAAGGTAGTTTCCCGAAAGTGTTTGATGATCCGACCGTTGAACTCCATATAATGCAGCAAGGTCTTGAAGGTAAATACTCTGATTTCGCGCGGTACTACAAGGAGGAGGTTGAGGATTTTGATTGGAGTAAGTGGGTCAATTGCCTAGCGGTCGTTAAGACTAAACACTGTCCTGATACACATTTCAGTAACCTAGGATTCGCGCCTGGTAAAGTGATAGGTGTTGAGGCCAAATTGCGAGCGGTTGAGCTTACAAACAATATTGATTTTCTACCTGGTGTGTCAGGTGGAACTCACTTCACTTTGGGTAAAGAGGAGTTATATCGAATAGGCACCATTGTTGAAAAAGATAATGAATGGCAGTTTGACGTAATGACCTCACAAAAGCATGGAGCACCATTAAAAACTGAGCTCTCCACTCAGCTTGAGAGCTTACGTCAATCTTATTCAAGAATGAGTTCGAATGAACTTAAAAGTCACGCTATCACCAACTTAGTTGGATTGCACCAGAAGACGGATATCTATGCACAGATTTTCAAGCCTGAATATGTCAATGTATTAGGTTCAAAAGTAGCTGGGCTTAAACCATTTAAGAGAGTTGAGAAGCTAGTTGATAATTTTCACGAATATATTGACCTTCAACTTGAACTTATTGGGCCTATTGGATCAGGTTTACATGCGCAATCAGAAAAATTAAAGCTTAATATACATGCCGTTGACCGTGAGGACATTCCAGTCACTTGGTATAAATGTAAGGATGAGCTCATCAAAGGGGCCGAAGAAATTCTGAAAATAGAGGATAAAAGAGACTTATTTTCGAAACGAGAAATAGCAGAGCGCTACGGAAAAACCTACTCTGATATTTCACCTATTTTAGAATGGTTGGCAGCAGGCGAAGCTAAGCCAAGTAAGCTAAGTGATCGCCAAATTATATTGATAAACAAATGGATTTTAAGTAAATAAAAAAACCGCCTTCGGGCGGTTTTTCTTTTCTTATCAATGGAAACTGAAGTAAGATTTTCTCGCTTCTCGCTTCTCGCTTCTCGCTTCTCGCTTCTCGCTTCTCGCTTCTCGCTTCTCGCTTCTCGCTTCTCGCTTAACCAGCTGCAGAAATATCGTATTTCTTCATCTTATGGTTGAGGGTACTCATTGGAAGTGCCAATTGCTCAGCGGCTTTCTTCGTGTGCCAATTACAGGCATTTAAGCAATCGATGATCACTGTGCGTTCGTATTGGCTGACAACGTCCTTAAGGCCCATTGAAGCGTCTTCTAAATCCGCTTGTGCTGGCTCATAAACAGATTGTTCCGGGGTTGGTGATGCTGCTTTCAATTCGACACTTGGCGTATCTTCTGGGATTTGTTCACCAAACTCGATGTGAGTAATGGTTTCAAAATCGGACAGTAGCACCGAGCGCTCAATGATGTTCTTAAGCTCACGCACGTTCCCTGGGTATTGGTAGGCAAGCAGCTGTTTACGTACGTTGGCACTTAACCCTGGCGCTTGCGGCAAACCTAGCGTGTTGGTGGTGTGTTGCACGAAATGTTCGGCAAGGGGAATAATGTCCGACTTACGGGCTCTCAGGGGCGGCAATGTAATCGGGAATACATTCAAGCGATAGAACAAGTCGGCACGGAATCCGCCATCTTTGATTTGCTGCATAAGGTTACAGTGTGTTGCCGCGATAACGCGAACGTCCACCTCAATCTCTTTGCTAGTGCCGATTGGGCGAACTTTACGTTCTTGCAGTACACGCAGTAACTTCGCTTGTAGTAGCATTGGCATATCGCCAATTTCATCTAGGAAAAGCGTGCCGCCGTTGGCTGCTTCAAACAAACCGACTTTGTCTTTGTCCGCGCCAGTGAATGAGCCTTTCTTATGGCCAAAGAGTTCTGACTCTAATAACTGCTCTGGGATTGCGGCACAGTTTTGTACGATCAAAGGTTGTTCTGAACGGTTAGAGTTTTCGTGAATGTATTTCGCGATCACTTCTTTACCAGCGCCCGTTTCACCACGCAACAGAACGTCGACAGGAAGAGATAGCACCCTATCAAGACGATTCAATACATTGAGCATTTCTTCGCTCTCTGCAATAGGACCTTGATAGGCTTTCTGGGTACGTTTTTTGAGCTGAGTGTTCTCGCGCACTAGGGCTTGATTGTCGGCATTGAGATTTTTTATTACTTGCCCGTATTGCTCTAACCAAACGGCTTGGCGAATATTACTCGCAGCCATACGACAAAACTCAGTCAAGGCTGCCTCGTTATCGATGACGTTCAAATCGAGTAAGACTAACAGTCCAATGGTTTTGCTTTCGCTATCAATCAAAGGCCAAGCCAGTAAGTTCTCGCTTTTTAATCCCAGTGTCTGTTCTGTTTGATAGATGCTTTCGCAGTCATAGCCGTTGTACTTATACAACTCGTTAATCAACACCACTTCACCATTACGAATGGCAAAGTTGAATGGATCGTTCTCACTGGCTGAGTCTAACTGTAATGCTTCCCAAGGGTGGGAAACGATAGTTTTATCGTTATGGTGAGCGGTACTTGGAATCAACGCCTGCCCAGTCTGGTCCAAAACATAAATGATGCCGTGCTTTGCGAGGGTCATTTGTCTCGCAGCGGTCAACACAGCATCCAAGGTTTGGGTAAGCTGGCTGCGATCAGCCAAAGACTGACTGATCGCAAGTAGGGCGTTACTAAGTTCGCTATGGTTAGCTGAACGCATAGGTTAGTGTTCCTTGCTCATCGACAGACACTTCGATTTGCGTATGTGAATCATCCTTGTCATGCACTAATAGCTGAGTCGATAGTTGCGGCAGCAACTGACGGTTGATGACCGCGTCGATGTTACGCGCGCCCGTTTCAGCAAGGCGACAGTTACCTAGTACGAACTCAACCAAGCTGTCTTCGTAGCTTAGCGACAACTTGTGATGGCTCTGTAGACGCTGAGAAACTTTGTTCAGCTTGTGGTGAATAATTTCTGTCATTGCTTCATCAGACAGCGGAACAAATGGTAGTACTGACATACGTGCCAACAGCGCTGGTTTGAAATGTTGGTTCAATGTAGGGCGAATAGCTTCTGCGATGATGTTTGCATCGATGTCTTTTGATTGATGAACCAAAGATTCAATCTCGTGTGTTGCAAGGTTACTGGTCATGATGATCAGCGTGTTCTTGAAGTCGATGGTTCGGCCTTCGCCGTCGTTCAGCGTGCCTTTGTCGAACACTTGGTAGAACAGGTTCAACACTTCAGGGTCGGCTTTTTCCACTTCATCAAGAAGAACAACAGAATATGGACGTTGACGAACCGCTTCTGTCAGCATGCCGCCTTCGCCGTAACCTACGTAACCCGGAGGTGAACCAATTAGGCGAGATACCGTGTGCTTCTCTTGGAACTCAGACATGTTAATGGTCGTCATAAAGCGCTCACCACCAAACATTTGATCAGCAATTGCACGAGCAGTTTCGGTTTTACCCACGCCACTTGGGCCAACCAGCAGGAATACGCCTGTTGGTGCGTCTGGGTTGCCTAAGCCTGCTTTTGCGGTTTGAATGCCTTCAGACAGTGCATCGATAGCGTATTCTTGGCCTTTGATGCTTTGTGTTAGGCTTTCTTTCAGTTTTAGCGTGGTTTCTGCTTCGTCTTGAAGCATCTTACCCATTGGAATACCAGTCCAGTCCGAGATCACATGGCTGACTTCATCTGGGCCCACTTCAAAGTGAACCAGTGGGTTGCCATTGCGGATTACATCTAGCTGTTCTTGGCAGCCCGAAATTGCAATGCGAACGGCTTCTTCATCCATTTCTGCATATGGAGAAACGTCTTGCTCTTGTTCTGAATCTTCGTCTGCAACAAGCTCTTCTTCGTTTGTTTCGCCAAAGACCAGTTCATGTAAGCGAGAGCGTAGAGCAATCATCTCTTGGATCTGCTCTTTTTCTTTGTGCCATTGCGCTTCTTGTTCTGCTAGCTCTTCTTTCGTTGTTTCCATTGCCAGTTTTAGGTCTGGAATGTTAGCAAGGCTGTGCTTGTCGCCAGTTTGCTGCAGAGCATCACGCTCAAGTGCTTCAAGCTCGCGCTGTTGAGCTGCAAGTTCTTGCTGCAGAGTCTCAACAGAAGCAGGAATGGCATTAAGGCTGATGTTCACTCGTGCACACGCCGTATCTAGTACATCGATCGCTTTGTCTGGCAGTTGACGGCCAGAGATGTAACGAGCAGAAAGTGCTGCCGCAGCAGTGATAGCATCGTCACGCACGTAAACGTTATGTGACTTCTCGTATGCTGGGCGCAGACCACGAATGATCAATGCTGCTTGCTCAGGAGACGGTTCGTCGAGTTTCACCAATTGGAAACGACGCGCAAGAGCAGGATCTTTCTCGAAGTACTTCTTGTATTCCGACCATGTTGTCGCAGCGATGGTTTTCACTTCACCACGCGCTAGGGCTGGTTTTAGCAAGTTTGCCGCGTCGCTGCCGCCCGCTTGGTTACCACCGCCAACAAGGGTGTGTGCTTCATCGATGAAAAGAATGATAGGGGTTGGCGAGTTTTTCACTTCATCCAATACTGCGTTTAGGCGTTTTTCGAATTCGCCTTTTACGCTTGCACCAGCTTGCAGAAGACCCATGTCCAGGCCGTAAAGCTCAACACCTTTGAGGTTGTCTGGTACGTCACCTTGTACAATCTTAAGTGCCAAGCCTTCTACTACTGCGGTTTTACCAACGCCCGGTTCACCAACAGCAATAGGGTTGTTTTTACGGCGACGAGCAAGGATGTCCACGATTTGGCGGATTTCTTGGTCGCGGCAGAAAACAGGGTCGATTTCGCCTTTGCGTGCTTTACCAGTGAAGTCGGTTGTGAACTTGCTCAGTGCTGAACCATCTTCACGAGCTTGTGTTTTTTCTGAAGTAGCAACTTGCGCCTCAATAGAGTGGCTTGTTAGCTCTGCAAAGTTACGCTTAAGGCTGTCAGGGTTTACCGCTTCAAGGATAGAGGCGTAACCATGTTGGCCGTAACGGAGAGGGTTGCTAACAAGAGTAAGGAGCAGGGCACCAGAGCGGATTTGTGTTTCGGATAGATCTAAAGAAGAAACCAGCCAACTTTCTTGCAACCATTCGATTAATAAAGCAGAAAAAACAGGTTTGCTGCCATTTCCTTTGGCGTTGGTGTCGAGTGTGGATCGAACCGATTGTCTTAATAAGTTCTCAGAACAATCAAAATGACTCAATAAGACGTCAAAATCACTATTTGGCCTTTCTAATAGACTCAGTAAATAATGCTCAATTTGAACTTCGTTTGCTTTTTCAGAGACTGCAAGTGCAGCGGCGTCTTCTAATGCTACTTTTGCAATCGGGTGTAGACGCTGAATTAATGAAGAAAGGTTTATATTTATCATAGCCATTTTATTCTTTAGAGGAAAAGAGGTAGCGGCTATTATACTAAAAGTAATTGCGTTCTTTTTTTATCAAGATATTTTGACTATCGTTTGTTGGTTATTTTTAATGATTATTGTGACATTAATGTTTGTGGTTATTTTAATGGCGTTGTTATTCTAAATTAATTGATAGTAAAAGTGTCGGATTTATTAGTTTTAATGACTTTATTTACACGGTTTTATATGGTTATTTTCACTTTTTAAAGTTAGAACAATTTATTATTATCTTAATCCAACTTTTTGGTTTTTTATCCAATAAATTGTACTCAATATATTAGTGAATAATGCCTGGTATTACTTAAGTTGTTGTTTTTGTTTGATTTTTAAAGTTGGCACGGACTTTGATTATACCAACTAGTCGCGGTGATAAGCGATTTGGTGATTTAAACAAAACAGATTTTAGAAAAGGAAATAGCGATGCCAACTCCAGCATATATGTCTATCCAAGGTGAGACTCAAGGCCATATTACTAAAGATACTTACTCTGCAGATTCAGTAGGTAACACATGGCAAGAAGCTCACGTTGATGAGTTCCTAGTACAAGAACTTGATCACGTGCTAACAGTTCCACGTGATCCACAAAGTGGTCAGCCAACTGGTCAACGTGTACACCGTCCACTTGTTGTAACTAAAGTTCAAGATCGCTCATCTCCACTACTATTCAACGCACTAGTATCTGGCGAAAAACTTCCTGAGTGTGTGATCCGCTTCTACCGCACTTCAGTTCAAGGTAAACAAGAGCACTACTACTCAATCAAATTGATTGATGCGCTACTTGTCGATATCCAAACTCGTATGAACCACTGTCAAGACGCAGCAACAGCTGACCGCGTGACAGAAGAAGTGCTTAAGTTCACTTACCGTGCGATCGAAGTAACTCACGAAAACTGTGGTACTGCGGGTAACGACGACTGGCGTGCTCCACGCGAAGCTTAATTGCTCGTCGCGTAAAGATTCAGGGCCAACGATTGTTGGCCCTAATTCGATTATTTGTATCAGGTAAAAGATATGGTGAATGACGTAGAATTTAAATTTGAAGTGCCTGGATGTGGGCATGAATTTCGGGTCGAGAGCTTTCATGTTCATGAAGAGTTATCTAAGCCTTTCCACATCAATCTCTCATTACTTTCACTTGATCCAGATATCTCGTTCGATGAGTTAATACGTAAAGCAGGAACATTGACACTTTACGGACAAGGTGTTGGGGCTGCGCGTGTGTTCAACGGCGTGGTGAATGAAGTTCGTTACTTAGGGACTGGGCGTCGTTTTTCTCGTTATCAATTAGTCTTGGTTCCTCAAGCTTGGTTCTTATCTCAGCGCCAAGATTGTCGTATTTTCCAGCAAAAGTCAGCGCAAGACATCATCACAGAAGTACTCGATGATGGGGCAGTCACCGATTACCGATTTGAAGTGTCGGGTACTTATCCTCCAAAAGAATACGTTCTGCAATACCGTGAGTCTGACTTGCACTTCGTGCAGCGTATGATGGCTGAACACGGTATGTGGTATTACTTTGACCATAGCGATTCAAATCATACGATGGTCATTGTCGACAGTAATGACGCGATTGCACCTTTGATAAGCTCGCCACTAAATGCTTCTTACATTGGGCCGATTGTTTATCATGCCGATGGTGGCGGTGTTGCCGATCGCGAACATATCTCTGATCTCGAGTTAGTTAACCGCGTTAGAACGGGACAGGTTACGTACACAGATTACAACTACGAACACCCTAAAATTCCACAAGAGATGACACAGGCTGGCGAGCTAGACCAAGATCTCAAGCAGTTTGATTATCCTGGACGATACGTCGACCCGCTGATGGGGCAGGTGAGAACCACGGAGTGGATGTCGGAACACATAGTCGATAATCAACAAGTGGAAGCAACGAGTGACGTAATGCGCTTAGCATCTGGTTACAGCTTTAACGTCAGTGACCACCCGCGTTCTGAGATTAACCGCGATTACCTCATGTTGTCTGTAATGCACACAGGTCAAGATCCGCAAGTGCATGAAGATGAAGCGAGTGGTATGCCAACTACTTACTACAACCAGTTCTCATGTATTCCACGTGATGTGGTATTTAAAGCGCCTAAACTAGCAGCACCAGTGGTTGATGGCCCGCAAACGGCGGTTGTTGTAGGACCAGAAGGTGAAGAGATTTACACCGACAAGCTTGGTCGAGTGAAAGTACAGTTCCATTGGGATCGCTACGGTGATAACAACGAGCATTCAAGCTGTTGGATTCGTGTAAGCCAATCCATGGCGGCGCCAACATGGGGCGCAGTTTATTTGCCGCGTATTGGCCACGAAGTCGTAGTAACTTTCCTTGAGGGGGACCCAGATCGTCCGTTAGTTACGGGCGCAGTTTACAACGGTTTGCATTTCCCACCGTACTCTTTGCCAGAAAACAAAACTCGTACCACGTTCCGCACGCAAACGCACAAAGGAACAGGTTACAACGAGTTGAGTTTTGAAGACGAAGCGAACCAAGAAGAAGTCTATATTCACGCTCAAAAAGACATGTCGACCAAGGTGCTCAACAACCGTTACCGTGATATCGGTCAAGATGAATTCTTGAAGGTTGCACGTCACCAAACGAATGAAGTTCATGGTGACCATAAAGAAACCATTCATGGGCATAAAACGACACAGGTAAACAGTACGTTTACCGAGACAGTCGAGCAAGACGTTACCGTTACATACAACGCGAACGAAGCCCAGTATGTGAAAAACAATTCTGACTTAGAAATTGGTGATAACCGTACGACTAAGATCGGTAAAAATGATGACTTAGATATTGGCGAAAACAGTAACCTTACTATCGGTGCGTCTAAGAGTTCAGATATTGGTGCGGATGATAACCAGACGGTTGGTGGCAACTTAACGGTATCAGTGAAAGGGAATACCGCTTATAAAGCTGATGGTGCAACGCAAATTATCAGTGGCGACAAGATTGTATTGAAAACGGGTGGTTCCTCTTTGGTGATGAACAGTGATGGTTCAATAAAGTTATCAGGCTCGGCTATTACGATCGAAGGCAGTGACAAAGTCGTCGTGAAAGGTGGCAACGTAGTGGTTAACTAACAATGGAAAAACAACCTCTTACAACAGAAGTAATATCAAAGCAGCAAGCCGAATCAACGGCTTGCTTTTCGCGTTTTGGAAGAATAGTGGCTATCAATGAGTCTACGGGCAGTGTGCGAGTTGATTTTGATGGTAACCCATTTAAGCAGCCACTCACTGCGAGACTAGGACGTGGCTTTCGTCGTTCTGAGCTGCAAATGGCTATCGATAATCGATTAAGTTGTCGAGTTGAATTTTTGAACGACGACTTAAGCTTGCCTCTTGTGACGGACATTTTCTTCTCCATTCTGGATGACTCTGACGAGTTTGTATTGCGAGCGAAGAAGATGGTTATCGAGACAGAACAAGAGTTGGTAGTCAAAAGTGGTGAGACAGAAACTCGCTATAGCGGGCGCGATGGACGAATTACCACTAAAGCGAAGTACGTCACTTCTCAAGCAGAAAAAGCACAAAAAATTCAAGGCGGAACGATCGCAATTAACTAATTACCTAGCATTAGCTAATTTACGTCGAGTTAGCTAATTACTTTGTATTAACTAATTGCAATCGCGTTATGGCACGCTAATAACGGATAACTAGATGCGACAAAGAATCGGTGTCGAGCACCTAAAGGCACCCATAACCAATCAAGAAGTCGAAGGCGCGTTAGCAAAAGCTGATCGCGCTGTGAATGACCTTTCCCAGTTGCCAGTAACATGGCTGGATTTCTGTAATGAAAAGCTGTCCATTGCTTCTGAAAGTATCGGGTTTTTAATCAGGCAGCGAGTTCAAATTCACAAAAGGGGTTATCCAAGTCGTGAGTTGGCGTATCTCAAGCTGATCGAACGCCAAATTGAAGAACTGAAGCAGGTGTACTTGTCGTTTTATCGGCTAGCACCGGGGTTGATTCATCAGTTAAGAGGCCAGGAGCCAGAAATCTACAGCTGGCTGATGCTACAGGGCGAGTTGGGCTCAGAGTTGGATAACCTTTTGTGCGGATTGAGTTTACTCGAAGATATTGACGCTAAAACCGCAATGGTCATTGCCGTACAATCTCCGGTTGAATCTATGGATAGCACGCTTTCGGAGCTTATTGAGGGCAATGCGACATCCAGTGCGTTTTACTTTGAATGCTTACGTGTACGTCAAACATTAAGTGTTTCTCTCATCAAGCGCTGGCACAAAGCCAGCATCATTAGCTCTCAAGTTGCTTTGCCACTGCTCGTTTTACAAGACGTAAAAGAGGGGATTGATTGGCTTAATGACAATGCAGGCAGCGAACAATATCTATTTGAACGTTTGATTACCAAACGTGACAGAGGCACTTGGTTCCGTCAGTGCTTTGGCATCGAACCAAATAGATTACCATCAGCGCAAGTGCTCACTTACGCCAAGTTGCTTGAGTTAAAAGAGTTTGAGGCGTTTGATATCTCTTCTTCATTAGCACCTGTTGATTTTGCGCTGAGTGGTGATTGGAAACTGGTGCCCCAAATCATCGAGCACTTGGAAAGTCTGGAGGAAGCTGAAGGTGAAATTTGGCTTCAAGCCTTGTATGTCGTCTACGGAAAGCTTCTTCCTCTGACTCCGCAAGATGTTGGTGTCGAGTATGAATGGGAAGAGATCGTCGATCTGCTCAATGAGTGGGTGGAAGATGAAAAATATATCCAAAATCTACCAAGCCGCTTGGGTTACGCATTGAGCTTCGAGTCTACGTTAGCTGCGATGCAAGATTCTAACGTTGATGTGCTGTTCCGCGACTGGCTATGGCGCCAAATCTGTATTCAATCCAGAGCCTACGTGCCTTGGGATATGGCAATGCCGATTCATCAACAAGACTGGAACTTTAACAATTTAAAGGCCGCACCTTCTGCGAGCGAACGATTCAACTTAAGGAATAGCAATGCAGTTATGGGATATTGAGGCGCACCCTGAGCTATCACTTAAAGGTCGTTTTCAACGTGACGAAAACGGCGATGAAGTGTGGGTTGTGGTCGCCAAACGCACATGGCAATTCGATGGTGTGGTTTGGCACGAATTAGGTGAAAGTGAAATCTTCGATGATCCCCAATATTTGGGCGAAGAAGGCTTCTCTGCGATGAAAGTTGACCACGAGTTCGCGTATACCAAAGACAACACAGATGTACTTGTTTACGGCAAAGCGCGCAGTTACGCGAAAAAGCCAGTGACATACCAAGAGTGTCGCGTGTTGATTGATGGTCATATCGATAAGATTCTCGCTATTCACGGGGAACGCGTATGGGTTGAGCATGCTGGCAGTATCACGCTGAGCAATCCAGTCCCATTTATTGAAAAAGACATTGATTACACTTGCGCGGTAGGCGGTGATTTACGTAACCGAATAGGTGGTGGGGTTGCCGACTCCAACAAAGAATTGCTTGAACAGAAAGTACCCTCGATTTTTTATCCCCGAGAGGACTGGAGTGCCGCCGCGAAAAAGCTACGCGTTGCGGGGTTCGGGCCTGTGCCTCCGTTCTTTGAGTCGCGCCAGAAGCTGGCCGGCACGTTCGATGACGATTGGATTGAGAATCGCAAGCCAATGTTGCCACTCGATTTTGATAAGCGGTTCTTCCAAAGCGCGCCTATTGATCAACAGTGCAAAGGCTTCCTTCGTGGGGGGGAGCGTTTGATGATGAGTGGTTTTTGTCATGATGACACGCTTTCATTTCGAATTCCTAAAGAAAAATACCGTGCGATCGCGACGTTCAAAGATCAAAGTTATCAAGCTGATATGGCGATGTACACCTTATTCGTTGATGCGGAAAAGAAAACTATATCAATCAGTTACACCGCTGCGTTTCCTTGTCAGGGCAAGGAGCATTTGTTGGTGTCGACATCCATCACTAAGTTGGAAGAGGTAAGCGAGCATGCATAATTCAACAGGCCGTTACGTGCTAGGGATGGAAGTGATGACGCCAACCGGTATGAATTTAGATATTGCTAGTGCAGTTTCGTATGCTGACTTAGGAAGATTCGACCAATGTGTAGGGGATGATGGTATCGAGCGTTTTACTTACGCCAAAATCGAATACACCAAAGAAAGTGAGCAGTTTGAAAAAACGTGTGAGTTAATCACCCACTTGCTTGATTCATTATTAGCACAGTTACCACGTTCATTGAGACCAATACCTTTGCTTATAGCGGTGCCTGTGTCTGTTTCTCTAGTAAAGGTGCAAGAATGGCTTGGTGAAAGTAACTATGCTGAATTTCTCTCTGTGGTGAATGCTGTTCATGCCAGTGGGCCCAGTTTCGTTCTCCAGGCCATGAAATCATTGGATAAATATGATGCTATGATGTGTATCAGTGTCGATTCCTTGGTGAGTTCGATGCAAACACTCATCGACGATGCGATGGTAATGAGTACCAATAATCCATGGGGCGTTATTCCGAGCGAGGGTGGGGCGGGTTTAATTCTTTGTCGAAAAAACACCGTAGAAACATTGAAACTTAAGCCTCAAGCGCAGCTTGGCTACATTGATACGGAATTAAACACTTCAGACCGAAGAGGCATGTTTCGACTTGTTCAACGTGCGAGTAAAAAGCTCGATTCATTTGGTGAAGTGTATTCCGATATGACGAACCTGCGCATGCATTCGGAAGATTACGGCTTTGCTCTGGGGGCGAAAGCAGAACGATTCACGAACCCAGAACAACCGCAGCTTATCAATGAGTTGTGGGGCACAATGGGTAGTTGTTCTTCTCTCGCTTTAATTGCCTTTGCGGTCAGAGAGCACCACTTTAAGCAACCAACTACATTGTTAATGTTCGACTTTCATGGTGACAAAGGAGTTCTCCAATTACTGCAATGTTAGTGGGCACTCATCGATCAAATGGCAATGAAAATATACTCATATTATTAGGTTGAAGTTTGTAACACGAAAAAGCGTATAACTCATGCAGTGAAAGCGTAAGTAAAAAGGTCTAATAAGTTAGTAATAATAACTAAAATAATAGGCTTACTGTTTGTTTTAAATACCAACCTTGATACAAGTACGTTCAAGAAAATATTATTCAACTCTAATAATATTTATTCTATGAAAGAGTACTAAGTGTCTAATAATCAGAGTACAGCCAAAGGATATATCGATCAGTTGGTTGTTAAAGCTATTGAGAAAAAGAAACTGAATGAGCAAAGGCTAGCAGAAAAAAATAAGCCGAAGCTTGAGTACGTGCTTTTTTCACAGTTTGATGTATTAGACAAGCTTCCTTCTAAAAATGGTAAGACAACGGTTTACCATCTTGCAAAAAAAGGGCAGCCAGAGAAGCAAATCTGTTGCAAAGTTATCAATGATGACTCGCCAGAATTTGCGAGCAAAATGTTGATTAACGAAGCGAGCAGGCTGGAGCTTTCTCAACACCCTAGCGTGGCTAACTTTGTAAAAATCGGCAACGAATTCGAACGCCCATATTTGATGTACGAGTGGATCCAAGGTGAATCACTGGCAGAAAAAATGGAGCGTCATTCTTCTAAAGGCTTTCGCCACGACCACATCGCTTGGTTGGTGTATCAACTCGCTGGCGCTCTAGAGTTTATGCATACAAGAGGTATCTGCCATCTTGATATTAAACCATCTAACGTATTAGTGAGTGAAGGCGATTACGTTAAGCTCATTGATTTCGGCGCTGCTCGTTACATTGGAGAGACAG
The DNA here is from genome assembly GCF_033344285.1 of Vibrio sp. 779(2023). Taxonomy (NCBI): domain Bacteria; kingdom Pseudomonadati; phylum Pseudomonadota; class Gammaproteobacteria; order Vibrionales; family Vibrionaceae; genus Vibrio; species Vibrio sp. 779(2023). The sequence continues at coordinate 349,256 of NZ_JAWPOM010000003.1, forward strand.
AACCTTACGCAGAAGCAAGCTTGAGCTACGCTTCCCCTCTTTATATAGAAACTGGCATCGCGGAACCGCAAGATGATGTTTACTCTCTCGCTTTGCTCGCTGGACACCTATTTTTAGGATCAATATTTGGTGATGCATGGAATAAGCAGTTAAAAGATCGAAAGCGTCCGGCTTTGATCCCGGCTCATATTTGGAAATTGCTGAAAGAAGTCATCAACAAACCAAGAGGGCATAGCTATACCGCTATTTCTTTTGCTCAACAGTTAGCGCGAATCGATACGCAATCAATTAGCTCAAATTCTAACGCACCAATTTTCAGTAGCTTGCGTAACGCGGACTTGCTGCTTACACACTGTAAGCCAAATGATAAAACGGCGTATGGTCGCTTTAAAATATTAGAGGCGAGCTTAGTGTTGAGTGTGCTGGCAACAGCAGGAAGTTATTTATATCAACAGAATAAAGATCAATTGGATGCCATTTTTTCCCGAGGTGTCACTACTGTAACTCACGTTATTACGCCCTCTGAAACGGCTTCTTTTTTGGCTCAGCCTCCATGGAAAATCAAAGAAGAACTGTCTCAAGCTACTCAGAGTATTGATATGACAGAAGCTTATCGAACAGCATATCAAGCTCAGCAGTTAAGCCTCTCGAGTTTATATGAAGAAAAACAGGCTCAGTTAACGTCGTATCAATCGTTAGCGGATGGCTTACCAATGGCATTAGTCGAATTACGTAAGGAGCTTGTCACCTTGCGAGAAACCCTTGTTCGTGACGGTGCTCTGTTTCCATATGCGGATGAGGCGTTGACTAAAGTGATGTCTGGATTAAATGTCGCGTCTATCGATTCCATGAAAGTATCTGCCATAGCTGGCAGTCGAGATAAGCAGATTGCTCGCTTAATTTTAGATGGTGAAGCTAAGCTCGCAGAAAATGAAATGAAAGAGGCATGGTTGTTAAACCAGTCACAAGCCTATTTCTACAACCAAATCTTACCAAAGGCTGTGATGGAAAATATTAATGACTCCATCGATAAACATGCAGAGGCGCACTTTTACACCAAAGCAATTGAAGAAGCTGAATTAGCCAAAGCCTACTTCGGTAATACGCCAGAACTAGACAAAAAAATAAAGGATTTAATCGTCGCAAGAAGCGAATTTATTTTGTTTAGCACCGTGATGGAGCAATCCGTTTACGACAAACAAAAGCTACATGAATCCCTTGCCGATTTAGAACGGAATGCACCAAGTAAATTTACGGAAATCACGAAAATTCTAGATAGCATGGCGTCGGATGCGATAGAGCAGAGCCATCGATTATCTAAGCCAGCAAATGGCGCAATTGCGGTAGCGCGTGCGTTGAGAGATTACTTGACTGAAGGAGACGTGAATTTTGTCCAACATTGATATCGACCGTCTGCTTAATCCTATTTCTGATGAATCTCCAGTGGGAAACGATGCCCGTTACGAGTTTTGCTATGAAATGATGGAGTCCGAAGTGAAGAAATTCGGTTCCTTGTTTGGCGAAACAGTAGATTGGAGCGTGGTAAAAACGCACGCGACCGAAGTTCTAGAGCACCACAGCAAAGACTTAAAAGCCATTTGTTACTTCGTTCGCGCGCTAACAGAAGAGTTTGGTCTGCAAGGCTTTGAACAAGGTCTAAAGCTGCTTAGTGAGGCGTTAAGTCGCTTTGGCGTTGAATTGTATCCTTCCCGAAAGCGGGGTCGAGATGGCGCGGTCGAATGGTTGAACCATCAGTTTAAACTGGTCAGCAGCAAGTTAGCGGAAAGCGCTCAGTCATGGGATTTGGTATCAAACTGCATTTCGACTATTGAAGAAGTGCAGCGTCAATACGACGAGGTTTATCAAGACTCAGAAGCGGATTTCTTTGAGATTCGCACTCAACTCAATGTTTTATCTCAACAAGCGGCGGCTGATGAGCAGAGCGATGATGCAGTCGTTAACGTCGAACAAGCGGCGCCTGCACCAGCTACGCAGTCTGCTGCCGAAGAAACGCCAGCGCAGAGTGAAGTGCAAACCGCACCGGTGAAGGCGGTTCCGCCGGCCCCTAAACCTGCGCCAGTTAAGAAAGCGGTGGCAAAAGAAGTGGATGTCGATACGGACTTCTCTTCGCCGACGGCTTCTAAGCGCACCTTGAAGAAGGTTGCGGAAGTCATGCTTCATGCGAACCCAAGTGATCCGCTGGCTTACCGGATTTATCGTCATCTGACTTGGGATGACATTGATGGTCTACCCGACCACCAAAATAATCAAACGCCTTTGAGCTTGGCAGTGTCGTCCGATCAACAAGCGGAATACCGAGATAAAGCTGACCAAGAAAGCGACATCGACACCATTAAGCGTTTGGAGCGCACATTAACGGATGCGCCGTTTTGGCTGACGGGCCATTACTTCGTGTATTCGATGCTTAATAACTTGGGCTTTGATGATGCAGCGCTTGCTGTGAAACAAGAAGTGACGCGTTTTGTTGAATCGCTAGAGGGCATCGAGCACCTCTCATTTAAGAATTCTATACCATTTGCAGATGAAGCGACCTTGAGCTGGTTATCGACTCAAGATACTACTTCTTCGACTTCTCAACCCGTTGTTCAAACGGTTGTGATTTCGCAGGAAGACTCGCTGCCAATGGAGGATATCACTCTAGAAAATCTAGGGGAATGTGCCGCAGAGCTTGCCCGCAAACTTGAGCTGGATAGCTCGGGACGTGGGCAGTTCATGCTGTATTTGCAATTGATAGCAGCTTACCAGTCTGTTGGATTATACCCGTTGTGTTTGCCGTATCTTGAGAAGGGGTGGGAAGTACAAAAAGCGTTTAATCTCGCGAGCTGGGAACCCCACTTATCGTCACAGTTAGAAGACCTAATTCGAAAAACACTCCATCGGTTATTTGGAAGCAAGGATCTTCTACCTGAGAAGTATGAAGAGTGGAAAGCAATTTACGACTAATTAAAGAGTTAGATAAGGAACGAATTATGTCACGTGACGGCTCGGTGGCTCCTAAAGAGCGAATTAATATCCGTTATGTTCCAGCAACTGGCGATACGCAAGAAGACGTAGAGCTGCCGCTAAGCATGATGGTAGTTGGCGACTTTACTGCGCGTGCAGATGAGACACCAATTGAAGAACGTACTCCAATTAACATCGACAAAGACAACTTTAACGAAGTGCTAGAGGGCATGTCTCCAAACGTTAAAGTCAACGTTGAAAACCGTCTTTCTGATGAAGAAGGCGGCCAGATTGGTGTTGATCTGACCTTCCAAAACATGAAGGACTTCTCTCCTGAAGCGATCGCGAAAAGTGTACCTGAACTAAACAGCCTACTTGAGCTTCGCGAAGCCTTGGTTGCACTTAAAGGTCCTCTAGGAAACGTGCCTGCGTTCCGTAAGAAGATCGCATCGGTTCTTCAAGATGAAGAAGCGAGAAAGAAACTGTTGGATGAACTAAGCATTGGCAACGACCAAGACGCGAAAGAAGAGTAAGGGATATCATGTCTGCAGAAGCACAAGCGCCAGAACAAGAAGCAGCCTTAGTTGAATCAGGCTCACTTCTGGATAGCATTCTTAACGAAACACGTTTAAAGCCAAGTGATGAAGGTTTTGACGTTGCAAAACGCGGCGTAGAAGCATTCATCAGTGAGCTACTAAGCAGTTCGAACACAGAGAAAGTCGACCAATCTCTGGTTGATCTGATGATCTCTGAAATCGACCAAAAATTGTCTAAGCAAGTTGATGCAATTCTTCACAACGAAGAAGTTCAAGCGATTGAATCAACGTGGCGTGGCCTTAAGTACCTGGTTGATCACACTGACTTCCGCGAGAACATTCAAATTGAACTGATCTCTGCGAAGAAAGACGAAGTTCTTGATGACTTCGAAGACGCTCCAGAGGTGGTGAAGTCTGGCCTGTACAAGCAAATCTACACACGTGAATACGGCCAGTTCGGTGGTAAACCTGTTGGCGCCGTCATTTGTGATTACGCTATGTCTGCCTCTTCGCCTGACATCAAACTGATGGAATACATGGCGAACGTAGGCGCAATGTCTCACGCACCATTCATCACGTCGGCATCGGCTAAATTCTTTGGCCTAGACAGCTATGAAGAGCTGCCAAACCTAAAAGATCTGAAGTCTGTATTCGAAGGTCCACAGTACGCGAAATGGCGTGGTCTGCGTGAGCACGAAGATGCACGTTATTTAGGTCTATGTACGTCTCGCTTTATGTTACGTACGCCTTACTCTGTAGAAGATAACCCAATTAAGGCGTTTGACTACGATGAGCAAGTGACAGACAGCCATGATAACTACCTATGGGGCAACTCAGCGTACGCGATGGCGTCTAAGATCAGTGAATCATTTGCTAAGTACCGTTGGTGTCCGAACATTATTGGTCCTCAAAGCGGTGGTACTGTACAAGATCTACCGGTTTACAACTTTGAAGCTATGGGTCAAATCGAGACTAAGATCCCAACCGAGATCCTGGTTTCTGACCGTCGTGAGTATGAGCTAGCAGAAGAAGGCTTCATTGCGCTAACCATGCGTAAAGGTTCTGACAACGCGGCGTTCTTCTCTGCAAACTCTGTTCAAAAGCCGAAAGTGTTTGCGAATACGCCGGAAGGCAAACAAGCAGAGATGAACTACAAGCTAGGTACTCAGCTTCCTTACATGTTCATTATCAACCGTTTAGCGCACTACATCAAAGTGCTACAGCGTGAGCAAATTGGTTCTTGGAAAGAGCGTTCTGACCTAGAAATCGAATTGAACAAGTGGATTCGTCAATACGTTTCTGACCAAGAGAACCCGCCAGCGGAAGTTCGTGGTCGCCGTCCGCTTCGTGCTGCGAAGGTTGAAGTATCAGACGTAGAAGGCGATCCAGGCTGGTACAAAGTATCGATGTCTGTACGTCCTCACTTCAAGTACATGGGCGCAAGCTTCGACTTGTCTCTAGTTGGTAAGCTAGACCAATAACCCATTACTGAAACCATCAAGCAGCCAGTGAAGACTGGCTGCTTTTTTCGTAGGACCGCATATGGAAAAAGGTTACCGTCTTTTAGAGCGGATCGAGCTAGGAGAACCAAAAAACTGCTACGAGAAAGTGGTGTCTCATAAGCATTTGATTGAATCCATTCACTCGCATCTCGCTGACTTGTTGAATACGCACTCCGGCAACGCAATGATCGACAATGAGTATGGTCTGCCAGATTTTAACGACGTACTTTCTAACAACACAAACCTCGTTCGCCATATTCAAAAAAACATCACGTCAACCATAGAACGCTTTGAGCCCCGACTGTTTAATGTCGAGGTTCATTACCGTGAAGACCACCATAATCCATTACAACTCGGCTTTGGTATTCGCGGCGAAGTTTCCCATAACGGCGGTAAAGTCCCAATGTCGATCGATGTCTACATGGGAACCGACGGCCAATTTAACGTTTAGTAGGTGCCACTTGAGTAACAGTAAATACTTTCAAGATGAACTCACGTATTTACGCGAGTCGGGTAGTGAGTTTGCCAAATATCATCCGAAGTTAACTCACTTTCTCTCTGAAGGAACTTTTGATCCAGATGTCGAACGACTGCTGGAAGGTTTTGCTTTTTTGACCGGACGCATCCGCGAAAAGATTGACGATGAACTTCCTGAGCTAACGCAATCTCTGATGACTTTGCTGTGGCCACATTACATGCGTTCGATTCCGTCTTTGTGCATTAGCGAACTAAAACCGCATACCGGAAGTGTTACTGAGAAAACCGTGGTGAAACGTGGTGCGGAAATGGCCAGCGAACAGGTAGAAGGCACGCAGTGTTTGTTCCGTACTTGTTATGACGTCAATCTATACCCAGTTACGATTACTAACATCGAACAAACTAACAGCCGCACCAGTTCGATGATTGATGTGACGTTATCGACGGAGCATGGCCTGGAATTGTCTCGTATCGGTTTAGATACGTTGCGTTTGCACCTGCATGGTGAGATTCATATTACTCGCACTGTCTTCTTATGGCTGTTCCGTTATCTAGATTACGTCGAGTTGGATGTTGGTGGCGGCTACAAACATCGTTTAGGGCCAGAATACGTTAAGCCAGTCGGGCATGAAGAGGACGAGGCGCTGTTGCCTTACAGCAAAAATTCCTTTGCAGGCTACCGTTTGCTGCAAGAATTCTTCTCTTTGCCAGATAAGTTCATGTTCTTCGACATTAAAGGCTTAGAGTGGCTAAAAGGCATTCCGCAACGCAGCACGGTCAAAATCAAATTCCACTTTAAGCGTGCTTTGCCTTCAGAAGTGGTACTTAAAGATAAACACTTAAGGTTGCACTGCACACCTGCGGTTAACTTGTTTGAAAAAGACGGCGATCCAATCCGTTTAGAGCATCGACGAAACGAGTACAAGGTGCGTCCACAAAGTAACACTCAGGAGCATTACGAGGTTTATTCCATTGAGCAAGTGGAGAGTTGGAGTAAAGACGAGCGTCGCCGAAAACCACTGATTGAATTTGAATCGTTTGAGCACCAAATCAACCAGCGTGATAAGCGAGAGTTCTACAAATCCAAAGTGGGCGAGCGAGTAAGCGGAAGAGGGTTAGAGCGCTATATCTCATTCCATACTCACAATGGCGACATTGCGGATTTAGGGACTGAAACAGTATTGATGAAACTGCAATGCAGTAACGCGGACTTAGCGGAGCGCCTGTCAGTAGGAGATATCACGTACGCGACGCACAAGTCGCCAACGTATGCGACGTTTAAAAACATTACTAAGCCAACACAGTCAGTAAGTCCTCAGGTTAATGGTGAACTTCAATGGCAGTTGATTGCCAACATGTCGCTCAACTACTTGTCTTTGGCCAATATCGATGTGTTGAAAGTGTTGCTCTCGACTTACGACTTCCACTCTCGAGTCGATAGACAAGCCCACCGCGCGTCGATTCATCGACTTGATGGCATTATTTCTTCAGAGATGAAACCAATCGATCGCGTATTTCGTGGTGTATCTGTGCGTGGTAACCAATTCAAGCTCGTGACGGACTCTAAGTTCTTCGTAAATGAAGGCGATATGTTCCTTATGGCCACGGTATTGAATGAATTTATCCGTTTGTATTCGAGTGTGAACTCCTTTACCGAACTAGAGGTGTTCGATGAAGCGACGGGCGAGGTTTACAACTGGGCAAGCCTAATCGGGCAGCAGACGATACTATGATTAACACACTTTCTGATAAGTCGAATGAGTTTAGTTTCTACCAAGCGGTGTTGCTGTTAGAGAAACACTACCAGTTGGAGCCAAACTCAAATTTTGTTGCCGTGGGCGAGAACAAATACTTCCATCAAGAGCGAATTGAGTTCAGCGTGTCGCCAAACCTGTGCTTTCCAAAGAGTGATATGGATTTTATTACTCATATGGAAAGAAACGGACAGCAATATTCACGTATTGAGACGAACTTTCTTGGCTTGCATGGTTCAAGCTCGCCCCTGCCAGCGTCTTACACTGAGAAACTCGTCGGTCGTGATCCCGATGATAACCCAGTGAAGGATTTCTTCGACTTTTTCCACAACCGCTATACAAGCTTACTGTATCGTGTTTGGAAGAAATACCGATATCACGTGCAGTACAAAAGCGGGGCAAGCGATGCTTTTTCTGGGCGCATACTGCATTTGGCTGGTCTTTCTAGCGTTATGCAAGATTGTGAAGTAGCGGAGTTAGATCGAGCGAAGGTTCTGTCTTACGTGAACCAGTTATCTACGCGTACACGTTCACCTAAGCTTATTTCCGGTATTGTTTCGCACTACTTTTCACTGCCGAATGTGCGAATCGAAGAATGGGTTTATAGACGCGTAGAAATCGCTGAAAGCCAGCGTAACAAACTCAATCGTTCCAATTGTATATTGGGGCAAAGCTTACACTTGGGACAAAGCATTGCGGATTTGAACGGCAAGTTTAACTTGTGTATCGACAACATTGATTTTGAAACGTTTAAGCAGTTTTCCTACGATGGTGAGTTACATAAGACGCTGGTGGGCTTGATGCGCTTTATTCTGCGTGACCCAATGTCGTGGGACCTAAAGTTGGCAGTTAACCTAGACAGTATTCCAGAAAACAAACTGGGTAATGGAGAAGGGAACCAACTAGGTCAAACGTTCTGGCTAGGCAACCCAGGGGATAAAGACGCCAAAATTCGACTTATCGGAAGCATATAAGAAAGCCGCTCAACGAGCGGCCCTTTATGTTTTCCTCAAAGAGGTCAGAAAAGCTTAACGACTGATCGGCTGGTGCAGTACAACGGTAGTATCAAGCCTTTGAATGCCGTTAAATGATTCAATTTCATTACAAAGATGATGAATAGACTGCAGGTCGGGCGCTTCAATTAGGGCAATAATATCAAAGTTGCCACCAACAACGCTCGTTAAGCGAACCTCAGGGATTTCTTTAAGTGCATTCGTTACATCATTCTTCTTACCCTTTTCACAAGAGATCAGTAGATAACTAGCGGCTTTTCGCCCTTCATTTTCTACACGAATCTGTGCGGTATAGCCTTTGATAATACCGGTCTTTTCTAAACGATTAATTCTTTCTGCTACTGCTGTTCGAGACAAACCAATGTTTCGGGATAGATTCGCAATCGACTCTCGCCCATTCGACAATAGACTTGAAAGTATTTTTCGATCTAATTTATCTAAACCTTGTAAAGTCATGTTTGAAATCATGTGTTCTGCCTATTTTGTTTTTATATTGTTATTAAATCGACTCTGGGAGCGTAAAGTTATACAGCTCAGCAAGAGTGAATGGGTTTTTCTGTGTCAACGGAGTGATGCGTAAGCTCAAGTCCCTCCCTGACACTTTTATGTCACTGACAAAGCTGCCGTTATGAGTGTTTGTCAAGGTCGAGTCACCTAGCAATCTGTATATCGCCCATTGACCACTCTTATTTAAAACGTGCTGTCTGCCTTCATCGGTTACATCCTGGAGTGTGATACTAATATTGAAGTCACCATTTTGCGGTGGCCATGCCATTTCACGAATGCGGCTTGGACCGTGGTAGTAACTTATATTGGTATCTGCAATTTTTAAGCTCGCTCTAATCGCACTAGAATCAAGATCGAGTACTCTTGCACTAAACGGAATATGAACGCGGTTAGTGCTTTTATTAATTAATGTGTCTCGAATAACGTTATAGTTACGCAGTTGCACTAACAGAGCCGGAGAGATTGGCATCGTCTCGCCATCCACCTGTTTTGGCGTCCACAAATTGGTATCGTAGAACGGTGCAAAATTTTTCTGAATAAATGTGTCTAACAAGCCACCTGAAGCAAACAGTAATTCAAAATCTTCAATTGAGATTTCCTCGGTCGCTGTTAGATCAAATGGGTATCGTCCTAGCCCTATCTCTTTAAACTTGGTGTAAATCTCGCTGTACCATTGGGTTTGAATGCCTTTAGCGGACTCTTTAATCATGACTGACCAGCTTTGTTGAACCACATCTAACAACCAGCTACGAACGGGTTCCGGTGATTTTTGGGCAATCTGTTTAAGTTTTATTAATGGGTCAGCTTCACTGCTGTTCATTCGATGCTGAGCTGCCGCTAGCGCCGCCATTTGCGGGTCAGGTGCATCAGCAATGTCTTTCATATACGTGCGAACACGGCTTAGCGCTGTTACGGTCTCATCCCAAGGAGTAGGGGAGTTTGGTGTTTCACTGACCTGAAGTTGGTTTAATAAGTGAAAAGCTTGTTCAACACGTTTCATCAACAAGTAATCAGGCTTAACTACTTCCTCTACTGCGTCTGATGCGGAGTCTGCCGCTGCCACGAGTTTCGGGTCTAGCTTTGAAATCAGAGCATTTTTTTCACCAACGGGTGAAAATTGTGTGTTGGCATAGACCTGCTTCAGTACGGTTGTCATTGGTGAAGAAGGGCCTGAGATTAAGTCTATCGCGTTCGTTAGATCGCCGACATTGTCATAGTTCTGGACTTTTAGTTCACTCAGCGCATTGCGCCAATTACTGATGTAGTCGTCAGTATATTTTTTACGTACTTCCTCTTTGAAGGCTTCTTGTTCTTCACTAGTAGGAATAACGTGTTGTGACAGACCTAAAACCCAGTTGTCACTGATGACTTGTTGTGACATTAGGTCCACGCGTGGTCGATAAAAAGTGCTAAAACCAGTGGAGGTATAGATCTTATCTACGATCAAGCGTTCGCTATCGATTGGTGTGTTGAACACATTGCTAAACTCAAAACCCACAGCTCGTTGCAGATCTAGGGTTCCTAAATCAATCGAATTTGCTTCGTTTAAAATGCCTGCATAAACGAGATCAACATTCGAATTTGCTAGCAATGAGCGACGTGTTGCGCGAACAAGATCCATATTGATATCAATTGGATCAAACTGTGTGCGAAAGTAAGCGTCCAAATAGCGCATCGCCTGATTGACGACGTCATTTTGGTTGCTCAAGTCGTTCATCATTTGGAGAGTTTGATGACGCAAAAAACGGATATCACGCTTTGTTGGATCGTTTAGCATTAGATACCCCTTCAATAGAGGTAAAGCGCGTGTAAAAGTGTTTTGATTTTGTGTCAGTTGTAGACGGTAACCTTTCTCAATGAGAGGTATCAACTGTTGAGCAACGTCCTTAAGTAATGCTTCGTATGCGATGCGAGTGCTTTGATCCAAACGGCTAATGTTGAGTGGTAATATCTCTTCATCCAAAGCCTTAGAACCTTTAAGCCACGCCCCATAAGAAGGCTCTATTGCTTTCGTCGCCTTCGCTAAAAGCTCATTGAATCTTGCATCTTGCTCCACTTGCGATTTGTCATCGATACTCAAGAGTTGATTCATCACATGTAAGTTACTGTCTAATGTCGTGAAAAAGAAGTAACTGCCCCCAGTAAGCAGGATAATAGAGCCGAGTATTGCCAAACGGCTTTGTCTCTGAATTAGACGAAGATACGTCTTGTTTTCGCCTGCAAAGTCGCTTTCCGGCAATATTTGTGAATCAATCAGAAAGCGAGAGAAATAAGGCGTTTCTGTTAACTGTGTATGCTCTGACGCGATAATAGGTAAGTTGAAGTAATTACTACAACTTTTTGCAAGTAAATTGTACTTGCGACCGCCTTGCAGACTCGAACTAAAGAAAATCTCACGGATGTCTAGTGAATAGACACCGTTGTTAACATCACATAGACGCTCAAGCACATAGCTGACTTCAGACTGACATAGCTCAAACTGCTTAGGGAAAGCGAGTATTGCTTGTTTCTCATCAATGTCCGTTGAATTAGCGGATGCATCTAGCGCATTACTTTCAAGCACTCTCACTAGATTTCGATAGCTATCGCGGTAGTACTCTGCAAATACACCCTTGGCTTCTTTTAGTGGGATAGAGAGGAACTCAACACGTGTCTTGAGAGAGCTAAAGTGCATGTATTCTTTAAAGCCATCTAACTTGTCTAGCTTTGACATAATCAAATAGATTGGCAATGCTGAAGACGTTTTAGAGTTGATGGTACTCAAGCGCGCCAATAACGACGAAATGGTGTACTCTTTTTGTTCTGGTTCAGAGACGATCATGAACTCGAAATCGATGAAGAATAGACACCCAGAAAATGGCTTTCTAGGTCGATGATGAATAACTTCTTCAATGAACGTATTCCATAAAGAAGCATCACTGCTTGATACTTCCTGGAACACTAAGCGTTGGTCTGGTTTGATGTATACAGCGCTGTCAGATTCGTACCATTCAAAAAAGTCATTCTTAGCGGTTCTAGTGCGATCCATCGGTTTGATTGCACTAGAATTAAATAAAAATTGACGTCGCCCTGACCCTTTATTACCAAGCATCAGGTAAATTGGTTTCTTGCCTGAGTTAGCAAGAAGAGGCTGGATAACCATAGAAAGTGCTTCTTCCTCGGTTTCCAAATGTTGAGCTTTAGCGTTGTTCTTTTTCTTCAACCATAATGTGAATTGAAAAATGACGTAAACAATGGCGATAGCACCAAGGGTCAGCCAAAGATAAAGTTGATCGATTTCGTCAAGAAAAAGCAGATAAATAGTGGTGATAATTGCAGCCACTAAAAACATTAATATGGTAGAAATCACCACTGGATTTCTAAACAGTTTTTGTTTGAACATAAGCCTAAAACTTCTTTAATTGTATTGTTATTTATTGTCAGTTTTTTCAGCTTGTAGCTGACTCAATTTATATAGGTAGATGTTCAGTAAAAGGGTTGCGCGGTCAATTTCCTTCTGCTGTGAATACTTTTCAGCGTATTCAATACGACCTAAAAGCGGGAATAACGAGTTACTGTATTCGTACGCCTTTTCAGAGTTCTTATCTACATTCTGTCTAGCTACGTTGGCAAACACCGTTCTTGCGTCTGAGAATCGCTTATAAACATCCATAAACTGGTCTTCTAAATGGGCGCTCTGTGTCAAAAAGTTTTGACGTAGCTGCTGTGCAGAAGACGAATCCGGATAGATCGCGATTAATTCATTGGTCAAGCTATCGAGCTCGCTGACGTTACTTACTTTTGCCGAGTCCAAAAACCAGTTATTCATCATAATATCGACACGATTAATCGCCTGCGTTTTCAATGACTGAGCATATTTTTTATTTTCGTAATCTAACGAGGCGACCAAATTTACAAGTTCATTAAGTGAAGCTTGATTAATTTTTTGTTCCAATGTTCGATAACGTTGTTGCTCGTACATGAAATGTGAACATATCGCAGTAACAATCAAACCAATAACGAAGTAGATCATAAATCGACCAGACTTTGCCGGTGATGCTTTCTCTTGGCTATTTAGGTTGGGTGATGACACCGGTGCCGGAGAGGGAGACACATTCACTTTAATTTCAGGTGCCTTCTGCGTTGCTGCAGGAGCGCTAGTGTTGGCTTGTTTTTTCTCGCGTAACTCAGCCGCAATTTGTTGTTCTTTTATCTGCTCAATCCATTGATTCAAAATACGGCGAATGCGACCTAATGACGGTGCTTCAATACCGTAATGAAGACGAAGCTCTTCCTCAATCCTCAAGCATAATTGATGTGCTGCCTCTATCAATGGAAGCTCTTCTGGTAACGCTCGATGCTTATTAATTCGTTTTTCAGTATGCTCTACCATCCATTCAATAGCGCTCATTCGTGCCTTTGACTTTGAATGCTCTGGATACGCGTTGAACCAATATACGACACACACATCAAGTATTGAGTTTAACCCTTCAACAAGGCCTCTTAAGCCGTCGTTATAGGTTGACGCAACGGTAAAGTAACAGCAACAACGTAGGTCTTTCGCTTGGGTACTCAAGATCTTTTTTGAGAGTGTTTGAACCGTTTTCCACGAGACTCTCCCTGTGACTTTATTCAGGTTGTTTATTTGACGTTTAATTTCGTCAAAATCCTCAGAACCATTAGGATTAGAGCCGCTTGGGTTATTTTCATCGATTGGTCTTCGAGCGAAGTCGGTAAAAAACATAAGGAAAGTTCCAACTGATCATATAGAAGTATTAAGTTATATAGGATTTCACTACTGTTATATTAAATTATAAGCAGTGCACATCTGTCGCAATTCTATAGACAAAATAAGCGGATTAGATAATAAAAATTCATTAAAAGAAATTAAATTACTTTTAGTGTGATCTTTGTTCATAATATTAATATCAATAGTTAAGTCTATTTATAAGAAGAAACTTATATATGAAGATGAGAACGTTGATTAAAAAGTAACTAAATTGTTATCGGAGATTACGTTTTGTCCAATTAGCAATCAAATTCTGTTACTTCTATTTAAATAGAAAGATTTACTGTCTCGTCACTTAATCTGTAGTCGGTTCTTTAGTTTTTGTTTGTAGGTAAAACAACCAACCTGATAGTTGAAATGTATTAAATTATAGGTGTTTTTTTAGGCTTATTGAAAAAGAGAATATAATTGATATCTTTCGCCTCTAAGTAGAATATCGGTTTTCCTAGAGGGACGAAATGCTAAAACCAAGTCAAATTGGGCTGATTTCAGCCATGTGTCTATTTTCTTCTGTTGTAATGGCAAAAGGGGAGCGATATGGACTCTCTACCAGTATGTTGACTATCGATAGCATTAAATACGATGAAGGTAAAAGTGGTGAGCAGGATACGCTTAGGTTCGGCTTGGTTCATACTCGTCCTATTGATGAAAACAATAACCGTTGGCGTTGGTGGTTAGGGCTAAACTATCTAGCAGAAGATATTGAAGCGCCAGCAAACGGCTTATATCAAGAAGCGACGAACTATGAACTTCGTGTTGTTCCTCAATATGCGTTGACTTCTTGGAGTGTTTTCACGCCATATGTTGGTGCGGGCTTGTCTGTCGGTTACTCGCAATATTCTAATCGCTGGCAAGTAGACCAAGAGGGCTATCGTTATGAGAGTGTTGAAGACATCGACCAGTTTGAGTTAGGTGCGGTTGTGACCCTTGGTACTGCTATAAAGTTAGGCAGTAATCCTGACGCCCATATACAAATTATCCCGCAGGCCTCTTATATCCTTCCGGTTGTAAATGATGGAATTGGTGGGCTTGAACTATCAGTTTCTTTGCTCTTTTGAGGTTCGTAAATGTACTCAAATCAGCTAGTTTTATTTATCTCAAAGTGTCCAGAGGAATACACCGGTGCAAAGCATATTGAAATGCCTGAAAGTGGTGGTTCGATAGGTCGTTCCCCAAGCTGTAGCGTGTCTTTAGCCGATCACAACCGCTTTATATCGGGCACTCATTGTTTGCTCAGCGTGTATGGAGATACCTACTATATAAGTGACGTATCAACTAACGGCACAATGGTAAATGGGAATAAAATACTAAAAAATCAACCCGTTGCGATAGTTGATGGCGACATCATTTCTTTAGGGCAATATGAGATTGGTGTTTCTCTTGAGCACGTTACCTCAACACTAGACATCGCCGCTGATATTGCTCCTGAGCGAGTATCTAGCGATCCTCTGGTTAGTCTAGGAGATGCGGTTGTCGAAGAGGAAGAAAAAGTCGGTGCCTTAGAAGATTTGTTTATGGAGACTAAACAGGATGACATTGATTGTCATGATCCTGTTGCTCACCTTAACTTTTCGATGCAGCGAGATGACGATTACTTAATTCGTGATAATGAGCGTACAGAATCTGAACAACCTAGAACCGTGGAAAGCACGCGTCAGGTGGTCGATGACAGTTTCAGCATATATTCCGAATTCGATCAGCCAAGCCTCATCCCTGAAGACTGGATGGCTGCGGAAACCAAGAGTAACGCATCAGTCAATGATGCATTAGCGCCAGAAAGCGGTAAGGCACATAGAGCCGATATTGCCTCAGCTGAGGTGATGCAACCTGGCACGGTAGCCCCAGATAGCACGATTCAAAGACAACATCGTACGCATAATGTTACTGAGATGGTCGTAGAACAGGCTAATACAGGGTCAAAATGGGAAGAGATGACCCAATCTTTTACGCCTTCTCCAAACACTAATCAGCAACTTCAAATACCTACGGCAGAGCATGCGATAAACACTACGACGAAAGCACAAGTCGATACTGATGCGGCCGTTTGCTCTCAAGATATAGCGCAAGCGTTTTTTGATGGTTTGGGTATTCGAAATCCAGAGTTGATGACAAACGAGGCGCAGTTATTCAAGCAAATGGGCACTTGCTTGCGTTTATGTATTGATAACCTACAGAAAGAGTTGCACGAAGTGGAATCGTTAAAAGATGAGCAGAGTGCGAGTGAGGCTAACTCGAACATTGCAGAGCTAATGCTCACTTTGAATAGTCAGCAATTACTGGCTCCAAATGAACTGGTTGAACAAATGCTCGATGAGCTGAACGATCACCAAGTTATGTTTAACAAAGCACTGAATGAGCTCGTTTTAGAACAGTCAGAAACGAACGATCCCGTAGCATTTGCTAACAGGGTCGCTAGCCAGTCTTTGTTCTCAACTAAGTCAAAGCTGTGGGCCGAATACCTAGATTTCTACACTAATAATCGTCGCCTGCTTAATGAAACATCCTTAAAAGGGCTGATTAAGAAAAACTATAACAAAGTGATTAAGGGAAACCATGCGTAGTATCGCCGTATTACTCGGATTTGCCATGTTGTCCGGTTGTTCCATGTGGGATCAATTTAAAGAGTCCACTGGTATCACACCAGAAACTTCGTCGATTGAATTGGTTATTGAGGCATCACCTGTACTCAATGTGAGAAATGGGGGCCAGTCATCTCCAGTTATTCTCCGTCTTCACGAATTAAGTTCGCCAGTATTGTTCCGAAGCTTAGATTTCTTTGCCTTGTTTGAGAGCGATAAAGCGTCGTTGGGTGATGAGTACATCAAACGTTACGAATATCAAATACAGCCAGGTGGAAAAGTTCATGAAATGCTAACGCTAGACCCTGACACTCGTGCCGTCGGTTTTTCAGTGGCTTTTCGTGATATTGATGGTTCGTCATGGCGAAAAGTGGAAGTTATTGAAGAGAAGAGCGAGTACTACATCAAGCTCAAGTTAGAGGGCAGTGAGTTAATTTCTGATAACACTCGCGGCATTGAACAGGTTTACTTTTAAGGGATAGAAACATGTCTTTATACAATCCAGTTGTTTGGCAAGATGGAATGTTCATGAAGCCGCAGCATTTTCAACAACTCGATCGTTCGCAAAGTAAACTATCGAGCCTACTGAGTGCCAATGCATCGCCTTTGCATTGGGGAATTAAACGTTTAGAAATCAACTCTCAGTTACTAGCACTGGGTAAAATCGGTATTACTCGTGCTGAAGGTATTTTACAAGACCGGACACCATTTGAGCTTCCGTTGCTTGCTGAGCTGCCTGAAGTGAAAGATGTAGATCCTTCGATTGCCGATAAAGTCGTTTATTTGTGCTGTCCGTTACCATCGGAACGTTCTGAGTTATTTGGTACCAAAAAAGACGGTGCGCGCTATACGATGGAATCTCAAGAAGCGGTTGACGCTTGTTATGATTCGGAAGACATGGCAAATATCGTCGTCGGTAAGCTTAACTTTTGCTTAATGTACGATCATGAAGATAAGAGTGCTTACACGTCTATTCCGATCTTAAAGATCTCAGAAGTGAAGCCTGATGGCAGCGTGATCTTAGATGATAGTTTCATTCCTACCTGTATCGATATTCATGCGTCGACAGTACTGAGTAAATTTGCGACCGAGTTTGCTTCTATGTTGAAGCATCGCGCGGAATCGATAGTCCAGCGATTAGGGGTGGTGGATCAACAAGGTGTATCATCGGTTTCTGACTTTATGCTATTGCAAGCGCTCAACCGATACGAACCCTTGTTTTGGCATTTCGCCAGCACAGAAGCTGTGCATCCTGAGTCTTTGTATCGAATTCTTCTTCAGGCAGAGGGTGAGCTTTCGACGCTGTGCTCAACGACACGCCGACCTATTGAGTTTACGAAGTACAATCATGGTGATCTTACTAGCTGTCTTTCTCGCGTCCTAGACAGTGCGAAAATGACATTGAGCGTGATGTCTGAGCAAAGAGCAATTCCACTGACCTTAAAAGATCAGAACTATGGCATCAGAACGGCAGCAATCCCTGACAATAAGATCATTGATACGACAACCTTTATCCTCGCAGTTAAAGCCGACGTGACCTTGGATGTTCTGCATACCCAGTTTGTCAGCCAAACGAAGATCGGTTCTATCGATAACATACGTGACTTGATTAACCTTCAACTGCCTGGGATTGAGATCAAACCAATGCCAGTTGTGCCACGCGCGCTGCCGTATCACGCTGGCTACACCTATTTCGAGCTCGATAAAACGGGCGAAGAGTGGATGGCATTGAAGAACACTGCTGCGATTGCGATTCACGTTGCGGGCGATTTCGCTAACTTATCATTGCAACTTTGGGCCGTTCGTCTATGAGTTACGCAGAAACCGACGTCACCGTAGTCTTATTCCAACCAGAGCCTGGCAAACCAATGGAGGTAATGCCAGCGCCTGACTTGTCGAGAAACATCGCAGTACAAGATCTATCTATCGACAACATGGGTATTAACCCGCTAGTGGACCAGTTCTCATGGTTGATCGCCAGTCTGTCTTGTATGTCTTCGATCCCTTGGCTTGATGACCCGATGCCATTTCGTGAACAAGTGGCACGTGAGATTCGAAAAGGTGAACGAAAACTTAATGAAATGGAGCTCGATCGTGCTTCGGTTCTTGTTATTCGTTACTGCTTGTGTGCGGCGATTGATGAATCTGTTTGTCGACAAGAGTGGGGGGCAAATAGTCACTGGAGCCAGAACAGCTTACTGTCTGAATTCCACAACGAAACATCTGGTGGTGACAAGTTTTTCGTTATTCTCGACCGCTTAAAAGCCGACCCTCGCAAATACCGTCACGTTATAGAGTTTCTCTATTTATTGCTTCAACTTGGTTTCCAAGGCAAGTACGGCCGTGAAGAGCGTGGCAACGAAAAGTTAGCGGAAATTGGCAGCACCATTTATCGATTAGTGCGAGATGACCGCCTAGCAGAACAAGAAAAAGTTTCTTTAATCAACCTTAAAGCTAAATATCTAAAGAAGCCGTTAAAAAGGGTAATTTCACCCAAGCTGATCTTAAGTCTTAGTGCGATGACGTTTGCGCTTATGTATGCGGCAACCTACATCGTCATAGACTTAAAATTTCAGCAACTGCTTGAAATGTATAGATAACCAGAGATCTAAAATGAGATCTTCTGCCAGTTTTAGGGCTTATTGCGAATATCACTGGTCTTTTAGTGAAATTCACTAGTCATTTAGAGAGGTTGCAGTTTGCGATCTCTTTTATCATTCAATCAATAAAATTCAAATGGATTGGTTATGGGCGTAACAGTTGGTGCGAATGGACTTTCGATAGTTCATAAAGGCTCAGGTGGTGAAGCGAATGCAACGCTCCCAGATGTTTGTTTAACTAAGGTCGGCAAGCCAGTCGTCCCTATCCCTTATGGCAACAATGCTAAATCAGCAGACCTTGCAGGTGGGACTACGACGGTCTCTATGGATGGCGGTAACAGTGTCGCTATCAAGGGCAGTACGTTCTCAAAAAGTACTGGCGATGCGGGCGGTGACAGAAAAGGCGTTGCCTCAGGCACGATAGAAGCCGAAGCAAAATTCATTTCAGCCTCACCAACGGTTAAATTTGAAGGTAAGGGCGTATGTCGCCTGTCCGATCAAATGACCATGAATAAAGCTAACACTATGTGTTTGGGTGGCGCACAAAACCCATCGGTTTCTGTGACTGAAGAGCAGGAAGGGACGTATACGCTGGATATAGAATGCAAATATCCAAATGGGCTCCCTTACTCTAATGCACAATTTTCTTTAGTCGAACCTTCAGGTGCTGTCATTGGGAGTGGAGTGCTGGACTCTAGCGGAAAAGCATCTGTTAATGGTCTCGCTCTAAAAGAATGCAGGTTAGTGCTCAGCGAAACTCAAGACTCTTACACCCCGAACCAATCTTTAGCTGAAAATATTGTTACGGAAACTTACCCTGATCCGAATGATTTTTGTACGTTTGTCGCAGGTCGCCGCTCGCCATTTTGGGAAGATCGTGTTGGGGTTGCTAATGACTGGGGCATATTGATGTCCCCATCCTTCAGTGATGATGACTTTAAAGATATTGTGTTAGAGCAAAGCCGTATATCGTCTCCTTATGCGATTAGTCAAAATCACTCTAAAGATTTTTCTGATGCTTATGTTTCGGCACTTTATCACATCCAAACTGATACTACTGCGCTAGAGAAATATGAACCTTTAGTTGAACTGCTCTTGGAGCAAGTGCACGAAAATGGCGATATATTGAGAGTCTTATATCAAGCTGATGTGTTTGAGCCTCCCTATGAATTATTAGCGAAGCTTCGCTTTTTAGGGACTGGGAATACTGTGAAGTATTTGCAGTTTGTTTTATGGACGTTGATAAACAATCAAATCTGTTCATACATCGATGAGCTAAACAGTGAAATCATCGGTCGTTTAGATTTCATACAAAGCCAAGCTTCTGCAAGATCGTTGAGTTCTGTTGAAGAGGGTATAAACGGTTATAAAAAAGCACTTAACCACTTCAAACAAGCACTTCCTGACGTCATTAGCCAAATTTTCGAAACCAAAAATGACACCCTAATTTCTATATCGGCAATGGCCCTTGGGAGTACCGTTAACATAGCGAGCCAATCTAGCTTTGCTACTAATTTAGGTAGGGTTAATGCGGTGGTGTACACGAAGTCAAACAACTTGAACCGCCCATCATTTGTCACTTTTGACGATAACTTTTCTGACTAGGACATTTAAATCATGGATGCAGTTTTTCCGATAGCGCAACGAGAAGGTGACGCTTACTACACGCTCAGTGATTTTACGAAATTGTTTGATCAAGCTAAGAGCGGTCGTTATTTAATAGGACAAGGGTACGGTTGGCATAGTGGCATTCACTTAACATCAAAAATGTTACCGTGGGGGAAAGGGCTCAGACCTATTCAAGCGATGCTTGATGGAAAAATAGTGGCATTTCGCATAAATCCTGATTACCTAACATCAACGTACCAAGAGCAAGAGTTTAAGTATAGTAATAACTTTGTGCTTATCGAGCATGAGGCTGTAAACCCCGAAGATAATGAAGATGTATTTAAGTTCTATACACTTTATATGCACCTTGCGCCACCTTCAGATATTGGCGCCAATTCATCTATAACCACGCGTTACCGTTTACAAGAAGCGAGAAATGTACGCACTTTCAAACATAGTGATGTGCCTACTAATTCTGGTGAAAAAAAACAGTCGATGTCTAAAGGAACATCACTTGAATACCTGTATGCAGAAGAGAAGGAGACCCATCCATACCAGATCGACAAAAATACCTACAAAATGATAAAGTGTCGTGTGGTAGAGAATGGTAAATCGGCAAGTGGTAGCGAAAAAGCACTGTTAAACAAGATTGTTTGGTTTGCTTCGGGTCTCAATAGTGACTTTGACATTTTAGAAGATTCCTCTGCTGTCCTATCAGAACCAGTTTCAGAACCTAAATGGATGTCGGACAAGGCGGCAATGATTAGGGACGGTAGTGTGGTTTCTTTACTCCCACTCCTATTTAGAGAGGGGATAAAGGTTTCAGCTGGGGAAGATATCGGTTACATGGGACTGCATGAGTACAGTAACGATGCAATTGGAACTAAGAAAGAAGATAATCGTGTGCATATCGAGATGTTCTCTTTTGAGGAGCCGCCCGAATTTTTCAAAAAACAGATTTCTCCCAAAAATGCGGAAGAAAATCCACTTGTTGTTCTCGATGGGGCCGATAGTAGCGGTGCCGTTGATATGAGTAATTCGTTTATTCAGCAATTACTTGAATCTGTGACAGAAGATCAAGTAACGGACTTCTCCTCGTTCACTGCTCGCGATGCCAAAGTATACTTAGACGGTAAGCGTAAACACTTTGAGCGATTTATTGTGAAACATCCTACAGATTGGCATACAGAGTCGTCACAAAGTCTTTATGAATCAATCCATCAGACCGCAAAGGAAGCTCTAGATATTAAGTGCTCCGCTGGTTTTGTGACTATAGAGGACTACCGTAACTCCCCATGGCGCGATCAAGTGATGGATAGCTTTGATCTTTTCTCGCAATTCGAACTGGAAAGAGCAGATAAGTTCTCATGGATGCAAGATTTACAAGGTGATTTGCAACTAAGCGATGATAAGAGCCTTTGGCATTATTGGCCTTTTGTAGGAAATCACACCCAAAGTAAATGTTTCTGTAATCGTGATATTTCCAAGAGTTTTTTACTTGAAGTCTTAGGTGGAAAAGAAACTATTTTTGAGAACTCTCATTATGACAGTATGAGAAATGTTTCTTTAGATGAGTTATTAAATAGCTTGAATGACATGTTTAGGACGTATGAAATCGATGATTGTTTGAATAAAATCCACTTTCTGTCTCAAGCATTTCAAGAAAGTGATTTTTTCAAAACGACGGAAGAGTACTATTATAACGGGAAATATCCAGAGAAATGGAATAAGTACAGAGGTGGTGCATTCTATCATGGACGTGGTTTATTACAGATAACACATATAGAAAACTATGCTAAATACTTTGGTGTGAATACTAAAGATCTTACAAAAGAAATGATAGAAAGCGTTGCTAAAGATTTACACACGGCAGTAGATTCTTCAGGGTGGTTTTGGGTAAAAGGTAGTGCTTGGGGAGATATTCGTCCATTCGCTACCAAGAATGATCTATTTCGTGTAACGATCTCAGTAAATGGTGGTTACAATCATTTGTTAGAGAGAAAAAATAACTTATTAAAACTTTCAAAGTTGATTAATTGTAATTCAATATCCGATAACTATGACTTTAGTAAGTTTTATCTTAAGGATAGTTCAATGATCAATAAAAATTACTATAAAAGAAGTAAGAGTGTACATCACAAGCTGGAGTTAATGATAAATGAATAAAATGATTACATTTAGTTTAATCTTTTTATCAACATATTCTTTTGCGGAAAGCAGTATTACGCAAGAGCAAAAATTCACAGAGGCTGAGGGGCCTTTTTGTCAATATTCTCTAAAAGCAAATGGAACTTCATATGATTTTAGCTTTTTTGACTCATGTGGCACAAGCGATTTAATTAAATTGAATGAAGAGCTTTATTTGGTTGACTTGACTAATGGTAATATAAATAGCGAAGCATACTTTATTTTTGACACAGAAAAAAAAGAAGTTCCAAAAGAGATTGGTAGTTTGAACCTTAGTTATGACATTTACGATTATGGTTTTGATATTATCGATCATACATTATTGGACAGAGATAATGGTAAAATAATAAAAAACGCTAATAATAATTATACTGGCGTGTTGTCTTACATTTTCCAGAGAGATAATTTTAATATGAATATACCTAAAGATAGGATTTTGTATTGGAATAGAAATGGAGAAGAGAATTATTGTTCTTCTACAATAGTTTTTTCTGCTAATTATGACGAACATAGGCGAGATGTTTGCTGGAATAGTTTTTCATCAAGATATGAATATGTTGAGATTATTGAAGGTAGAGTAAGTTTAAGGATAAAGGGAGAGTTTGATGGAAGGCAGTTTAAGTTTGATAATAATGGTGAAGAACTGACGATTAATCCATATAATGGAAAGTATAGTACTAACAAAACCAACGAAAAATTCCCTGATGAAGACTATTTTAATATAAAGTGAATATATTGTTTTTATTTTTAATGTAGTTGAAATGCTTAAATTCAATGAAATTTATAAATCAATTGTGATGGTCGGGTTTTCATTTATTGTGTCGTTTTCAAATTTTGTAAGTGCAAGCTGCAACCAAAATTCTGTCATATTTACGTGTGATTTAGAAAATAAAGGTGGCAGTTTGAAAGCTTGCTTTAATCAAGCTGAGAATTCGATGTACTTCGTTGTTGACGAAAATGGGTTGAAAACAGTTTATGCCCCACGAAAGGGGAAGAGTTTAGATAACTATAAATGGATAGATATTTCTCTTGAAGAACCTGAATTCATTCCTTTGAAATTTGAAGTAAATGAAAACAAGAATGCGTACTTTTCATTGACTAGAGGTGGTGGACGGTTGAGTGTCGTTGCTAGCTTCGTTGACATGATTGAAGATGAAAATGCTGTTGAGTACTACTGTGAATTGGGAACTGAAACAGCTCTGGATCCCAACGTTAGATTAAAAATAAAACACGTAAAGCCTAATGAGTTTGAAGCTTGGGGTTAAATAGCAATAGATTCCGGTGAGAGCCTAAATAAAATTCATTGTAATAAAAAGTTAGCTTTTCTAGAAAATCTACTCGAGACGTTTGGATAAGAAATGTTCAGATAAAAAGCGCCGAAAGGCGCTTTTTATTTTCTTTAAAATAAAGTATGGTCTCCCTCCTTTTAAAATGGTAAGTGTTGAATAATTATACAGTGGTTAGGTAAATGAATAAAATAACTAAACTCGCTTTGGCTTTGTCCGTATTGACATCTGTTGTTGGGTGTCAACTGGTCTCAAATACGCCGATGCAATCGACAGCAACGAAGGAAATAATTGAAAAAGCAAAGGCAGAGTTTGATGGACAACGTTTTTATAAGTTGAATGAATATGATGAAGAAATCAACGTTTCAGATGACGGGGTCATTACCTTCAAGTCTTACTTACCACGCAGTGGCGGCTATGAATGGGTACCAATTGTTATACGCGATACTAGTTTTCGTGTTTCTTGCGATTATTTCAGTGAATATGTTGAAGCTGGAATGGTTGTTCAGGTTCAGTTTGTAGGTAAACGCAGGCGCATTGAAAATTACGACAAGCAACGTTGTGAAGAGTACGGTGAGCCAACATGGCAATAAGATCTATGGATAATTAAAGCGCCGACAGGCGCTTTTTATTTACGTTTTAGTTAACCGTTAGAAAAGATGTAGACCAATCTTCGGAAGATTAGGCAAGCAATGCGTAGTATCTGGTCACAAGTTGGTATGAACTTGCTTTTTAGAAAACGCTAATAAAATCGCTAAACAGCTACATGATAATAGAACGACACCTAAGTTTTGTACTGTTCCAGCCATCGCTAATCCCGTCCCGATCATGATGTAGTACATGAGCCCAAATAAAGCGCCTGCGCTGCCAACCTGTTGTTTATAATTAACGAGTGCATCACTGAGTATGTTGGGTATCGCAATCCCGTAAGACATGACGACTAACACCATTGGAGCAACAAACCAGATTGATTGGTTCAGAATCAACACACCGACTGATCCAACGCTAATCAATATTGCTGAGAACCAAAGTAGCTGGCTTTTTTGAACATTTTTGGACACTAGGGATTTGTTTAAATAACTCCCAAGCAGAGTGCCTAACCCCAGTACCATGCCACTGTATCCAAATTGTTCGGAGTTATACCCAAGTGCTGAGAAAGTAAATGCGCCAAGCTGGTAATAAGAAAATAGAGCAATGTTATACAAAGCAACCAGTAATCCTGAGCGCCAAATTTGCGCGTCTCTTACCATTTTCCAGCTAAGTTGATGCAACCGTACTGGTGTCTGTTCCTTCTGTGTTTCAGGAAGCTTAATAACGTTATAAGCGAACAATACTAACGCGATTAAAAACAAGGCAAAAAATACATAACGGTATCCACCAAGCGCTGTAAGCTGCCCGCCTAATAGCATGCCAACTACCGGGCTGATTGATATACCCATCCCCATTAAGCTGAAGACTTTACTCAGTTCTTGACCGTCAAACGCGTCACGAAGCATGGTCTGTGTGACAACGGATCCTACCGCGATACCAAATGCGCTTAGGGCTCGCGCGGCCATGACAACAGCAAAGCTTTCGGTTTGAGTTGCGAGTAAAGATGCGCAACCATAGATAAAGAGCCCAATAAGCATGGTGGGCCTTCTTCCCAGTTTATCTGCGAGAACTCCCCAAACTACAACGCCAATGGCAAAAGCTAGGAAGTAAATCGACAATGTTTGGGCTGCTTGTGCGTGGTTTACATCAAATGATAGAGCGATTGAGCTCAGCGCTGGGCTATAAATAGTTTCTACAATTTGCGGAAACATCAACATAACCAGCATGAGCCATAAAGAGGGCTTAGTATTCATATTGTTACCCATCGTTAATGAAGTTGGCGGGCAGTATAAATGAGGCTATGATTGATCTAATAACAACATAAAAACCAAATACATCAACATTCGGACAAAATGGCGCTTATTAACGAAAAAACACAATTTGATGCAGACAAAATTTCTAATTGTGTAGTGGGAATTGCTGCGGATATTGGCAAGCACGACTCAGGTATGCATATGCACAAGAAAGGGCAGTTATTGTACGCACCTCAAGGTTGTATGAGTTTTGCTCTGGAAGACTCGATTTGTACTTTGCCACCGACAAAGGCGGTTTGGATCCCACCTAATACGCCGCATCGCGCACTAATGACGAATGTGGTGGCGTACCGATCTTTGTATTTTGATTGTGAGGAGCTTGCCTGTCCGAGTAAGATCACGATGATAGAAGTGAATAATTTACTCCAAGCTCTTATTGATAAAATGTCATTTTGGGAGTGGGATAAGCCTAGCAGCGAGATGGTAAATACGACGGCGCTTTTTTGGGAGGAGTTTTATGCTGCGAAACGTTATTCGTTTCAGTTGCCTTTGCCATCACATCGGCGCTTAACAACGTTTCGTCGAGAGTTGGTTGAACCTTCATTTCTAGCTCCTTCGCTTACTACTCTTGCAAGCACAGTTGGGGCAAGCACCAAGACGGTAACACGATTATTTAAGTCGGAAACGGGAATGAACTATCAAGATTGGCGGCAACAGTGGAGGCTTTTAAAAGCAGTTGAATTGTTATCAACGGGCATGCCAGTCAGCGCAGTTGCCGATTGGCTGGAGTTTTCGTCAGACAGTGCTTTTATTGCATTTTTCAAAAAGCAAACTGGACAAACACCTCTGACGTTTATGAAAACCAAGCCTTAAGCGTCAAAATGCTCACACTCTTTCTAGAACAAACCCCAGGTTCACAGGCTCAGCCTATAAAGCATACATAGACAGGTACCAACGTGCAGGTTACTTGTCTTTACTCTGCAGTTTGCGAAAGTATTGCGTAGTAAAATCAACAAAGGCTCGGATGCGTTTTGGTTGATGTCGGTCGTGATGATAAAGGAGTGAAAATTCCACACTCGGAATGCTCCAATTGGTAAACACTTCTTTTAGCTTGCCTGTCTGGAGTTCTTGTTGACAATAAAGTGCTGGCACACGGATGATGCCATTTCCCGCCAAGGCTGCTTTTATCATTACTCTGCCACTCTTACATCGTAACTGTCCACGTATCTGGTGTTCCGTTGACTGCTTTGTATTCGTGTTCTCAAATGCCCACCGTGTCACACTACCTGTCAAACAAACGTGTTTTTCTAAGTCCTTTGGATGAGAAGGATAGCCATATGTTTCTAAATAGTTTGGGCTTGCGTATGTCCCCATTTCCACATCGATCAGTTTGCGAGCGATAAAGTTGGAGTCGTCTAACTTTCCCATTCGAAAAGCGATATCGAATTCATCCGCGATTAAATCGACACGATGGCTACTAAAATCTAAGTTAATGCTCACTTGTGGGTGTTGGATTAGAAATTGAGCAACGATATCTGCGACAACGTCTTCTCCTAAATAGCCCCCCACACAGTTGATACGAATGTCACCTCTTAAGTCTTCTACATCATCAACCACTGCCATAACAGCTTGATCAATATTGTGAAGGGCAGTTTCACACTGTTTATACAGAACCTTGCCTGCTTCGGTGAGGTTCAGTGTTCGAGTGGTCCTTTGTAGCAAAGTGACACCAATCTGTTGCTCCAGATTTGTTATTTGACGTGAAACGTGTGAGCGAGAAACGCCAAGTTGCTCTGCTGCTTTCGTGAAGTTTCCTAGTTGAGCGATTAGGACGAAAGAGCGAATATCCGCAAGGTTGATGTGTGTTTGCATGATGATTTCTTCATAATTCAAAAAAGTATTGTTGCAGTATAACAACAGTGTTTCAACCAGGTCGGTATATATCAACAAACAAAGTTTTCTTAAACTTACCGCCACTGATGTAAACCGTTCGATTAAGGATTCAAAATGAAAAAGTTAATTGTTATTACAGGCGCTAGTTCAGGCATTGGTGAAGCGATTGCACGTCACTTCAGTGAACAGGGCCATGCTCTTCTTTTGTTAGCAAGACGTGTAGAACGTTTGGAAGCATTAAACTTACCAAATACGCTTTGTGAAAAGGTAGATGTGACCGACAAAGCTTCTTTTGAGGCTGCAATTGAGAAAGCTGAAGCGTTGTATGGTCCGGTAGATGCACTTGTAAATAACGCAGGCGTTATGCTTCTAGGTCAGATAGATACTCAGGAAGCATCGGAGTGGAAGCGCATGTTTGATGTGAACGTAATTGGTTTGCTCAATGGCATGCAGTCCGTCCTAGCACCTATGAAAGCACGTAACAGTGGTACGATCATTAACATCAGCTCTATCGCGGGCAAGAAAACATTCCCTGATCATGCTGCTTATTGCGGTACCAAATTTGCGGTTCATGCTATTTCTGAAAACGTACGTGAAGAAGTTGCGTCATCGAATGTTCGCGTTACGACGATTGCACCTGGTGCAGTGGAAACGGAATTACTTTCACATACAACGTCTCAAGATATTAAAGATGGTTATGACGCCTGGAAGGTGGATATGGGCGGCGTGTTGGCAGCAGACGACATTGCACGAGCAGTGCTGTTTGCTTATCAGCAACCGCAAGGTGTATGTGTTCGTGAAATTGCTTTGGCACCGACAAAACAACAACCTTAACATTGAGTTACGGCGATTTTAGGTCACTAAAGCCGTAAAACTTTGCATATCGATTCGTGATTGAGATGGCATCTTTAAACTAAGTTGCGTGAAAATTTAGGTCATCCATTTAAATCCGGACACTAAGTGTGTTATTGCTTATACCCAAGTTACTCAAGGTGAGAAAAAACTTTGAGTAATTTGGGTTTTTATTTGGTCTCAATTTTAGGTAGCGGAATTTATTTAGGTCGAAGGCGATAGTTGTGAAGAAAGGAGAGTGTGACGTAAAACAAAATGAAGCAATATCCGTCTCTTAATGAGAATTGATTTCATCAACGTCACAAGCCGTTACAATTATCCGTTAGGTATTATACTTTGTGGATGGTTAATATTTAACCAAACAAGGAGGTGTGTATGAAACGATTCGCAAACATACTTTTTGCAACACAAGGATTGCCAGGCCATAGTGACGCCCTCGAACAAGCGATGAGGATTGCATCTAGCAACAAAGTGCCTGTCTCAGGGCTAATAGCGTGTCCTGATTTCCCAACAGACATGATCCAGTATCAGCAAAGTTATGAGCAATCGCTGCAAGACTCCCTCAAACAAAGTATTCACGAATACAGACAGAAGCTGGGACTCTCTGAAGAGGATCTCGCATTTCCTCTTACTGTGAAAAGCAGTGAAAAGCCCGCTGTCTGTATTATTCAAGAAGCATTAGCTGATAACAAAGATCTCATCATCAAAGAAGCTGAACCGCTCGGTGAAGGTGCTGAGGGTTTCAAAGCTATTGATATGACTCTGTTACGAAAATGCCCTTGTCCGCTTTGGTTGCACCGACCAATTGATAAGCCAAGAGATAAGCGCCGTGTTGCTGTGGCTATCGACCCATTAACGGCAAGCGATGAACAGCACTCATTAGCCGTGCGTTTACTCGAATTATCGCGTTCGATAGCCGACACCTGCGATAGTCGTTTACACGTGATTTCTTGCTGGGAGTATTACTTAGAAAACTACCTTAATGGTAACGCTTGGATTCAAGTCGATGATGCTGAGTTGAAACATGAACTCGACAAAGCAAAAGCCGATCATAAACAAGCTCTGCAACAGCTGTTGGAGGAGTCTGGGATTACAGGTGAAATTGTGATTCACCACCTGCATGGAAAACCCGACGAAAAGATTCCAGATTACGTAGAGAGTATTGAGGTAGACGTGCTGGTAATGGGAACCTTAGCGAGAACTGGTATATCTGGCTATGTCATTGGTAATACGGCTGAAAATATTTTGCAATCGATTAACTGTAGTTTGGTCGCTCTTAAGCCCGATGGCTTTGTCTCACCGATTCAGTAATTGGGGTGTAACAAAGTTGGGTTTAAGTGATGTTTTAGGTAAAGGAGGGAGATGGATCTCTAGAACATGGAATTATCAATGTATCAATAAGTTATCAGAGGAGAGTGACATGAAAAACCTATGCCCGAAATGCCACACAGAAATGATAGAACGTTCGAATGTTTATGTTTGTCCGAGAAATGATATCGGTGACTGCACCTACGATGCATTCGAGTTAGCTGATGACGATAATCCATATACATTCAGCCAAGAACACGTAAGTAGTGACCTACGTTCTTATGCCGTAGCAGACAGCAAATAGCGGTTTGTATCGGCGTTCCTCTAAGTAGCACTCAGTGATTACTGTTTGCTACTTTTCCCTTGGTTTCATGATCGTTTTTGAAGCGCTTGGGTTAAAACAATACAGTGGAGTTTGTCATTTGCGCCGAATAGGGCGTACCTTCTTATAATAACGAATGGGCTGCGATGTTGAATAACATAACGGGTAAAGAAAACCTGCCGAAAAACCTAGATAATCAGTTGGTCTTACTGATTTTCCCTGCGCTGCCAGTTTTAATCTTCTCTTTTCTCTTCTATATCTATACTCCTGCAGGCGTGAGCTGGAATGCGGAATGGATACCAAGCCTCGATATCAACCTTAGCTTTAGATTAGATGGTCTTTCATTTCTTTTTGCGGGACTGATCAGTGGGATTGGCGCACTGATTCAAATCTACGCTTTGGCTTATTTACGAGAAAGTGATAGCCGGTTTTCCTTTCATTTGTATCTAACCCTATTCATGCTTGCCATGCTAGGGATTGTGATGAGCGATAACATTCTGTTGTTATTTGTTTTCTGGGAACTCACCACCATCACTTCTTATTTACTGATCGGGTTTAATCACGAAAATAAAACGTCTCGGAAAAACGCCTTGCAGTCGCTGATTGTTACTGGTGCTGGTGGACTAGCGTTGCTAGCTGGTCTTATCTTGCTGGGAGCAATGGCAGGGAGTTATGAGCTAAATACCATTATCGAGCAGGCAGACACTATTGCGCAGCATGAATGGTTTATCCCATCTCTAGTGCTCATACTACTCGGTGCATTTACTAAATCTGCGCAATTCCCGTTTCATTTTTGGCTACCTAACGCGATGGCAGCTCCCACTCCGGTCAGTGCGTATTTACACTCGGCAACAATGGTAAAGGCAGGCATTTACCTATTAGCACGTTTATCGCCAGTTTATGCCCACAGCGAGATCTGGTTTTATGCTTTAGTCATCACTGGGAGTATCACGGCCATTTGGTGCACATTTGTCGCATTAAAACAAACTGACTTGAAGCTGATGCTAGCCTACAGCACGAATGTTGCTTTGGGTAAATTAACATTATTACTAGGTATGGGCACAGATTTGGCCGTTAGTGCAGTATTGATGTTTATTCTCGCTCACTCTTTCTATAAAGCTGCGCTGTTTATGGTGGTGGGTAATATCGACAAAGCGACAGGAACACGAGATATTGATCAATTGTACGGCCTGAAGTCAGTTCTCGTCATCAGCATGGTTGCGGGGAGTTTGGCTGCATTGTCTAAAGCGGGGTTCCCGCCGTTGTTAGGCTTTTTGAGCAAAGAATACATGTACAAGTCCGCAGTAGAGCTCAATAACTGGATCGCCTTTGTACTTTTAATCGTGAATATACTGATGGTCGCGCTAACCATTATGCTTATTGCGAGACCATTCTTTGCTCGCCGTGATCTCGTGCCGATTGAAACTAAGCCAGTTGAGACAAAAAAAGCCATGTGGATCTCGCCTTTGCTCTTGGCAGTTGGCAGCCTCCTAGTTCCGTTATTCGGTTTGAATTGGTTAGATCGCAATATTATTTTTCCGGGCTCTGCTGACATTCTGCCCACAGCAACTCTTAAAGAGACATCACTATGGCATGGCGTGAATGTACCGTTAGTGTTAAGCGTTATTACGCTAGCGTTGGGGTATGTGGTGTACCGTGTTTATCCTACTGTGTCTGCATTTTTTCAGCGGCTACATCTATTCGTCCCCAAAGCGGAGAATATTTTTGAACGACTATTAGATGGCATGATGACAGTGGCGAAGTGGCAAACGGCGCGGTTACAGCAAAAGAAATTGAGTCGCTATGTCCTATTATTTTTCACGGTACTTGCCGTTGCGTTACTGAGTCAGGTAGCGCTTATTCCTCTGCCTTTGGTTGGCGAACTTTCAAGTGTCACTTTCTATGAGATTGGTATTGCATTATTGTTGATTGGTGCTGCGCTCGTATGTACGTTGTCCCACGCAAGACTTCTTGCGATTTCTGCGCTTGGTATGATTGGCTTCATGACCACGCTTGTTTTTATGATTTATAGCGCCCCGGACGTTGCGAAGACTTTACTGTTAGTGGAAACATTAATGGTGGTCTTTCTTGCATTGTTAATGCGTCATATGCCACGTCTAACCACCGTGCCTAAGCATTCAATAAAACGTAAAGTAGCGAATATTTGCATAGCAGGTGTGATAGGTGTTTCGGTTACTTTACTTTTGTTAGGAATCACGTCTCAGCCGATGGACTCTTCGGTGTCAGATTTCTTTGCAGAAAACAGTGTCCCGGGTGGACATGGGCGAAACATTGTTAACGTTATTCTGGTCGACTTTCGCGCATTTGATACATTGGGAGAAGTTGTTGTCGTTGTTATTGCAGGGATTGCTGCAGTGAGTTTGCTTAAGACAAGAGCGAAAAAGCAAAATCGTATCCAATCATTAATTTTTGCAACCACGGCACACATTGTTTCGGCACTCATGCTCGTATTTTCAGTGTATCTGTTGTTACGTGGTCATAACGAACCGGGTGGTGGCTTTATTGGTGCGTTGATTGCCGTTATTGGTTTATCACTTCTCATGTTCGCGGAATCACCGAAATACGTTCGTTCTAGGTTGTATTTCAAACCGTTTCTCATTGCGTTATCTGGCATCGCATTGAGCTTAGTTTCTGGTGCTTTGAGCTTTGCGTTTGATAAACCGTTTTTGACCGGACTGTGGTGGAAAGACGTGATACCACTAGGGACGCCATTGGTTTTTGATGTTGGTGTTTACCTTGCCGTTATAGGTGGCGTGATGGGTATGCTGCTTCGTATTAATGAGGAGCTAGAGTGATGGAAATAGTCTGGAGTGTTGTCGTTGGAGTATTTGTCGCAGCAGGTGTTTATTTAATGCTTGAAAAGCATATCTTGCGCCTTTTGTTCGGCATCATGTTACTCAGTAGTGCGGTTAACCTTGCTATTTTTACCGCTGGAAGGCTGACGCCCGGAGAGCCGCCATTGATTGGCGATAATGCTCTTTTACCACCAGATAGCGCGGCAAATCCTTTACCTCAAGCGCTTATCTTAACTGCGATAGTCATCGGTTTTGGACTACTTATTTTTGCTTTAATGCTGTTCTATCGAGCTTATAAAGACACTGGAACTGCAAACGTCGATGAAATGCAACGTTCTGAGGAGGGTCAATGAGTTCGATTTTGCTTACGTTACCGGTTGTTCTCTCGCTGAGTACGGCGTTGACTATCTTCTTCGTCCGTCGCTCAACAAAAAGTGTTGAGTGGTTGAGCGGTGTAAGTGCGACTTCGAACCTTTTCGTTGCGGGCTTTCTCACAGAAAACATCATAAGTAATGGTATTCAAGCCGTTGCTTTTGGTCAGTGGAGTGCGCCATTTGGTATCGTGTTTGTCGCAGATTACCTCAGCGTTGCTATGGTGATGATAACGGCGGTGATTGGTGCGATATGTGTTTTCTACGCGATGGCGGACCTTCACCGAAAGCCCTCCTATAGCAATTACCATGCGTTAATGCACGTGTTGCTTGCTGGCGTTTATGGTGCTTTCCTGACTGGAGATATTTTTAATCTGTATGTTTGGTTTGAGGTCATGCTCATTTCATCATTTGGTTTAATGGTGTTAGATGCAACGAAAACTCAAGTTGATGGTGCGGTAAAGTACGTGATGTTGAACCTGATTTCGACGCTGGTATTTTTGCTTGCTATCGGCTTGTTGTATGGCGCAACGGGCACCTTGAACTTGGCCGATCTCTACACCAAAGTAGGGGAAAATGAATTGAGCATCAACATGATGCTGTCCGCGCTATTTTTGTTTGCCTTTTCTATTAAAGCGGCACTCTTTCCTTTATTTGCTTGGTTGCCAGCTTCTTATCACACGTTACCAAGCGGTGTGGTGGCACTGTTTGCCGCGTTGCTTACTAAAGTCGGTGTATACGCGTTGATAAGAGTCTTCACCTTAGTATTTCCGCTCGCCGAGAGTGGCTGGCAACCGACGTTAATTTGGGTCGCAGGGCTAACCATGTTAACGGGCGTTTTAGGAGCGGCTAGCCAATTCGACATTAAGAAAATTCTTTCTTTTCATATTATTAGCCAAATAGGCTATATGATCATGGGGTTGGCTATTTACACTCCCTTAGCTTTAGCCGGTGCCATTTTCTACATTGTTCATCACATCATTGTAAAAGCGAATTTGTTCT
Source organism: Vibrio sp. 779(2023) (assembly GCF_033344285.1). Taxonomy (NCBI): domain Bacteria; kingdom Pseudomonadati; phylum Pseudomonadota; class Gammaproteobacteria; order Vibrionales; family Vibrionaceae; genus Vibrio; species Vibrio sp. 779(2023). The sequence continues at coordinate 383,445 of NZ_JAWPOM010000003.1, forward strand.
TAATAGGTGGATTCATCGAGCGCAAATATGGCTCTAGTCAACTTAAACATTTGGGTGGGGTATATAAAGCTATGCCTTGGTTGGCGTTCTTGTTTCTTGTGCCTGCGTTTTCTCTGGCCGGTTTTCCACCGCTATCGGGTTTCTGGGGAAAGCTATTGGTCATCAAGTCGAGCATACAGGCTGAATATTACTGGTTAGCAGGTACCGCGTTATTGGTGGGGTTGCTTACTGTCTACTCGATGACGAAAATTTGGAGTGAGGCATTTTGGAAAAAGCCATTTAGAGAGAAGCCAGAACAGACTCTGCAGGCCAAAGTACATTGGTTGTACTGCGTTCCAATTATTGTATTGACGACGTTGACGCTAATCATTGGCTTAGTGGCGGAGCCTTTTTATCAATTTTCCGTTCAAGCTGCAGAACAACTGTTAAATCCGACTGAATACATCAGAGTGGTGTTAGGAGGAAATACATGATCTATCTATTCCTCAATTTTTTCTTAGCGTTAGCGTGGATGATGCTTAATGGCAGCTATTCGAGTCTGAATTTTGTTGTCGGATTTACGGTCGGTTTTTTTGCTTTAAGGTTGAGTCAACCATTTGGATTGAAAACGAGCTATTTTCAACGTTTTGCATCTGCATTGAAGTTATTGATGTACTTCGCTTATGAAATGGTTATATCGGTTGCGAAAGTGGTGTGGGACGTTGTGACACCTACTCATTTGAGTCAGCCTGATATCGTTTATGTCCCTCTGGAGGTCGATTCTGATCTAGAAATCTCATTACTGGCGAACATGGTTTCTTTAACACCGGGCACGCTTAGTTTGGATGTTACGGCTGATAAAAAGTATCTTATCGTTCATGCCATGTTTGCACCTGAACATGAAGAGGTTATTCGCGGAATTAAAGATGGGTTAGAGCATCGAATTTTGGAGGTGACGCGTGGATAGTTGGCTGCAAATAACGGTCACTTTTGCCTATTCTGGGCTACTACTCAGCTTTGTTATGGCTTTTGCTCGTTTAATTCTAGGACCAACGCTAGCTGATCGAGTTGTGGCGTTAGATCTGATTTCATTTATCACTATCGGATTTATTACGGTTTACACCTTAGACAGCGGTGAGGACGCTCTGTTAGATATCGCCATTACATTAGGTTTGGTTGCATTTCTCGGCACGATCGCATTTGCACGTTTGATCGTTAAAAGAAAGGAGAAAGAATAATGGACGTGTTGATTGGACTATTTTTATGCTTAGGAACATTGTTGACCTTGATTGCAAGTCTAGGTGTTCTGAGGCTTCCGGATTTGTATACCCGAATGCATGCAGCGACCAAAGCTGGGACCGTCGGAGTGAGCTGCTTGTTATTAGCGGTCGCTTTCTCACTCCCTGAAGTTACCGTGATCTCTCGGGTTATGGGTACGATGTTGTTTATCGTTCTCACTGCGCCAGTCGCCTCCCACCTGCTCGGCAGAGCAATGCGAGAGGTCGGATATAAGATTTGGCGCAATGATTAACCATTAGCGTCGAATAGTACTACGTCCTAGTTGAAATAAACTCGAAGCTGTATTGATGAAGTCGGAAGTAATTGACGGTATATTCAAATGCACGACCATCTTCTAGGTAACCAGTGGACTCAACTTTTAGAATAGGGGAAGCTTCTGATTCATTCAGGTATGAGGCCGTCTCTGCATCTAACAAGTACGGTTTGACAGACTGACTGCTTTTCGCAATTTTCAATCCTTTGCTATTTTCAATGTACTCATATTTAGAACCATTCATTATGGCTATGCTCAAGTCTGGAAATAACATTGCTGGCATATGAGTGACTTCGTAAATTTCAGGCTCATCATTAATACATCTGAGTCTATGTATTTCATATGTATCATCATTGGGCGAGAGATTTAACTGCTTAGCAACCTGCTCATTCGGCTTTTTAAGTTCGAACTTTATGACTTGAGAGCTAGGCGTTTTCCCCTGTTTACTGACTTCCTCGATAAAACCCAGCAAATGTAAGGCATCATGTTGGGCTTTTAGATCGTTTACATAAGTTCCACTACCTCTTGTCCGACTAATTAAATTATTGTCGACCAGAATTTGTAAGCTTTTTCTGATGGTTACGCGGCTTACGGAAAACTCTTCTTGCAAATCACTCTCTTTTGGAAGCATCGATTTCGGTTGTAGTTCCCCATCTTTGATCTTTTTTTCTAATCGTTCCGCAATGTCTATGTATTTGGGTTTCATAATACCTCGCTAAGTCTTGGATCATGATAGCAAGAATGTGATCTGAGATGTAGTTAATACTTTTCCTTAGGATCTTTGTGTGATTTTTATCTCGTATCTTTGTGCTTATACTTTAAATGTATCATAAAAGTATTAATACTTATTTTATGCATTTTCAGGATAAACATTTGAGGTAGCGAAATGAAACGTCAAAAATTAACGATTGTTGGTGCTGGCAGTACATACACACTTGGTATGATGAACAGCCTTATTGCCGAAAAAGATAACTTTCCACTCGCAAAAGTCGTGTTTTACGACATAGATGAGAAACGCCAAGAGTCGAATGCATTAGCTACTGAAATTCTATTGCGAGAACACTATCCAGAAGTTGAAGAGTTTGTTTATACAACGGATAAATCTGTCGCATTCGCAGATTCGGACTTTTTCTTTATCCAGATCCGCACTGGTGGGTTGGCCATGCGCGAGCGCGATGAACAAATCCCGCTATCCAACTCTTGTGTTGGGCAAGAGACATGTGGCGCGGGAGGAATGGCATATGGACTTCGCTCTATCGGCGACATGATCCAGCTAGTGAACGAGATCCGACAAACGTGTCCAGATGCGTGGATTCTTAATTACACCAACCCGGCGGCAATTGTCGCTGAAGCTTTAAATCGTGAATTTCCGCATGATAAGCGAATTCTAAATATTTGTGATATGCCAGCAGCGATTATGGTCAGCTATGCGCAATTGTTAGGGTGTGAAATTTGGGACTTTGTTCCTGAATATTTTGGGCTTAATCACTATGGCTGGTTTACCAAAATTCGTAACAAACAGGGTGAAGACTTAACGGATAAAATTAAAAATATCATCCTAAAAGAAGGGATCAGTGCGGTTGATGCGGAAATAGCGGATGACCCATCGTGGCAAGCCACATTCAAAAACATGAGAACAATGCTTGCTGATAATCCAGAGTTTTTGCCGAATACGTATCTTCAATACTATTTGTACCCTGAAAAAATGGTGGTGAAAGAGGATATCAATAATACTCGCGCAAGGCAGGTAATTAACGGCCGTGAGAAACGAGTGTTCGAATTGAACGCAAGAATAATTGAAGCGGGCACCACGAAGCACGAAACACTGCATGCCGATATCCATGGTCGATACATGGTGAGAGTCGCGGCTTCGCTAGCCTACAACTTGAGCGATGTGTATCTCGTCATCGTACCGAATAATGGTGCTATTACAAATTTACAAAATGACGCCATGGTAGAAGTTCCAGCTGCGCTAACTAGTGATGGACCGAAAGCTTTTACTGTAGGAAAAATCCCAACCTTCCAAAAAGCCATGATTGAAAGCCAACTTGGTTACGAGAAATTAGTCGTGGATGCTTGGTACGAAGGAAGTCAGCAAAAGCTGATTAATGCACTCACACTTAACCGTACCGTGGTTAATGTGCCAAAAGCTAAAGAAATAACAAAACAATTACTAGAAGAAAATAAAGCCTACCTTCCTCAATTTTTTCAATAACAACTGGACGTTCGGGGCCTACTTGTAGGCTCCGTGAATGAAACAAGAGGTTTATATGAAAGACATTATTCAAAGGTTCGGAGCCGCGATGTTTGTTCCCGTTCTATTATTTCCAGCAGCGGGCATGTTATTGGGTTTCTCTGTTGTGCTGTTAAATCAAGAAGTGTTTCCTTGGGCACTAGAGGGGAGTGCTTGGGTTAAAGTCTCGACGATCATTTTACAGGCATCTCTCGCTGTATTTAAAAATATGGCACTTATTTTTGCCGTTGGGTTACCTATCGCTTTAGCTAAAAAAGCATCTGGTCGCGCTGTACTTGCAACACTCGTTTCCTACATTACGTTTAACTACGTTATTGGTGGAATCCTTCAATTTTGGGGACCAGAACTGGGCGTGAACTATACGGAAGGTGAGCGAGGTTTGACTGAAGTTGGTGGCATTCTAACGCTTGATACCAACTTACTAGGTGCCATTTTAATTGCAAGTCTCTCTGTTTGGGTTCACAACCGATTCTTTGATAAAAAGCTACCGGATTGGGCGGCTGTATTTGGCGGAACGCCATTGGTTGTGATCATTAGTTTCCCCATTATGGTCGTGATGGCAATTCTAACTTGTTTGACTTGGCCAAGTATTCAGCATGGTATTAACAATCTGCAATCATTTTTGGTTTCTGCTGGATCGTTAGGGGTATGGCTATTTACGTTTTTAGAGCGAATCATGATACCAACGGGGTTGCATCATTTCGTATATGGTCCCGTTTTTTATGGGCCAGTTGCAGTCGATGGCGGAACGGTTGCCTATTGGATTCAAAATATACAGACATTCGCCCAGAGCTCGGAAAGTTTAACGACACAATTTCCTCAGGGTGGTTTGATGTTGACGGGAATGGGTAAAGTGTTTGGTTGTACGGGTATCGCACTAGCACTCTATTCAGTTGCGAAAAAAGAAAATAAAAAGATGGTGATGGGGTTAGTGCTCGGAGCCGCAATCACAGCAATTCTTACAGGGATAACCGAACCAATAGAGTTTACATTCTTATTTATCGCACCTGCGCTGTTTGCTTTGCATGCGTTGTTATCTGCGACAATGGCAACGATCGCCTTTATGTTTGGTGTTTCCGGTAACTTTCAGACTGGCTTGATAGACTTCATTTTCCAAAACTGGTTGCCTTTGGCTGGTAACCATGCAGGAACATACGTGATTCAGATTATTATTGGTCTCATGTTTACTGGTGTTTACTTTGCTACGTTTCGCGCGCTTATTTTAAAATACAACATACTTACTCCGGGACGTGAAGGTGCAGATAGTAAGTTGTATTCCAAAGCTGACTACAAAGAAGCGAAAGCGGTCCATAACAGTAGCGCAAGTCCGTCACAAGCTAGTGCCTTTATTGAAGGTTTGGGTGGAAAAGAAAACATTGACTTGTTAACTAATTGCGCGACGCGTCTGCGTGTTAAAGTTAAAGATGTCTCTCTTGTAAAGGAGAACGCATTTTTCACACAGCACGGAGCGGTGAATATTGTTAGAAATCAAGAGAGCCTTCAAATCATCGTTGGTTTAACGGTGCCACAAGTTCGCGAAGATATGAGCCAACTGATAAAAGCTTAACCCCCAAACTAATGCTCCAGCTCATATGGCTCAAAGGTGAGATAGAATTATCTCACCTTTTTTGTGTACATGAAGCATATTTCGCGCAGTTTCCACGAAAGTGGGGAGGAGTTATCGAGCGAGCTAAAAATACAGTTAGGTTATACCCGTCTGTATTGTTGGAAGACTTGTTGAGTCTCTAAGTGACAGTGGCGCCACTTTCTATGTTGAAAAGCGTTTTAATTTCTTCCAGTACTTCTGGGTTAGCAATAGCACCAATGTTTTTTACAGCTTGTCCGTTTACCAATTGTTTCACTGCTAGCTCAACCAATTTGCCTGAGCGCGTTTTAGGAATATCACTGATAGCAAAAATTTGTCGTGGGACATGGCGCGGTGAACATTTTGTTTTCAATGTTTGGCGAATTGAATCGGTGAGTTGTTGGGTTAACTCGACGTTGTGAGCGAGTTTTACTAGTAACCAGATTTCTTCAGACTGCTGGTTTAACTTGCCGACAGCGATGGAGTCTTCAACCTCGGGTAACGCGTTCACTTGCTGATAGATTTCAGCGGTACCGATGCGTACGCCGCCTGGATTTAAGGTTGCGTCACTACGGCCATAAAAAATGAAGCCGCCATGTTCGGTTTGCATCACATCGTCGCCATGGTGCCAGATATCGGTAAACTTGCTCCAATAAGCGTTGTGATAGCGTTCGCCGTTGTCGTTCCAGAAGCCAATAGGGAAGTTAGGTAGCGAGTTATTACAAGTCAGTTCGCCGCGTTTTTGCGTAATAGTATGTCCACCATCCTCTAGAACACGTGCGTCGATTCCCAGCCCTGCGCCTTGGCATTCACCTTTGTAAACTGGTGAAATAGGGTTTCCAAGTACAAAGCATCCGCAAATATCTGTGCCGCCAGCGATAGAAGCGAGATGCAAGTCCTGCTTGATGTGCTGATAGACATAATTAAATTGTTCTGGGTAAAGCACCGAACCAGTTGAGCAAAGAGTTTTGAGTGACTTCAGGTTATGTTCTAGTTTTGGAGAGCAGTTTGCCTGTTCCAGTGCTTCTAAGTATTTCGCTGAAGTACCAAACAGCGACACGCTATGTTCTTCTGCTAATTGCCATAAGACGGAGTGATCAGGGTAAACCGGACTACCGTCGTAAATCACTAAGGCTGCACCACTCGCAAGAGCGGAAACATGCCAGTTCCACATCATCCAACCACATGTTGTGTAGTAGAAAACCTTGTCTTGCGATTTGATGTCGCAATGCAGTTGATGTTCTTTGAGGTGATTGAGCAAGGTACCGCCTGCGGAATGGACAATACACTTAGGTTGACCTGTTGTACCAGAAGAATACAAAATGAATAACGGGTCATTAAACAGCGTTGGTTGATATTGAATTGATTGTGGAGAAAAGTGGTGAGTAATATCGGACCAAGAAACAAACTCAGAAGTGCTAGCACTCTCAGCGTTTTGTAAATATTCGATTTGGCATACGCTAATAGTAGTCTCTTCGGAGGCACTGCTTAACTTACTACTAAGAGTGGTGTTCTTGTTCGTCATATCGAAAGCTTTGCCTCCGAACTGGTAGCCATCACAGCAAAAAAGAACTTTCGGTTTGACCTGACCAAAACGCTCTACGACGCTATCGATACCAAAATCAGGAGAGGTTGAAGTCCAAATGGCACCAAGACTGGTGGTGGCCAGCATGGCAATAACGGTTTCAGGAAGGTAGGGCAAATAACCCGCAACGACATCGCCTTTACCGACACCACAATTGAGTAGCCATTGTTGAATGGCAGAAACTTGTTCAAGCAACTGTTTACCGGTGAGTTGTCGGTGTTCACCGCTTTCATTGCTAAAAACAATAAACTCACGCTCTGGTGATTGTTCAGCCTGAGATAGGAGGTTCTCTGCGTAGTTCAGCGTGGCGTCAGCAAACCATACTGTGTCTCTATTTACATGATGATGATTAGAACCTGTTGGTGTCCATTTGGGACTGCCAAGGCTCTTGACTTGCGAACCTATATCTCCGATTACGTTGCAAAACTGCCAAGTATGTCGCCAAAATTCATCATTGTGCTCAATGGACCACTGGTGTAGAGACGTGTAATTGTTGATTACGGTACCTTCGGCTTTGTCTTTATTAACCTTTTCGATGAACCGTAATAAGTTGCTATTGCTGACGCGCTCAGCAGATGGTGACCAAATAGGTGCAGAATTTGGCATAGGTCCCTCTAATTTCAATTCTTTTGAATATGACCAAAAACAAAATAAAGGGGCGAACATAGCAGTGTTCGCCCCTTATCTGATCGTTTAAAGTTGTTCGGCAAGCTGAGGTAGTACCTCAAATAAATCACCAACCAATCCATAGTCGGCAACTTCAAAGATAGGAGATTCTGGATCTTTGTTGATCGCGACAATCACTTTGGATTCCTTCATTCCTGCAAGATGCTGGATGGCACCGGAAATCCCAACCGCTATATAAAGCTTAGGTGCAACGATTTTACCGGTTTGACCCACTTGTAAGTCGTTGGCAACAAACCCGGCATCAACCGCCGCGCGAGAAGCGCCAATGGCAGCACCTAGTTTATCGGCCACTTGTTCGATCAACGCGAAGTTCTCTTTGCTACCGACCCCGCGTCCACCTGACACAACCACCTCTGCCGCGCTTAATTCAGGACGTTCTGACACGGTTTTATCGACAGAAACCAATTCAACCATTGGAGCTGAGATAGTGACCTGCTGATGCTTAATATCAGCTTGGTTGTGACAAGTAACCGGCTCAAACGCAGACGCGCGCACGGTGATGACGCGAACCTTGTCGCTGGTGGTCACTTTGGCAAATGCGTTTCCTGCGTAAATAGGGCGGATAAAAGTGTTTTCATCGATAACTTGGACAATATCGGAAATTTGCCCAACGCCGAACTTCGCTGCTACTCGAGGTGCAAGGTCTTTCCCTTTTGATGATGAGCTAGCCCAGATTGCGTCAAAACCTTCAGCAATACTCACTACAATAGGTGCGATACTCTCGGCAAATTGATGCTTAAGTTGCTCATCATCGACACAAATTACGTTTGATATACCATCAACGCGACAAGCTTGCTGAGCGACTTCTTCACACTGGTGGCCCACTACGATCAAAACATTGTCTTGGCTGACTTGTTTTGCTGCATTAACCACTTTGAGTGTGTCCGCATGCAATTGGTTATTGTCATGCTCTGCTATGATTAAGTTCTTCATGAAATCACCTTCGCTTCGTTACGCAGCTTATCGAGAAGCTCTGAGACAGATTCAACCTTGATGCCACCTTTTCTTTGCGCTGGCGGTGTGATTTCTTGAATGGTTTGGCTAAATACCACTTCAACACCCAGACTGTCAGGTGTGATGGTATCTAACGGCTTGCGCTTAGCTTTCATGATATTAGGCAAAGAGGCAAAACGCGGTTCATTCAGGCGTAAGTCAGTACTGATCACCGCAGGTAAGTTCATCGCGACCGTCATCAAGCCGCCGTCCACTTCTCTCACGACCTGAACTTTTTGATCTTCAATCTTCACGTCGGAAGCGAAAGTTGCTTGAGGCCAGTCAAGTAGGGCGGCCAGCATCTGAGCCACTTGGTTGTTGTCCGTATCAATGGATTGTTTACCCGTAATCACAAGCTGTACTTGTTCTTGCTCAACTAGAGCTTTGAGCAGCTTAGCAACAACTAATGGCTCTATTTTGTCTTCAGTATCGACATGAATAGCGCGATCGGCGCCTAATGCAAGCGCGGTACGTAGTTGCTCCTGACACTGGCTACCGCCGGCACTGACAACGATGACTTCATCTGCAATACCTTGCTCCTTTAGTCGTACGGCTTCTTCAACGGCTATTTCGCAAAATGGATTAATCGTCATCTTGACGTTATTGGTTTCAACATCGCTATGGTCCGCTTTCACGCGAACTTTAACGTAGGGATCAATGACCCTTTTGATTGGCACTAGTATTTTCACGTTAGATTCCTTTTACAGTGAAGACTATGTGTTAACAGTGAAGACGATGTGATGACGTCTTTAAAATGATGTTAATTTACCTTTACGTTTGCGTCAACTTTAAATATATTGTTGATTAACAAGTTGGCAACATGCAAAGAAAAAGGAATGCAATCATGGAAAGAGACTGCATGGAATTTGATGTTCTGATTGTAGGCGCAGGTCCCGCAGGCTTGTCTGCGGCATGCCGAATCAAACAATTAGCAGCAGAAAAAAAACAAGAGCTCTCTGTTTGCGTGGTAGAAAAAGGTTCTGAAGTTGGAGCGCATATTTTATCGGGTGCGGTGTTTGAAACGCGGAGTTTGGATGAGCTTTTTCCCGACTGGGAAGAGAAAGGCGCTCCGCTCAATACCAAAGTAAACCAAGATAAAACCTACTATCTAGGCAATGACATCAATGGTCATGAACTGCCTTCTTGGGCGGTGCCTAATACGTTACATAACAAAGGTAATTACATCATAAGTTTGGGCAGTCTATGCCGATGGATGGCGTTGCAGGCTGAGAACTTGGGGGTGGAGGTCTACCCAGGTTTTACCGCCAGTCAAGCGATCATCGATGAAGATAGTCGTGTTTGTGGCGTGATCACGGGCGATATGGGATTAGATAAAAATGGTGAACAAAAAGGAAATTTCGAACCTGGTATTGAACTACGAGCGAAGTTTACTTTATTTGCTGAAGGCGCACGGGGGCATATTGGTAAGCAGTTGATTAACCGATTTAATCTTGCTGAAGAGAAAACGCCTCAACACTACGCTATCGGTTTTAAAGAGCTGTGGGAAATCCCATCAGAGCAGCATCAGCAAGGTTTAGTAGTGCACGGATTAGGTTGGCCGTTATCAAATGAAGCTACAGGTGGCAGTTATCTCTACCATTTAGAGGGAAACCAAGTTGCCGTCGGGTTGATTGTTGACTTGAATTATAAGAATCCGCACTTGAGTCCATTTGATGAGTTTCAACGTTTTAAACACCACCCGTTGATTGAGCAATACCTCAAAAATGGGAAGCGTATTAGCTATGGCGCGAGAGCGATCACCAAGGGCGGCTTTCATTCGCTTCCCACGCAGCAGTTTGCTGGTGGCTTGTTAATTGGCTGTGATGCAGGAACACTTAACGGCGCTAAAATCAAAGGCACACACACCGCAATGAAATCTGGCATGCTTGCCGCTGAAGCAGTATGTGAAGCCCTTGAGAGTCAGTCAGTTACTGCTGATTATCAAAAGCATTTCAAACAGTCTTGGCTGTATGAAGAGCTTTATCAAGCACGTAACTTCTCAAGTGGTATTCACCGCTTTGGATCGTGGCTGGGCGGTGGTTTAGCGCTGCTGGAACATAACGTATTAAAAGGCAAAGCTAAGTGGCATATCCGCTGTGATAAGCCTGATCATCAGTCTCTGTTATTGGCGGAAAACAGCAATGAAATTGTCTATCCGAAGCCTGATGGCGTGTTAAGTTTCGATCGCCTCTCTTCTGTTTATCTATCCAATATCTTCCATGAGGAAGATCAACCATGCCACTTACGACTGGAGAACCAGCGGATTCCTATTGAGCAGAACCTTGAATTATATGCAGAGCCAGCACAGCGCTATTGTCCGGCTGGCGTGTATGAAATCGTACAGGGGGAGCAGCAGCCAGAGCTTCAAATAAATGCGGCCAACTGTATCCACTGTAAGACCTGCGACATCAAAGATCCAAGTCAAAATATTACTTGGACTCCGCCAGAAGGTGGTGGTGGTCCTAACTATCCAAATATGTAAGCGTTTGAGAATAATTTTTATTAACAATTTATTTACTTAAAGTTTGCGTTAGTTCAAATCTTTCTCGATGAACTCGATTGCAACTTAATCTTTCAGGCACTATTCTGATTTTAAATTGACGTTTACGTAAACTGAATACAAAGTTGATGCATAGGTGTAAAAGCGGTTACCAGTATCAAAGTTAGGTTTGATCAAATAGTGCTCAATGGAACGCACTTAAAATAACGAAAGGGAGATCAACTATGGTATCGGAATCGCCTCTGTTGCAGGTAAACGATATTTCATTGGCTTTTGGTGGGGTGAAAGCTTTAACTGATGTGAGCTTCCATGTGAATGAAAAGGAAATCTTTTCAATCATTGGTCCAAACGGTGCAGGTAAAACCTCAATGCTCAATTGCATCTCTGGTCGATACACACCAAACAAAGGCTCTGTAATCTTCGCTGGAGATGACGTAACTAAACGTACACCAAGCCAACGAGCTGAGTTAGGGCTGGGAAGAACCTTCCAAAACTTAGCGCTCTTTTCTCATATGTCGGTACTGGACAACATCATGGTTGGCCGACACCACCTACTGAAAAATAACTTCGTCACGGGGCCACTCTATTGGTTCTCTAATGCGCAGAAAGAAGAGATGGCGCACCGCAAATATGTGGAAGACGTGATCGATTTTCTAGAAATCCAGCACATCCGAAAAGCGACTGCAGGCACCCTATCTTACGGCTTACGTAAGCGTGTAGAGCTTGCTCGTGCCATTGCCTTAAAACCTAAGTTATTGCTGCTTGATGAACCAATGGCAGGAATGAACTTGGAAGAAAAGGAAGACATGGCACGTTACATCATGGATCTGAATGAAGAATTAGATATCACGATCATCATGATTGAGCACGATATGGGCGTGGTCATGGACATCTCTAATCGCGTTTTGGTTTTGGATTTCGGTAAACACATTGCTACGGGTGAGCCTGAAGAAGTGATGGCCAACCCACATGTGAAACAAGCGTACTTAGGCGAAGAGTTACCGACATTAGAGGAGAGTGCATAATGGCACAGCAACATAATGATTGGGCAGATATAACCCGCTTAGATACCTTTCCAAAAGTGTTGCAACACAATGCCAAGAACTGGCCCGAACAAGTCGCAATGCGTGAAAAGGAGTTTGGTATATGGCGAGAGTTCACTTGGAAGGATTATGAAAACCGCGTCAAGTGGATGGCACTGGCACTACAAGATTTAGGTATTGGTGAGCAAGATGTCGTTGGTTTGCTAGGTGATAACCGCCCGGAATGGGTATGGGGCGAGTTAGCGGCACATGCGATCAAAGGTTTCTCGCTGGGCATCTATCAAGATTCTATGCACGAAGAGGTGGCGTACCTTATCAACTATGCCAAAGCAAAAGTCGTGATTGCCGAAGATGAAGAGCAATGCGACAAGCTGCTTGAGCTTGGTGATGAAATTCCTAGCGTTGAATACATTATTTACTGCGATCCTCGTGGAATGCGTAAATACGATGATCCAAGATTGATTGATGTTGAACAGGTCTACAAAAAAGGTCAGCTGATTGATAAAGCGGACCCAGACAAATATCTCAATATGGTTGTTGAAACCAAAGGCAGCGATCTTTCAATTCTTTGTACAACGTCGGGTACGACTTCTAAACCAAAATTGGCTCAGCTACACAGTGGCACGTTCTTGGATCACTGTGCGGCTTACTTGCGTGCAGACCCTCGTTCCCCAGGCGACAACTACGTTTCTGTTCTGCCTTTGCCTTGGATTATGGAGCAGGTTTACGTGGTTGGTCAGGCGTTGATTTCTCGTCAAATCGTTAACTTTGTGGAAGAACAAGAAACCATGATGTCCGACTTGCGTGAAATCGGTCCAAACTTTGTGCTGTTAGCGCCGCGAGTGTGGGAAAACATTGTGGCAGACGTGTCTGCACGAATGATGGATTCGACACCGTTTAAGCAAAAGATGTACAAACTGGGCATGAGCTTAGCCAACAAAGCGTTAGAGCAGGGCAAACGTTCTAAACTCGCCGAATGGATTCTTTTGCGTGCTTTGCGAGACCGTTTAGGCTTTTCGAACCTAACATCTGCTGCAACGGGCGGCGCGGCGATGGGGCCTGACACTTTCCGTTACTTGCAAGCGATCGGTGTACCACTCAAGCAGCTTTACGGTCAAACCGAAATGTGTGGTGCGTACACCGTCCACCAAGCCGATGACGTGGACTATGATTCGGTTGGCGTTGCGTTTGATAATGCAGAAGTGAAAGTCATCAACCCAGACAGCAATGGCGTTGGTGAAATCATCGCGAAAAGTACAGGCATGTTTACTGGCTACTTAAACAACCAAGCAGCATATGATGAAGATGTTCAAGATGGTTGGATGCACACAGGCGATGCGGGCTATTTTAAAGATTCCGGTCACTTGGTGGTGATTGATCGTCTGAAAGATATGTCGGAAACCAGCCACGGCAACCGCTACTCTCCGCAGTTCATTGAAAACAAACTCAAGTTCTCGCCGTTTATTGCAGAAGCCGTGGTGGTAGGTAAAGGTCGACCTTGGCTGTCTGCCATCATCTGTATTCGCTATGCGATCGTCGCGAAGTGGGCAGAGCAACGCGGCTTGGCATTTACCAACTACACCAACTTATCTGCTCAACCAGAAGTGTACCAAGCGATTCGTGAAGAAGTTCAAAAAGTGAACGAATCCCTACCGGATGCACAGAAGATCAGCAAATTCATTCTACTTTACAAAGAGCTGGATGCCGACGATGGCGAGTTAACTCGTACGCGTAAAGTGCGTCGTGGTGTGGTTGCAGAGAAATACGGAGACATCATCGAAACCATCTACAGCGACGATCCAAAAGTCGATGTCGATACAGTGATCACTTATCAAGATGGCACTAAAACACGCATTCAAACGTCGCTAGTTATTGAAACGCTTATTGAGCATGAGCCAACACTAGTGGATAGCGAACAACGGAGGATCGCATAGTGAATACGGATTTATTACTGCAACTCGTCATTAATGGCGTGATCGTTGGCATGTTGTATGGCGTTGTCGCCATGTGCTTTGTATTGATTTACAAATCGACCCAGGTGGTCAATTTTGCTCAGGGTGAGTTCTTGTTGATTGGCGCGTGGGTATGTTGGGCGGCATTGGTGCACCTACAGTTACCGTTCTTTATTGGCTTTTTACTCACGCTCGCGTTCATGATGATTTTTGGTATCGCCGTGCAAACCATTGTGCTCAGACCGTTGATTGGTGAACCGATTATTTCTGTGATCATGGTGACCATCGGTCTATCGATGTTTTTCCAAGCGCTGATGAAGTGGATATTTGGCGTCTCTGCTGTGTCGTACCCGCAAGTGTTTGAAACCAACGTGGTGAATATCGGAGGTTTGAATGTTGAGTTTGCTTACATTCTGAGTTTGATCTTCTCAATGCTCATCATGGGCGCGTTTTACTGGTTCTTCAAATTCAGCAAAATGGGTCTGGCAATGCGCGCAACGGCATTTAACCAGCAAGTAGCCCAGAGTCTTGGCATTTCCATCAAGAAAGTGTTCGCCATCAGTTGGGCCATTTCGGCAATGGTATCTGCAACAGCAGGGATTGTTATCGGTATCGTTAACGGCGTATCTGACGCGCTATCCATTATTGGTATCAAAGTTTTCCCAGCCGTTATTTTAGGTGGCTTAGATTCGGTAGTCGGCGCAATTGTCGGTGGTATCACCATCGGGGTGCTAGAAAACTTGGCTGAGTTTTTTGATAGCCAATACCTGCAAGTGGGTAACCTGTACAACATCGCACCATTCTATGTGCTGTTAATCATTCTTGCCTTCAAGCCATATGGCCTGTTTGGTACCAAAGATATTGAGCGTATTTAAGGAGAAATAACATGGCTCAACTTAGCATGCGCCCATGTGGGGATTTTCGAACCACATACAAAAGCGATACGCCAATTTTTGAAACCAAAACCATCAGAAGCCTTGCGATTGCTGGTGTCATCGCCATGCTGGCAGCACCGCTGGTCTTGGATATTTACTTCCTAAACCTGTTTATTCAGATTGCATACCTCGGTATCGCGGCATTGGGCTTAAACATTCTGGTTGGTTTTACCGGACAAATCTCGCTAGGTCACGGTGCGTTCTTTGGCTTTGGCGCCTTTGCATCGGCTTGGTTAAATAACCAGTTTAACATTCCAGTCGTGTTTGCGATTCCGCTCGCGGGTTACTTAACCATGATTGTGGGGATGCTGTTTGGTCTGCCAGCGGCTCGAATTAAAGGTTTATACCTAGCTATCGCAACGTTGGCGGCGCAGTTTATTCTAGAGGACTTCTTTGCTCGCGCAGATTGGTTCAGTGGCGGCTCATACGGTGCTAGCGCGAACCCAATTAATTTGTTTGGCTTTGAGTTTACGACTGACGAAAGCTTTTTCTATATCGCTCTGTTTGCGCTGATCTTCATGTATATGTGGGCATCAAACTTAATCCGTTCTCGTGACGGTCGCGCGTTTGTCTCAGTACGAGATCACTATCTGTCAGCAGAGATCATGGGCATCAACCTAACTAAGTATCGTCTGCTCTCATTTGGAGTGTGTGCATTCTATGCAGGCATCGGGGGCGCACTCTACGGACATTATCTAGGGTTTGTATCAGCAGAAGGCTTCACCATCATGATGTCTATCCAGTTTTTGGCAATGATCATCATTGGTGGCTTAGGCTCAGTCAAAGGTACGCTGATGGGGACGATATTTATCGTACTGCTGCCTGAAGTTTTAGAGTTTGGCGTAACGGGGCTTTCAGCGTTTGGTGATACCACCGCTTTCACTGATGGTCTGGCTTACTTCAAAGAAATGGCGATTGGTTTAGTCATCATGCTGTTCCTCATTTTCGAACCTCAAGGATTATCGCATCGCTGGCAACAGATTCGAGCATATTGGAAACACTATCCGTTCTCATATTAACGTGGAATTAAGTGGAATATACCTCAATAACAAGGACAACGAGTTATGAACAAAGGACATTTAGCGACAACGTTGGTGCTGTCATCTGCACTGTTTACTACCGCAACTTGGGCAAAAGATTCTGTGTTTGTCGGGCAATTAGTCGATTTTTCTGGACCAACGGCCTATGTGAGCAAGCCCTATGGTTCTGGCGTGCGAGATGCATTGCGTTGGATTAACCAAAACGGTGGCATTAACGGTACCGAGCTCGAATTTGAAACAGTAGACATGGCGTACAAAGTACCAGTGGCGATTTCCAACTATAAACGTTGGGTGGCGCGTAAAGACATGGTTGCGCTGCAAGGTTGGGGTACGGCGGATACCGAAGCACTTATTTCGTTTGTTACCAAAGACAAAGTGCCGGTGTTCTCTGCTTCTTATTCTGGTCACTTAACTGACCCAACTGGCAAAAACCCAAAAACCGCGAAACCAGCGCCTTATAATTTCTTTTATGGTGCGTCGTACTCAGATGCGTGCCGTGCGCTAGTTAAGTGGGCGAAAGAAGATTGGGAATCTAAGGGCAATCAAGGTGCGCCGAAATTTACGCACATTGGCGATAACCATCCATTCCCGAATGCGCCAAAAGAAGCGTGTGCAGAGTACGCTAAAGAGCTTGGTTTTGATGTGCAAAACCCAGTCGTTGTGTCACTAAAACCAGGGGACTTCAAAGCGCAATGTTTGTCGCTGAAAGAGTCAGGCACCAACTACGGTTACATTGCTAATATCGGTAGCTCGGTTATCTCACTAGTGAAGTCTTGTAACACGGTTGGGACAGAGTTCCAGTACATGGCAAACATTTGGGGCGGCGACAAGCCAGTGCTTGAAGCAGCAGGCGATGGCCTTAAAGATTACGTTTTCCCGGGTATGACGGCGTTTTGGGGAGATGATAATGAGGGCATGAAGCTGGTTCGTGAGATTTCTAAGCAGTCTGAATCAGAGCCGGGCGAATTCAGAACTCACCATTACATTCGCGGTATTTGTTCTGCGTTCTATATGAAAGAAGCAATGGAGTGGGCGAAAGACAACGGTGGCATCACAGGTGAAAACATCAAGAAGGGCATGTATGTCCATGACAACTGGGTACCACAAGGCTTAGAAGGTGTTTGTGTCCCTGCGAACTGGAAACCGGAAGATCACCGAGGCACAACAACTGTGAACGTCTTTATGGGCAACAACGATGGCGGCGCAGTTGATATTAAGAAAGTATCTCAGGTGACATTGTCACGTCGTGACGATTGGCTAGGTTACTAATTTACGACTTATTAATAACAAAGCCTACTGAAAATAAGGATGGGTGAGAGAACACTCTCACCCTAGCAAGGAGTAGTTTGATGGCTGAATTAGCAACGAATATCGAACCGGCAGAAATACTGCTTTCAGTGAACAACATTGAAGTCGTCTACGACGAAGTAATACTAGTACTTCGCGGTGTGAGTTTAGAAGTTCCAAAAGGGCAGATTGTGACCTTACTGGGCGCCAACGGTGCGGGTAAATCCACAACGTTGAAAGCCATTTCTGGTTTATTGAAAACCGAAGATGGTGAAGTGACGCGCGGCGAAATCAACTTCATGGGCGAGCGTATAGACAACAAAAGCCCGGAAGAGATCGTCCGTTCGGGCATCTTCCAAGTTATGGAAGGGCGCCGAATTGTTGAAGATATGACGGTAATAGAAAATCTTCGCTTAGGCGCTTATACACGCACTGACAACGAAGTTGAACAAGACATCGAAATGGTGTTTGACTATTTCCCGCGACTCAAAGAGCGCACTGGCCTGGCGGGCTATTTGTCTGGCGGTGAGCAACAAATGTTAGCGATTGGCCGAGCATTAATGGCTCGACCGAAGATGATTTTGTTGGACGAACCGTCTATGGGGCTTTCTCCACTGCTAGTTAAAGAAGTATTCAGCATTATTAACAAGATCAACAAAGAGCAAGGTATTACCATGCTTTTGGTTGAGCAGAATGCCAACTTCGCTCTTCAAGCGGCCGATTACGGTTACATCATGGAATCAGGCAAAATCGTACTAGATGGCAGCAAGCACGAATTGCTAAACAATGAGGACGTAAAAGAATTCTACCTTGGCGGCGGCGATGAAGATCGCAAGAGCTTTAAGAATCTGAAATCTTACAAACGTCGTAAGCGTTGGTTGTAAGGAGCAAGGATGAACGAACTATTTGATGCGAAAGAATCGTTGTCTCTACAGGCGCGAGAAGAGTCGCTGTTTCAACGTTTGCCAGCACTGATTGAGAATTCGAAAGCCAATAGCGAACATTACGCAGCGCATTTTTCTGAGTTAGATCCTACATTGGCAAACAATCGTGAAGGGCTTGCTCAGCTCCCGATTACACGTAAGTTCAATGTACCTAATCAGCAGCAACTTAAACCGCCGTTTGGTGGCTTAAATAGCGTTGCCATTGGTCAAATGGCGCGCGTATTCCAATCTCCTGGGCCGTTATATGAGGCTCAAACGGATGAGGCCGATTTCTGGCGTATGGGGCGCGCGTTTCACGCTGCTGGGTTCTGTGCGGGTGATTTAGTGCATAACACGCTCTCTTACCATTTCTCTCCTGGCGGATTTATTATGGATGGTGGCGCAAGGGCTTGTGGCTGTGCGGTATTTCCGGCTGGAGTAGGCAATACCGAAGCGCAAATAGAGGCAATTAAACAGCTTCAACCTAATGGTTACACTGGCACACCTTCTTATTTGCTGACGTTGCTACAAAAGTACCAAGAGAAATACAATGAGCTGCCTAGCTTTGAGAAAGCTCTGGTCTCTGGTGAAGCGGTTACAGCAGACATGCAACAGATGTTTGAGGAAAAAGGCATTGCAGTCTTTCAAGCCTACGCAAGTGCAGAGCTTGGTTTGATTGCTTATCAAGTGTCTGGTGAACAAGGATTAGTGATTGCCGAAGATATTATTGTTGAAATCGTTGATCCTGATGGTGTTCCTGTACAACCGGGAGAAGTCGGTGAAGTCGTTGTAACGTCGCTCGATGAGAAGTTCCCGCTGATTCGCTACGCAACGGGAGATTTATCGGCATACCTAGAGACAAGTTCTGATTCTTCACGCACGAATGCACGAATTAAGGGCTGGATGGGACGAGCAGACTCCGCGGTGAAAGTAAAAGGGCTGTTTGTTTATCCGCATCAGATCCAAGAAGTCTGTCGTCGCCACGATATTAAAGGCTCCTTGAAAATTGAGCGCGATGGCTTCAACGATGCCATTACTTTCTGTTGTCATGATGTGCATGTATCAGCAGAGGACATTCAAGCAACACTCCAGTCTGTCACTAAACTGAAAGGCAATGTCCAGTTTGTACCGAACCAAGCGGAGCAGCCGTTAATCAATGATCTTCGCAGTTAACTCATTGGTGGCATAAGTGCAGTAGAAAGTGGTTGTCATAAAAAACTAACAACGTCAGACAAAAGGCTAGAAAAGGGATACCACATTGCGCTGCGTATCCCTTTATTTTTTACTACCGCAATCAGGGAGCGGGTAAATGAAACAGGCACCAATGATTAACACACAATTCTGGGATGATTTGTTTATCCGAGGCACTATGCCTTGGGATGCCCAATCGACACCTCAAGAACTCAAGGACTATCTCGACAATTCACTTCATGTAGGCCAGTCAGTGTTTATTCCTGGGTGTGGTGCCGCTTATGAACTGAGCACTTTTATTCAATATGGGCATGACGTGATCGCGATGGATTACAGCCAAGAAGCGGTAAAAATGGCGCAATCAACGTTAGGTAACTACAAAGATAAAGTCGTATTGGGTGATGTATTTAATGCCGATTTTTCTCACTCGTTTGATGTCATTTACGAGCGGGCCTTTCTCGCAGCACTACCGAGAGATATGTGGTCAGAATACTTTTCGATGGTGGATAAATTATTGCCAAGCGGAGGTTTTCTAATTGGTTTTTTCGTCATTGATGATAATTACCTATCACGCTTTCCTCCATTTTGTTTGCGAAGTGGGGAGTTGGCATCTTTTCTAGAGCCCACGTTTGAACTTGTGAAGTTCTCAGTGGTGGCAAACAGTGTTGAGGTTTTTAAAGGCAGAGAGCAATGGATGGTGTGGCAGAAACGTTAGTCGTCACTGAGACTTCTTTAGAAAGTATTCGCGGAAACTGTCTGGTTCTTTGTGAATCGCTGATACATAAGTCTTCACTCTATGCCTGATGGAATGCTCACATAGTTTGTCGGTTTGTGTGAAACATTAATTTCTCGTTGCTGGTTTAAGTTGTTGAGATATCTCTAACAGCGGTCGAGTGGTTGAGTTTATTGCCGGCACGGGTTGTGTGCTCAGAGCGTAAAGCGACAGATCAGCATCGATCCGAAAGGTAGTAGAACGTCTCTCACTGATCTGTCTATTTCATGCTTATACTATTTTAGGTTGACCATCTGATGCGGTGGCACCGCCGTCTACAGGTAGGTTTACGCCATTAATGAAAGATGCGTCATCACTTGCCAAGAAAGTCACGACAGACGCAATTTCTTCAGGTTCGGCTGCTCGGCCAAGCGCAATGCGCTCATTGAATTTATCGCGGATGTCCTGCGGCCAGCCGTTTGTCATGTTGGTTTTTACTAAACTTGGGCATACGGCGTTAATTCTTACCCCATCCGCACCATGGTCCAATGCCATCGCTCGGGTAAGGTTCACCACTGCGCCTTTACTCGCGCAATAGAATGCGGCACCCCAGTCACCACCCAAACCGGAAACGGACGCGGTATTTACCATACAACCTTTCGTTTTTAAGAGTTCAGGCAAAGCAAACTTCGCGCAATAAACAACACCATCAATGTTTACACCAGAGATCTTCTTCCAGTCTTCCACACTACCTTCAATCACGGAACCAGGGACATGTACGCCAGCATTGTTTACTAAAATATCCAGTTTACCGAAACGGGTAACAACATCAGAAATCAGTGCTGCGACTTTTTCTGGGTCAGAAACATCAATAGAATGCGCAGACACACGCTGTTTATCAAAGCCCTCAACGGCGTTTGCCAATTGCTCTTCATTCCAATCGGCAAGAGCGACGTTTGCGCCTTCTTCATACAAACGTTTTGCGATGGCCAAACCAATACCATTGGCAGAACCAGTGACGAGTGCGACTTTATTTTTTAATCCTCTCATGCGATTTCTCCTTCGAAACTTACAAAAACGGGATCTTGATTTTTCTCTGTGCGCGGCAACATCAGTTTGTCGTTGTCGCTGTAATCTACGGGGATAGCCACCACTGCTGGTCCTTCAACGTCCATGGCTTTATTCAATGTCGGTAGCAATTCGTGTTGACTAGTCACTGCGAAGCCTTTCGCGCCAAATGATTCGGCGTACGCCTTGAAATCAATTGGTCCAAATTTCACACCAGAGCAGCGCTGATATTTGTTGATCTCTTGCATTTCTACCATGTTGTAGGCGTTATCAACCCACACAATATGGACGATATTACAGTTCAGTCTAACCGCGGTTTCTAACTCCATGCTCGATTGCATAAAACCGCCGTCTCCTGATATCGATACCACTTTGCTACCAGGTTTTAGTAGGCTGGCACCAATGGCCCATGGTAGTGCAACGCCCATTGTTTGTTGGCCGTTAGACACCAGCATTTGGCGAGCTCGAAAACAACTTAAGTAACGAGCGATCCAGATGTGGAAGCTCCCCATATCAAGACATAGCGTGGTATCTGGTGTGATGATAGATTGCATGGCTTTAATCAGTGCCAGTGGATGAAATCCTTGCTTGTGATAGACATTGGGATAGGTTTTGATCACTTGCCGTTGCAGTGCTACCTCTTCCAGTACTGAAAGTGCCGTTGGGGAAAGGCGGGCATATTCAGAGATATAGCTGCCCATCTTGTCTAATGACTGCGCAATGTTTCCGACGATTTCAACACAAGGCTGATAATTAAGTTGGTATTCTGCCGGTTCAATATCGAGGTGAATCACTGGGTTGCGGTGGCTGTTCCAAAGCTCAGGGTCATACTCTATTGGGCTAAAGCCGATGGTGAGAATTAAATCGGCGTCCCGCAGTAAAACATCGCCAGGTTGGTTATTAAACAAACCGACACGCCCAGCAAAGTGATGATAGTAATTGATGTCTACCGTGCCGGCGGCTTGGTAAGTGCCGACAACGGGTAGCTGCGTATTTTGAAGAAATCGGGCGATAGCAGCAGCGTTTTTACTGCGGCTCGCGTGAAGGCCAAGTAAAACCACACAGCGCTTTGCTTTACTGATTCGACTGACCGCTTCTTCGATTGCTGCGATGTCTGCGCAACCAGGCTGTGTGTAAGGCGAGGGGACAATAATGTCCGTTTGGGTTTGCTCGGATAAAACATCTTGGGGGAGACTCAAAAAGCAAGCCCCAGGACGACCTGACTCTGCGATACGAAATGCGTTCGCCATGATCTCGCTTGCGGCGTCCACATGCTGCACTTCAGCACTGAACTTAGTTATAGAGCGAAAAATACTGACGGTATCCATGCTCTGGTGTGTTTGTTTTTGCTGGTCAGTTCGTTTCACCGCACCACCGATAGCAATCAGCGGATCGCCTTCGGAGTTTGCTGTTGCCACTCCCGTAACTAGATTTCCACAGCCAGGGCCTGACGTAACCATGGTGACGCCTGCTTTGCCGGTTAGTCTTCCCATAACGCCCGCCATAAATGCGCCGTTAGCTTCGTGGCGTACCGGAATCATTTGGATGTTAGTGTCTTCAATCGCATCGAACAGTCGATCGATTTTTGCACCGGGAATACCGAAAATGTACTTAATGCCGAGAGACTCTAGCTGTTGAGCGATCAACTGAGATCCATTTTTATTTGAAGGTTTGGATTGCATTTGTTGTCCTTATTATTTGCCTGACTTTGTTACTTTTCCGCCTTTTCTATGGCGGTATTTATATCTTCCGGAGCCAAATTGGCGTTGAGGAAGTCTGTCGATACCGGGGTATCAATCACTAGCCGCGAGACTTTGCCAATCTGGAGGAACCCTGACGAAATGCTGTAATCCTGAATATGACCACCTCCTTGGCGGTCATCGGTAATAAAGTGTTCGTGATAGCCGGGCACATTGATGCCAGTCGTATATTTAGGACTGCGAAAGCCGGCGACCACGCCTTGCTTATGCGTGAAGCGGAACGTTGGTTGTTCTTTGACCACTTCAAGCATTGGCCGATAAGGGCGTGTTTGTTTAGGTACGGTGCGAGTACGAACTGAATCGAAAACGCCATCAATGCGCACTGCGCAAAATAGGTTATCGCTTGGAACCATCTCGTCTATGATGCTATGGACTTCATGACGTGACATGCGCGATGTCAGTGGCAGCTCGATATCAGGCTTAAAAAAAGTCATGACAGCAAAGGGCGTTTTTTGCGCCAGGTCTGCCGGGTTTGCGGAGCCATCCGACTTGAGTTGAAAAACTTCCTTATCAAACGCAATCAACTCACCATCCAATTCATTGAACGTACCTAAACCAAAATCCCCATGTTTCAGCAGTTCTTCTATGGTTGTTGAGCCTTCGTAAACACCAGCGATCAAAGCACTCATTAACGAAGTCTGATAAATCTCACCATCTCCGGTAACGTGATGGTATTCAGAAAATTCTTTCGCTACTTCAAGCGAACAAGCACATAGAGGGTTATAAAATCCACGCATGAGTAAGACCAGTTATGCAATGAAGAGTATATTTAGATTGACTTCTACACGGTGCTAAATCCAATATAAAAAAGATTTATTTTGATATGGAAAATATATGGAATTTCGCTACCTGAAGTATTTTGTCGCGGTCGCCGAGACTCGTCACTTTACCCGAGCAGCTGAACGGTTAGGGATTGCGCAACCTCCTTTGAGTCAACAAATCAAAAAGCTAGAGCACGAGCTTGGCGTGGACTTATTTAAGCGCTTGTCTAGAGGAGTAGAACTGACCCATGCAGGGCAAGTCTTTTATACGGATGCGGTAAATATTCTTGCTGATGTGGAACGCGCTAAAGCAAAAGCCCGACAGATTGCCCGTGGTGAAAATACGCAGGTTAAAATTGGGTTCGCGACGTCAACATCAACCTGCATTAAGGTATTGGAGAGGATTGGGCGTATTCAAGAGAATGGGGTTCATTTACAGACGGCGGAACTGTCAATGCCAGAGCTTGCCACTCAGTTAAAAAGCAAACAACTTGATCTCGCAATCATGCGGCTACCCTGTTACGCCAGTGAGCCTTTTGAGCACAAGGTGTTGTTTAACGACCCGTTTGTCGCGGTGATTCCGGCGGGCCACGAACTGGCAAAGTATCCCTGTATCCAGATGAAACAGTTGAGAGGCCATAAAATTTTACTGTTTCCACGAGAGACTGGACCCGCATTGTTTGATGGCATGAGCACACTTTTTGCCGACGCAGGAGTAAGGCTCGAACCACAGTTCGCAGCACCGCAACTTCGTACGACGATTGCCATGGCGCAGGCCGGGTTAGGTATTGCTCTCGTTCCGCGCTCACTGGCTGAACATCTCGATGATTCCGCGACAGTCGCTGAGATTGATGATATCCCTCTCATTAGTCGTGTTGTTGTTGCTTGGGAGGCATCTAATCTCAATAAACAAGCGCTAAAAGTAGCCATGCACATCGGTCATGTTGAGGCTTAAAGATGAGTCATCGAATTGGCTCTGATAGCCACAGGCAAATGTGATACTCTCACTCGTTATATGCAAAGCTATGCTTTGGTTGAATAGACAAATCTTACTCAACGAATAGAACTTACTGAGGATGTACCAATGATATACGCTGCGGTCTTTGATATGGACGGGTTGCTGATTGATTCAGAACCTTTGTGGAAGGAAGCGGAAAAGCAGGTGTTTTCATCAGTTGGTGTCCAAGTGACCGAAGTGCTGTCAAAGCAGACTGCAACTATGACGACAGGTGAAGTAACAAGGTTTTGGTATGAACGTAATCCTTGGCAAGAAAAGAGCCTAGAGGAAGTAGAGAATGCTGTTGTGGATAAAGTGGAGGCATTAATAATTGAAAAAGGATGCGAATTAGAGGGTGTTACAGAAACACTCAAATTGCTTAAGGAAAAAGGGTTTAAGATAGGGTTGTCTACTAATTCACCTTATCAACTCATTCCCATCATTTTGAACAAACTCGGTATTGCCAGTTACTTTGACGCGATATCATCGTCAGACGATGTAGAGCAGGGTAAGCCAGAGCCAGATGTCTACCTTTCAACAATCAATAAACTAGGTGTAGATTCAAGTAACTGTATTGCCTTTGAAGACTCTTATTCGGGTATGCTTGCGGCAACACGAGCAAACATAAAAACAGTCGTGATACCTCAACCTGATAAGTTCTACCAAGAGTTTAATGAAGCCAGTCTAAAGCTGCAAAAGCTATCAGAGTTTAATGAAAGCCATTTGGCGAGTTTAATGGACTTGAATTTGAAAGCAACACTTGCACCAACACCGCATGAAAGTTTTTTAGAAGAAGGACTTGATTGTGAATAGCCGGTCGCTGAAAAAATACCTACTGCCAATGTTCTTATTGGTTTTACCTATAGAATCATTCGCAAAAGAT
The DNA here is from genome assembly GCF_033344285.1 of Vibrio sp. 779(2023). Taxonomy (NCBI): domain Bacteria; kingdom Pseudomonadati; phylum Pseudomonadota; class Gammaproteobacteria; order Vibrionales; family Vibrionaceae; genus Vibrio; species Vibrio sp. 779(2023). The sequence goes on from NZ_JAWPOM010000003.1 coordinate 409,132, forward strand.
ACGACTATGTTGGACGAGCTCAATAATCGATTTGTTACATTTGAAAGGCGATTTGATGATTGTATCAACTCTGCTTCTCAAAGTGATATGAGTGAAAACATTGTCAGTCAGATTCAAGCGCTTAATATTGATTTTGAAATTTCGGTTGGCTATTTATACAAACAATCACTTTATTTATGCTCTGATGATGAATTCAGTGATTTAGCAAGAATTATCATGATAATTGAAACCTCCGATAATGATGGATTGCAATTATCAAAGGCAAAAGCTAGTCAAATTAGAAAGCTACTTTTTAGCAAAGTGGATTTACGTTTAGAGTCGAAGTTTCAAAGTTTACCGCAAGATAAAAAGGAAGCATTACTGAGCATTGCGAAAAAGCTTGAACCTTTTGATCTCGTAAGCATGCATGAACGACTTCAGGCAATGTAGACTTATGAAAGAATGTTTTGAGTAGATTCTTAACGCTTGGCTTTTTCATTAAGATTGAGTATTAGGTTCAACGCCTCTAGCTCTTACACAAGATCTAGAGGCATCCATTTTTTATTGACTTAAAAATGCCGCGCTAAGATTTTAACCCTGCAGCGGTCATCATGACGCGAAATAACATAGACACTAACCCTAATGCAGCGACGTTAACGACCCAAATTCCAACCATCCACGCCCATTGGCGGCACCAATTTTTGACTTTCATACTCACTCCTTATCAACTCGTTAATGGTACGCTTCGTCTTCTTTCACTTTTCCAGAGAAGACGTAATAACTCCAAAAGGTGTAAGCCAGAATGATCGGGATGATGATCACCGCTCCAACGAGCATAAAGCGCTGACTGCTTGCAGGAGCCGCTGCTTCCCATATTGATATGCTAGGAGGAATGATATTTGGCCAGATACTGATACCAAGCCCTGCGAACCCGAGAATCACGATCACTAGCGCCATCACGAAAGGGCTGCGCTCTTTACGCTTTTTAACGGAGTCAGCAATCTTCAAACATACCAGTCCAGTAATGACTGGTACGGGCAGTAAGTAGAACAAATTCGGCAGAGAAAACCATCTTTCCGCAATGGTAGGGTAAGCAAGTGGAGTCCAAGCGCTCACAATGACTAATGCGGAGATCATCGCCAGTAGTGTTTTATTAGTGAAGCGGTACATCGTGTTTTGCAGTGCACCTTCCGTCTTCATGATGAGCCATGTGCTACCGAGCAGCGCGTACGTTGCGACTAAACCCAAACCGCAAAAGATGGGAAAAGGGGTAAGCCAGTCTAGTTGGCTACCTACGAAGACGCGGTTTTCCACCGCAAAGCCTTGAATTACCGCGCCAACAGCGATGCCTTGGAAAAACGTGGTTAAAATCGATCCGACCATAAAAGAGCGATCCCAGAACTTTAAGTGGCTTTCCAATGCTTTAAAGCGAAACTCAAATGCGACTCCACGAAAGATCAAAGCAATCAACATCAACGTTAAAGGGATGGTTAGCGCTTCAATAATCACCGCGTAAGCCATCGGAAAAGCGCCAAATAGAGATGCGCCTCCAAGCACAATCCAAGTTTCGTTACCGTCCCAAACTGGCGCGACACTGTTGACCATGACGTCTTTTTGTTTTTCATCCTTGATGAAGGGCATCAGTATTCCAATACCCAAATCGAAGCCGTCCATGATGATGTACATCAAAGTGGCAAAAACGATGATCGCGAACCAAATCACGGATAAATCAAAATGCATATTCTCTACCTTAACTTTGTGACAAATTCTAGATGCGGCCTGAAACGGTCGTCATGTCGTGCTCATCGTGCTCGATTGCATCGGGGCCTTTCTTGATTTGGTGGATCATGTAGTAATACCCAAAACCAAACACCAAGCTGTACACAACAAGGAAACACAGCAGGCTGATGCTCATTTGTAGGTCTCCGTGTGCAGAAACCGCATCACGCGTTTTTTGTACGCCATACACGACCCAAGGTTGTCGACCAACCTCTGTCGTAAACCAGCCAGCGAGTATTGCGATAAGGCCAGATGGCCCCATAAATAATGAAAATTTGAGGAACCAACGCGAGGTATAAAGCGTGTTCTTTTTTCGTAACCACATGCTGTAGAAGCTTTGAAAAATCATCAGAAGTCCTAGCCCGACCATGATTCGAAATGACCAAAAGACGATAGGTGAGTTCGGTCGTTCCTCTTTCGGGAAGTCTTTCAGCGCCGGGATTGGCTCAGTTAAACTGTGGCGTAGGATCAAACTTCCTAGAACAGGAATTTCTAAGGCATAGTCTGTGCGTTCTTGTTCCATGTTTGGCATGCCGAACAAAATCAATGGGGTTGGTTTGCCATCACTGTTATCCCAATGTCCTTCGATGGCAGCGATTTTGGCGGGCTGGTGTTCCAGAGTGTTTAGCCCATGCACATCGCCAATCACGGCTTGGAGTGGCGCAAGGAACACTAAGATCCCGAGCGACATCGAAAACATGGTTTTTACCGCAGTCGATTGATTGCCTCTCAATAAATGCCAAGCGGCTGACGCGCCTACAAAGAGTGCTGAACTGACAAAAGCTGCGACGCTCATGTGAGCCAAACGATAAGGAAATGAAGGATTGAAAACGATAGCAAACCAGTCGGTTGGCACCACACGTCCGTCGACAATTTCATAGCCTTGTGGCGTTTGCATCCAACTGTTGGAGGCGAGAATCCAGAAGGTCGAAATGATCGTGCCTAACGCCACCATCGAGGTTGCAAAAAAGTGCAGCTTTTCGCCGACGCGACGCCAACCAAACAGCATCACGCCAAGAAATCCGGCTTCGAGAAAGAAAGCCGTTAACACTTCATAAGTCAGTAATGGGCCAGTGATAGAACCAGCGAAGTCGGAGAAACCACTCCAGTTGGTGCCGAATTGATAGGCCATGACAAGGCCAGATACAACGCCCATCCCAAAGTTAACCGCAAAAATTTTCGACCAGAAGTGATAGAGCTTTTGGTAATCGGGATTACGTGTTTTTAGCCATAAGCCTTCCAGCACGGCGAGATAGGTGGCCAAACCTATGGTGATAGCGGGGAAAATAATATGAAAGGATACCGTGAAGGCGAACTGTATCCGTGCAAGCATAAATGCGTCGAGGCCAAACATTAAACTTCCTTTGATCTTTTAAGTTTTATGAGAGAGCTATTTTAAAAGGAGCGGAATGAGGGAAGTAGGTACAGACAGTGACTATAAACCTATAACAGATTAAATATTGAAGTGTTATTATTTTGAATTCAGCTTTATGGAGGGGGATTTGCGTTTGGCGAAGTATCAAGAGTTAGTGGAACAGCTTAAAAGGCAGATAAAATCGGGGATATGGCATCCGGGTGACAAGCTGCCTTCTCTGCGTCGCCAATCTGAACACTCGGGTTTAAGCTTGATGACGGTGTTGCATGCCTATCAAATTCTGGAATCTCAAGGCTGGGTCACCTCACAGCCGCGCTCTGGTTATCGAGTCGCTCCCAATATTAAGAGTTCAAATGAACCCCAAGCGCCAGCCGCGGTTTCGTGGACAGAACAGGTAGACATCAATGAATTTATCTTTGATGTGCTGCAAGCGAGTAAAAATCCATCCATGATCAATTTTGGCTTTGCCTATCCAGATCCAAGTTTGTACCCACGCTATCACGTGAATCGGGCGATGAGCGCAGCCGCTCGCAATATGCCGATTTCTACCGCCTTTGATAACTTACCGCCGGGAAACGAACAATTACGCACCATCATCGCGAAGCGTTATGCTGCGAAAGGCATTGAAATTTCACCCGATGAAATTGTTATTACGGCAGGCGCGCTGGAGGCGTTAACGCTCAGTTTGCAAGCCTGCACAAGACCGGGAGATTGGGTGGTTGTGGAGTCGCCTGCATTCTACGGTGCATTGCAATCCTTAGAGCGGTTAGGTTTGAAAGCGCTCTCAGTAAGAACAGACCCAGTCACGGGCATTGACCTAGACTCATTGGAACGAGCGCTGCAAACACACGATGTGAAAGCATGTTGGCTGATGTCGAACTTCCAAAATCCTCTGGGTTTTACGCTCACCAACGAGAAAAAACAAAAGCTGATTGAGCTGACACAGCGATATAACGTACCAGTGATTGAAGATGATGTGTACAGCGAACTGCATGCAGGGAATGACTCGGTCTACCCACTAAGAATGTTTGATGACACGGGCAATGCCATGTTGTGCTCCTCGTTTTCAAAATCATTAATCGCAGGGCTACGTATTGGTTGGGTTGCGGCGGGAAAGCGGGCGCTAGAGGTACAAAAGTTACAGCTAATGAGTACATTAGCGACGAGTGCACCAGTGCAAATGACATTGGTGCATTATTTAACAAGCCGCAATTATGAATCGCATTTGAAGCAGTTACGGAAAAAGCTGTTTGAACGTAAAAGTAAGATGACGGATCTGCTTAGTGAGCTGTTACCTGAAGAAGTCAAAGTGTTAAGCCAAAGCGGCGGGTACTTTATTTGGTTAGAGCTTCCCAAGCATATCGACGCCTTGCAGATATATCGAGAAGCGCTAAAAGATAATATCAGCATCGCACCGGGAAAGATGTTCAGCCTGACAGAACAATACGATCACTGTATTCGTCTTAACGCTTCTTTTGAGCTCAATGACAAATACGTCCATGCTCTCAATCTGCTTGCCAACATTATTCGCTGTCATTTGGCGAAATAGCGACTTTCTTCAGTTTTTTGGTTTAATAGAGCGCGCGGGATTTCCAGCAACTCGATCGCCCGGCGCAACGTCTTTGGTTATGACAGAGCCAGCGCCGACGACGGCCTCATCGCCAATGGTCACGCCTGGCAGTATGATAGCGCCCCCACCAATCCAAACGTTATTGCCGATTTTTACCGGTTTGGCGATCTCATCTCCGGCTAAGCGTCTTTGTGTATCGAGTGAATGAGCGGCTGTGTAAATTTGCACTCTAGGCCCAATCATGACGTCCGCGCCAATCTTAACCTGCCCATTGTCCAGAATAATGGCATCCCAGTTGATGTAGGAGTTTTCCCCGATGGACAAGTGACAACCGTAGGTAAGTTGAAGCGGTGGCTCTATACAGGCGCTGTTTTCTAATTGGACGCCCATTTCCGCCAATAGTTGTCTACGGATACTTGGGTTTGGCTCGTGGTTAAATTGGAAGACAAGCTGCGCGGTTTTGGCGCGCATCAGCTTTAGTTCTTCATCCAGACAATTATAGGCTTCTCCAGAGCGCATCCGAGTCAGTTCTGACATAACAATCATTCCATCAATGTTATTTGCAATAAAGTGCATAATAATAAATGAGAGTGATTCGAAGTGAAAATTTGATGCTTAAAAATCAGAAAGTTATCACTGATTTGCCTTGCGTATTCAGTCGGTTGATTGGCTCGTTGAGTACACAAAGACGTACTCCTTAAATGGCTTAATCGTGTTGAAGCCAAAGCGGGAAACCACTCGAAGCGTTTTACGTAGATTACAATATAGTTAATAAGAAGAACTTAATTGAGCCGCTTGCGCTATCGATTGACCTAAAAATTTAAGACTTATGCGCTCTGGCTTGCTGGCAACGATGAATCAAGAGTGAGCACTTTATGTTCGAACGGGTCATTTCATTTTTAGAAACAACGCTGTTTACCTTTAACGAACAACCTATCACGTTGTGGGCGATATTGATGGTGCCGACATGGGTGATTGTCGCTTTATGGTTGTCCAAAATTTTAATCAAAACCGTTACGTCAAGAATGTCCTCATCGGGGAAAGATCCAAACGTCATTCATTTGGTTAAACGGATATTATTTGTCATCGCTCTCGCCATTATTTTTATGACCACACTTTCGATGATCAATGTGCCAATCACCGCGTTCGCCTTTCTGTCTGGTGCCATCGCTATCGGCTTCGGTTTTGGTGCACAAAACATCATTAACAACTTCATAAGTGGCTGGATTTTGATTGGTGAAAAGCCAATCCGAATTGGGGACTTTTTAGAGGTCGAGGGAGCCAAAGGCATTGTCGAGCAAATAAATACGCGTTCAACGCGAATCAGGCGAACCGATGGCGTTCACATGCTCATTCCCAACAGTCAATTGATTGAGAACGTGGTGATCAACTGGACGTTATGCGACAGATTAGTCCGTGGCTCGGTCGTCGTCGGCGTCGCGTATGGGAGCGATGTCAAACAGGTTGCTGCCTTAATGGCGGAGGTGACTTCGCAGCAAGCGCAAGTTCTGAGTTCGCCAGCTCCAGACGTGTTTTTTCAAGACTTTGGCGATAATGCTTTGATCTTCGAATCTTATTTTTGGATTAACTCAACGGTTGAAGGCGGGATTCGATCGGTCGCAAGTGCCATACGTTTTGAAATCTATGAAGCTTTCGAAAAGCACGGTATTGAAATCGCGTTTCCACAACGAGATGTGCACATTGATGGGGAAATCAAGTTGTCTAGGGAGAGAAACGGATAGGGCGATAAGCGGTGTAGGTGCCCTTATCTTGGCTTCGAGTAGTGATAGCGAGGCGGTCACAATATGGATTCACCTCGCTAGAAACCAGTTTGAAGGCGTTATTGGTTGTCCCACATGACTTCGCATTCTTCTTTGATTGCTGATTTTAGCAACTCAATCAGTGGAAACGCTCTGCGTCCTAGGCTTACCGCGGGCTCTGCTTGTTCTTCCTCTTCGTCTACATCAGTAGGGAGGTTTTCTTCAGCTGCATTTTTCGCAGATAGAGCAGAAGTTAATCTTGATAGCGCGTCAGGAACATCTTGAGCGGAAATTGATCCCGGCACCGTGCCGCTGTGACCCATCATTTTGAGCATATCTAATGCAATATCACCAAACATTGTGACGTTTGAGTGGCTTCGACAACGAAATGTTATGAGCATTTACCTGATCCTGTTTTATATGTTCGGTTTGAAACTAAATTGTAGCTGAAATCAGACACTAATTAATGTGATGAAGACCGTTGAGCGTTAAGGTTTTTATGAGTAACAACAAAAAACGGGCACGTACGTCTGCATGCCCGTTGAAATACATTACCTGATTGGTTGTTGATGATTTACAAGCTATACGGATCGCCTAGAGCCAATGCGACCCTAGAAGCAGGAGACTTTCCTAACGCACGGCAAATTTGCCAACCCGCTTCATTGATGACGCCAAGGTCAACGCCTGTTTCAATCCCAAGTTGCTCACACAGATAAAGTACATCTTCCGTTGCAACATTGCCACTGGCTCCTTTCGCGTAAGGGCAGCCGCCGAGCCCCGCTACTGCGCTATCAATGGTGTTGATGCCCATTAACAAGGCTTGGTAGATATTGGCTAATGCTTGTCCATAAGTGTCATGAAAATGTACTGCGAGCGCGTCTTTTGGCAGTAGCGTTAACAACGAATCCAGCATGGCGATAACGCGATTAGGCGTTGCTTTACCGACAGTATCACCGAGCGAAATCTCATAACATCCCATATCAAACAACGTATTGGCGACCTTGGTAGTTTGCTCTGGCTTGATTACTCCCTCATATGGACACACCATGGTACAAGACAAGTACCCGCGTACAGGAATGTTGTGCTGGTTCGCCAATTCGATAACGGGTTCAAATCGAGCGAGACTTTCGGTAATGCTGCAGTTGATGTTCTTCTGGCTGAACGTTTCTGAAGCGGAGCCAAACACCGCAATTCGCTTTACACCGCTTTCCAGCGCACGTTCTAACCCTGCGAGATTTGGTGTGAGCGCGCTATAAACCACGTCAGGCTTTTTTGAGATACCAGCAAACACCTGATCGGAATCGGCCATTTGAGGCACCCACCTTGGAGAGACGAAAGATCCCGCCTCAATATGCTTTAAGCCACTGCTGCTTAGTTGGTTAATCAAACGGATTTTATCAACCAGCGTCACTGCCGTTTCATTTTGCAGACCATCACGAGCGCCGACTTCGACGATATTAACCTTCGCTGGTAGCATATTCGCGCTCCTTATCTTCACTGACGTTATCCGATATCAAAGACAAATTCAGCAGTATGGAACCGTGCTGTACTTGGTCCCCGTGCTGATAAAACAATTCGTCGACTGTTGCTGCGACCGGAGCCGTGATGGTGTATTCCATTTTCATTGCTTCGAGTACCAAAAGCGGATCGCCCGCCGCCACTTCGTCACCTTTAGCCACCATAACTGCTGAAATTATGCCGTTGAGTGGTGCGGTTGGACTTAGTTCATCATCTACATCTTTTGCAGAGTCAAAGTTAGGTTGATGAGCGAACGTGCGCTGCTGACCAAGATAAAATAGTGTTGTTCTTTGTTCATCGCTAAGTGCATTAAAGGTGTAACGCACATTATCAATATCGACGATAATCTGGTTGTCACTTTCAAGCAGGATGACCTGATGCAGCTCCTCACCACATCGGACAGTGAAGTGAGATCCTGTATCTTGCGATGATTGTTGCAAACGTACCTGATGGTTGGCATTGGCATCCGTGAAGTTAAATCGGTAAACGTTGTCAACTGACAGTCTAAAACCTCGTCTGGTTGGCGCGGGTAACGTTGAGCTGTCTGATTTTGAAATGAGATCATTCCGGTGAGCAACCGCCGCCAATGTAAGCCAGATTGAATCCGACACGTCTTGCTGCTCATTTATGCCTTGTTGATGTGTTACGAGGAAACCTGTATCGAGCTCAATCTCGGCAAAGGCTGGCTGCGAAATAATACTGTGCAGATAACCAATGTTTGTCGTTACTCCACGTACGTGATATTGAGTTAACGCCTGCTTAATCTGCTTTAGAGCGATATCACGAGTTTGCCCCCAGACGATCAGTTTGCTGATCATTGGATCGTAATATTCGCTGATGCTATCGCCTTGGGTAACACCACTATCAACGCGTACGCACGCTAGGCGCACACTACTGTCTGATACGGGTTCTTTTAAGTAATCAATGCGGCCAGTCGACGGCATAAAGTCATTGTCTGTATCTTCTGCGTAAATTCGCAGCTCAATTGAATGACCGTTGTGGGTGATTTCAGATTGCGAAATAGGTAAATGCTCGCCAGCTGCGACTTTTAATTGCCACTCCACCAAATCAACGCCGGTGATCAATTCAGTAACAGGGTGTTCAACTTGCAGACGAGTATTCATTTCCATGAAGTAAAACTCACCGCGGCTATCGAGCAAGAACTCCACCGTGCCCGCGCCAACATAGTCGATCGCTTGAGCGGCCTGAACCGCAGCTTCACCCATTTGTTTACGCAGTTCATCACTAAGACCGGGAGCTGGTGCTTCTTCGACTACTTTTTGGTGACGGCGTTGAATGGAGCAATCGCGATCAGAAAGATAGACACAGTTGCCATGTTGGTCAGCAAATACCTGAACTTCAACGTGGCGAGGCTGCAATATACATTTTTCGATTAGAAGCTGCTTATCGCCAAAGCTTGAAAGTGCTTCACGCTGCGCACCGTCGATGGCCAGAGGCATTTCGGCTGCGCTATTGACCACTCGCATGCCTTTACCGCCGCCCCCTTGGGTTGCTTTAAGCATCACTGGGTAACCGATTTTTTCAGCTTCCGCTAATAAGTGCTCTACGCTGTTGTCTGTGCCGTGATAGCCGGGAACCAAGGGCACGTTCGCCTCTGACATGATTGCCTTGGCTTGAGATTTAGAACCCATTGCCTCAATTGCGCTGGTGGAAGGGCCAATAAAGGCGATGCCATTTTCGCTGCACGTTTTCGCCAGTTTCGGATTCTCGGAAAGAAAACCATACCCAGGGTGGATAGCATCGGCTTGCCATTTTTTCGCAGCACCGATAATCGCATCGATATCGAGATACGATTCACTCGCCGGAGCGGGGCCAATGAATTCAGCGAAATCCGCTTGTTTAACATGTAAGCTGCTGCGATCCGCTTCGGAATAGACGGCAACCGTCTCTATAGCCATGCTTTTTGCGGTTTTAATGATTCGGCAGGCAATTTCACCGCGGTTTGCGATCAGTATTCTTTTAAACATGATTCCTCCAATTGGCGGCGCGCTTTTCAAAAAATGCAGCTAGTCCTTCTTGTCCTTCACTGGACACGCGAGCGGTTGCAATAGCTTGGCTGGTGTATTCAATTAATGAATGATCGATAGGTTGGTTATCACAGCGTAAACAAAGTGCTTTTGCAGCCTGCATGGCTTGTGGACCGTTGTTGAGCAGGTGATCAATGGTGCGATTGACGGCTTCACGTGGTTGAGAGTCTATCTGATGAAGAATACTCATCGATAGTGCGGTTTCGGCATCAATCAGTTCCGCGGTTAAAAAGTAGCGTCGGCTTTGTCGTTGTCCAATCGCTCGAATGACGTAGGGTCCGATTGTCGCGGGTAACAAACCGAGTTTCACTTCACTCAAACAGAAGCGGCTTTCAGGTGTACCGATAGCGATATCGCAGCAGCAGATAAGCCCAAGTGCGCCGCCAAATGCAGCGCCATGCACCATAGCAATGGTTGGTTTGCTAAAGGCATCCAGTTTGTGCAAGAGCAACGCTAACTGCTGTGCATCTTGCAGATTTTCCCCCTCGGTTTTGGTGGCCATTGACTGCATCCAGCCAAGATCCGCACCCGCAGAAAAGTGTTTACCTTGCGCCGTTAGTACCAATGCACGTAGAGAGTTGTCTCTCTCAAGTTTTTCCAAGGTGTCGATAAGTGAAGCAATTAATTCATCATTAAACGCGTTGTGTTTCTCTGGTCGATTGAGGCTCAACCAAGCAACGCCATTGCTGTCTTTTTCAAGCAGTAGTCCGGTCATGTGACTTCCTTTGTCTGACATTTCAGTCTGTATTTCAATGCTCGCTAACCATTACTTTTTAAACATCGGTATTCGCGAGGAGTTAAGGTTTGCCTTGCATCCGGCTACATGCGGAAGATGCCAAATTTACTGTCTGGTATTGGCGCATTAAGCGCAGCAGACAGAGCAATGCCGACAACATCACGGGTTTTCGCAGGGTCAATAATGCCGTCGTCCCACAGGCGTGCACTGGCGTAGTATGCATGGCTTTGAGTCTGATATTGCTCCGCAATTGGACGTTTGAACGCTTCTTCTTCCTCTACGCTCCAGCTTTCACCTTTGCGAGTTTTGATATCGCGGGTCACTTGCGCCATCACGCCAGCCGCTTGCTCTCCACCCATGACGGAGATGCGCGCGTTTGGCCACATCCACATCATGGTTGGATCATAAGCGCGGCCACACATGCCGTAGTTTCCTGCGCCATACGATCCACCAATAACCACGGTAAACTTCGGCACGTCTGCACACGCAACAGCAGTTACCATTTTCGCACCATGTTTGGCGATGCCTTCGGCTTCGTACTTCTGACCGACCATAAAGCCCGTGATGTTCTGCAAGAAGAGCAGAGGAATTTTGCGTTGTGCGCACAGCTCAATAAAATGCGCGCCTTTTTGTGCTGATTCCGAAAATAGAATGCCGTTGTTAGCGACAATGCCAATCGGCATACCGTGAATATGGGCAAAGCCACAGACCAAGGTTTCGCCGAACAAGGCTTTAAATTCATCGAACTGGGAATCATCAACAATTCGGGCAATGACCTCTTTAACATCAAACGGCTTTTTAAGATCGGTTCCGACGATGCCGTACAGCTCTTGGGCAGGAAAACGTGGTTCCTGAGGTGCTTTTTGCTTGAGTTGAACGGGTTTCAAGTGGTTGATTTGTGAAACCACTTGTCTTGCCAACTCTAACGCGTGGTGATCATTTTCTGCGTAATAGTCCGCCACACCAGAGGTGCGACAGTGAACGTCTGCGCCACCAAGATCTTCCGCGCTGACTTCTTCACCTGTCGCTGCTTTTACAAGAGGTGGACCTGCCAAGAAAATCGTGCCTTGTTCTTTGACTATGATGGAAACATCACACATCGCAGGAACATAAGCGCCGCCAGCGGTACATAGCCCCATGACCACAGCGATTTGCGGGATACCCTTGGCTGACATTCGGGCTTGGTTATAGAAAATACGACCGAAGTGGTCTTTGTCTGGGAAGACCTCATCTTGGCGGGGTAGGTTAGCGCCGCCAGAATCGACTAAGTAAACACACGGCAGTTGGCATTTTTCTGCAATTTCTTGTGCTCTTAAGTGCTTTTTCACGGTGAGTGGGTAGTAACTGCCGCCTTTTACCGTCACGTCGTTCGCGACGATCATGCACTCAGTGCCGTCAATTACACCCACACCGGCAACCACTCCAGCACATGGAACGTAATCTGGATACACATCCCAACCCGCGAACTGGCCAATTTCTAAGAAGGATGAACCGGGATCGAGGAGGGCAAGAATGCGCTCACGTACCGGAAGTTTGCCTTTCTTCTGCTGATGCTCACGTGCTTTCTCGCCGCCACCATCTTCGATTTGCGCAGTCACGGTATAGAGTTGATCCACGAGCGACGCCATAGAGCGGTAGTTTTCCTGATACTGCTCTGAATGGGTATTAATATTGGTCGTCAAACAAGCCATAAATAGCCGATCTCCATTCGGTAGACGGGTGACACCACCCGCCTTTATCTATGTTGAATAAGATTTAGGTTGAATAAGGAATTTATTTAGATTCAGAACGCCTAGGTATGTTGATTAGGCGCTTTCGTTAAACAATTCGCGACCAATAAGCATGCGGCGAATTTCTGAAGTGCCCGCACCGATTTCATACAGCTTGGCATCTCGCAACAAACGGCCCGTATCAAACTCGTTGATGTAGCCGTTACCGCCAAGTAGTTGAATCGCATCCAGTGCCATCTTGGTTGCCAGCTCTGCGCTGTAGAGGATCGCGCCAGCAGAATCTTTACGTGTGGTTTCACCGCGATCACAAGCGGCAGCGACGGCGTAAACATACGCTTTAGCGGCATTCATTTGTGTGTACATATCGGCGATTTTTGCTTGAACTAGCTGGAATTCACCGATGGATTTACCGAACTGTTTACGGTCGTGAATGTAAGGCACAACGATATCCATACACGCCTGCATGATGCCAAGTGGGCCGCCTGCAAGCACCACACGTTCGTAGTCGAGGCCGCTCATCAATACTTTCACGCCTTGGTTTTCTTCGCCGAGAATATTCTCCGCAGGGACTTCGCAGTTTTGGAAGACCAGCTCACACGTATTCGAGCCGCGCATGCCCAACTTGTCGAGTTTTTGTGCTTGAGTAAATCCAGGGAATCCGCGTTCCACAATAAACGCCGTGATGCCTTTGGAGTGCTGGCTTGGGTCTGTTTTTGCGTAGACAACATAGGTGTGTGCATCAGGGCCGTTGGTGATCCACATTTTGTTGCCATTTAATAGGAAAATATCGCCTTTACGTTCGGCTTTAAGCTGCATAGAGACCACATCAGAGCCGGCGCCGGGTTCACTCATAGCAAGGGCGCCGATATGTTCACCGGAGATGAGCTTAGGTAGGTATTTCTCTTTTTGTGCTTGTGTGCCGTTGCGGTGGATTTGGTTGACACAAAGGTTGGAGTGAGCGCCGTAACTTAACGCAACCGAAGCGGATGCTCGGCTGATTTCTTCCATAGCGATAACGTGGGCGAGATAGCCCATGCCTGCACCACCAAACTCTTCGCTGGTGGTCACACCTAAAAGACCCATGTCACCTAATTTGGACCAAAGATGGTTTGGAAAGTCGTTAGTTTGGTCGATAGATTGCGCTAGCGGCGCAATTTCTCTTGCAGCAAAACTATTGATTTGCTCGCGAAGCAAATCGGTATTTTCGTCATAAACAAAGTTCAGGGAAGAGTAGGTAGATTTCATTGCGTGTCCTTGCCTTTACGTCACCTACATCCCAGAGTTGAGGTGTTAGGTGACTTTTTCGCCTTTCATGGATCTCAGTGTGTTTTGGCATCGCAACTGCGCAGCATTTAACTCCATCATTACCGCTTGAATGTCGTTTGCTTGCTGTTGCAATGCTGCCTTCTTCTCTTCGATCAACCGAATCATATAGTTCAACTGCTCAGTACTTTGATCGGTATCGTAGAGTTCAAATAACTCTTTGATATCTGCAAGAGAAAAGCCCAATCGCTTACCTCGCAAAATCAGTTTTAGTCGAATTCGATCACGACCATTGTAGATTCGAGTGTTGCCTTTACGTTCTGGAGTTAGGAGACCTAAATCTTCGTAGAAGCGAATGCTTCGAGTAGTAATGTCGAACTCTTTCGCGAGCTCGCTGATCTTAAATGTGTTCATTCCTTAACCTTACGACTTTCGTATAACATTTACATGAATATACAATTCGTTAACGTTAAAGTAAACAAACAACATCCACTCTTGAGCCTTGATATCACTCGCATTTACTCGAAATCAAAGAATCACTCGAACAAACAATAACCTCAAACTTGACGTTAACGTAAATGTTAGTATAGTTATGACGTAAACGTCAATAAAAGGTTAATGGAATGAAAAATGAAACATGGATTGTTGCCGCTAAGCGAACGCCTATCGGCTCTTTTCAAGGTGCATTAGCTTCAACAGATGTCACGGAACTCGGTGCGAGAGCCATTCAAGGGGCGCTAGCCGAAAGCCAACTCGATGTGCACAAAATAGACGAAGTGTTGATGGGGTGCGTTTTACCCGCCGGTGTGGGGCAAGCGCCTGCAAGACAAGCAAGTCTTAAAGCTGAAATGCCACAATCGATTGGTTGTACGACACTGAACAAAGTTTGTGGATCGGGTATGAAAACCGTGATGCTGGCATATGACCTTATTCAATCTGGCAATGCGCATGCTGTCATCGCTGGTGGCATGGAAAACATGTCGTCTTCTCCTTATCTATTAAAGAAAGCGCGTGATGGTTTCCGTTTAGGTCACGAGCAAGTGCTTGATCACATGTTTTATGACGGTTTGCAGGATGCCTACCAAGGCGAGCTGATGGGTGTCTTTGCAGAACAGACGGCGCAAAAGTATCAGTTCAGCCGTGAAAGTATGGATGCCTGGGCGCAACAGTCGTTGACTCGTGCGCAGCAAGCAATCGAACAAGGTTTGTTCAAAGAAGAGATCGTGCCTGTTAACGTAAAAAATCGACGCGGCGAAACCTTGGTTGTAGATGATGAGCAACCGAGCAAACTCGACGTCACTAAAATTCCTACCTTACGCCCTGCGTTTGCCAAAGATGGCGGCGTAACCGCAGCAAACTCTAGTTCCATTTCGGATGGTGCGTCGGCAATGATCTTAGTCGATAGTGAGTTTGGTCGTCAGGAAAACCTTCAGCCTCTAGCCAAAATTGTCGCGTACAGCACGCATGCAAGACAGCCTGATGAGTTCACCATCGCACCAGTCTTCGCGATTGAATCGCTGCTGGAAAAAACGGGCTGGGAAAAATCGGACGTGGACCTTTGGGAAATCAATGAAGCTTTTGCTGTCGTGACTCAATACGCGGTGAAAGCACTCGAACTAGACGAGAGCAAAGTGAACCCGCGCGGAGGGGCTTGTGCGCTGGGGCATCCAATAGGCGCAAGTGGCAATCGAATCCTTGTCACTTTGATTCATGCGCTAAAACAAACTGGTGGTAAGCGTGGCGTTGCATCGCTTTGTATTGGCGGCGGCGAAGCTACCGCTATCGCGATTGAAATCTGCTAAATCACTCTCAACAAAGTTTCACTTACATAACAGTAGTCAGTAACAAGCTGAAAAATACAAGGATGTCATCATGACAGAACAAGTAAAGCAGTATATCGGTGGTGAATTTGCCATCTCCGATTCAAAACAATGGCTAGATGTAACCAACCCGGCAACCAACGAAGTGATTGCACAAGTACCTTGTGCCACGGAATCGGAAATGAATGCGGCGATTGCCAGCGCAACAGAAACGTTCAAACGCTGGAAAGAAGTTGCAGCGCCGGAGCGTGCTAGATTGATGTTGCGTTACCAACATCTGCTAAAAGAGCAACACGATGAGTTGGCGATACTGCTTTCAAGTGAGACAGGCAAAACCCTCGCGGATGCAAAGGGTGACATTTGGCGTGGGATTGAAGTCGTAGAACAAGCGGCGAACATTTGTAGCTCAATGATGGGCGAAACGGTGGAAAACGTCGCGACCAATATTGATGGTTACTCTTACATTCAACCGCTCGGTGTTTGTGCTGGCATCACACCCTTTAACTTCCCTGCGATGATCCCATTGTGGATGTTCCCGATGGCGATCGCTTGTGGCAACACCTTTATTCTAAAACCTTCGGAACAAGTTCCGCTGACTGCAATGAAATTGGCAGAGCTATTTGAACAAGCTGG
This sequence comes from Vibrio sp. 779(2023), assembly GCF_033344285.1. Classification (NCBI taxonomy): domain Bacteria; kingdom Pseudomonadati; phylum Pseudomonadota; class Gammaproteobacteria; order Vibrionales; family Vibrionaceae; genus Vibrio; species Vibrio sp. 779(2023). Next base: position 425,343 of record NZ_JAWPOM010000003.1, read on the forward strand.
TGCACCAAAAGGCGTATTGCAAGTTGTTCACGGGACCAAAGAGCAAGTCGACCGCATTCTGACTGATCCAGTCGTTCGTGCGATCTCTTTTGTTGGCTCTGTGCCCGTTGGTGAGTACATCTACAAAACAGGTACAGACAACCTGAAACGCGTGCAGTCATTTGCAGGTGCTAAGAACCACATGGTCATCATGCCGGATGCAAACAAACAGCAAGTCATCAATAACCTAGTTGGCGCGTCAGTTGGTGCTGCAGGCCAACGCTGTATGGCGATTTCGGTTGCCGTATTTGTCGGCGAAACCAAAGAATGGATTCCAGAGCTTAAAGAGGCGTTAGCTCAGGTTCAGCCTGGCGCGTGGGATGATGAAACCGCCGGTTATGGTCCACTGATTAGCCCTCAAGCGAAGCAGCGAGTGGTGAATCTGATTAATGAAGGCAAAGCGTCAGGCGCGAATTGTGTTCTGGACGGGACAGACTGCCAAGTACCTGGCTTCCCGAACGGTAACTGGGTGGGGCCAACACTGTTTACCAACGTGACCACAGACATGTCGATTTATCAGGAAGAAATTTTCGGGCCTGTACTGTTAACTATGGAAGTGGATGACCTAGATGAAGCGATTGAACTGATCAATGCAAACCGCTTTGGTAATGGTACGTCTATTTTCACGGCGAACGGCGCTGCCGCGAGAAAGTATCAACACAATATCGAAGTAGGTAACGTAGGAATCAACGTACCGATTCCGGTGCCATTGCCGTTCTTTTCGTTTACTGGGTGGAAAGGCAGCTTCTACGGCGACCTGCATGCTTACGGTAAACAAGCGGTTCGCTTCTACACCGAGACGAAAACTGTCACCGCGCGTTGGTTTGAAGATGACATTCCAAGCGGTCCAAACATGACTATTCAACTTAGCTAATTACTGGATTAGCGACACCTCTAGCCAAGCCCTTCATCCTTTTAGAGGGCTTGGCTCGGATACAAATGCAACGAATTAGACCTTAGGACTTCAAGATGGATTTTGAATTAAACGAAGATCAACTCGCGTTTGCCGAAGTAGCAAAGCAGTTTGCAGACCAAATGTTAGCGCCGCACGCGGCCGAGTGGGATGAAAACCATCACTTCCCTAAAGATGTACTGCGTCAGGCGGGTGAGCTGGGCTTTTTGAGTATCTACACGCCACCAGAGCACGGTGGCTTGGGGTTATCTCGTTTGGATGCGGCGATCATTTTCGAGCAGTTGGCTATGGGTTGTACCGCGACTACTGCGTTTATGACCATTCACAACATGGCGACGTGGATGATCACCAGCTTTGCCAAAGCCGAAGTGGCGCAGCAATTTAGCGCGGATCTAATTTCGGGTGAAAAGCTCGCTTCCTACTGTTTAACCGAACCTAATGCCGGCTCTGACGCCGCTTCTCTAACGACTAGCGCAGTGCGTGATGGCGATGAGTTTGTTCTCAATGGCGCAAAAGTGTTTATCTCGGGTGCCGGTGATACAGATGTATTAGTCGTGATGGCGCGTTCCTGTGGTGAAGGAGCGAGTGGCGTTTCTGCATTCGTTGTTCCTGCTGATTGCGAAGGCATTAGCTACGGTAAAAAAGAAGCCAAAATGGGTTGGAACTGCCAGCCAACTCGCATGATTACCTTCGAAAATGTCCGCATTCCGGCTGACTATCTGTTGGGTGAAGAGGGAGAAGGCTTTAAGTTCGCCATGCTTGGTCTGGATGGCGGTCGAATCAATATCGCCACGTGTTCCGTCGGTACTGCGCAACAAGCACTGAACGAAGCCAAGCAATACATGAACGAACGCAAACAGTTCGGCCGTTCACTGGCGCAATTTCAAGCGTTGCAGTTCAAGCTTGCTGATATGGCGACTGAGCTGGTCGCTGCGCGTCAAATGGTGCGACTCGCTGCCGCTAAACTCGATGCCCAGCACGCAGAAAAAAGCGCGTACTGTGCCATGGCAAAACGCTTTGCTACTGATGTGGGCTTTAAAGTCTGCGATCAGGCGCTGCAAATTCACGGTGGTTATGGCTACATCAAAGAATATCCAGTCGAGCGCCATTTCCGAGACGTTCGTGTTCACCAAATTCTTGAAGGTACCAACGAAATCATGCGTCTGATCGTCGCAAGACGATTACTAACGGAAGGCGTTGAGCTGCTTTAGTCAGCTAGACACAGCCTTACCTAAAGAAATTAAAAAGGACTGAAAGATTATGACGGCACAAATGAAATTAGAGCGCGAAGCGCATATTGCCAAGCTCACGATTAGTAATCCGCCAGCGAACACTTGGACGCTTGAGTCTTTGAATCAGCTAAAAGAGTTGGCGATTGAACTTAGCAATGATCGCTCTATTTATGCGTTGGTTTTAACAGGCGAAGGCGAGAAGTTCTTTTCTGCTGGAGCAGATCTTAATAACTTTGCATCGGGTGATAAATCACAAGCAGCAGACATGGCGTTCGCATTTGGTGAAGCGTTTGAAGCGCTGTCTGCATTCGATGGGGTTTCTATCGCAGCGATTAATGGCTATGCGATGGGCGGCGGTCTGGAAGTGGCGATGGCGTGTGACATTCGTATCGCAGAAGAACAAGTACAAATGGCACTTCCTGAAGCATCGGTAGGTTTGTTGCCGTGTGCGGGTGGGACGCAAAACCTGACCGCGTTGGTAGGTGAAGGTTGGGCGAAGCGTATGATCCTGTGTGGCGAGCGTGTGACGGCCGAGCGAGCGGAAAAAATTGGGTTAGTCGAAGAGGTGGTGGCGAAAGGTCAAGCACTCGAAGCGGCTATGGAGCTAGCACAGCGTGTTGCAGGTCAATCACCGAAATCTGTGTCTGCGTGCAAAACGCTCATTCAAGGTCGACGCAGCCAAACTCATGCAGCTGGATTGGTTTTGGAGCGTGAACTGTTTTTACAGCTGTTCAATACACAAGATCAGACTGAGGGTGTGAATGCGTTTTTGCAAAAGCGCAAGCCACAATGGACAAACAGCTAGCGGAGGCCAAATGACAGGTACAGTAAATGTTTCAAAGCTTAAGTGCGCTGATGGCTCTGTTATTGGTGTGCTAGAGCTTGATAACCCAGCAGCTCTCAACGCGTTGAGTTACGTGATGATTGAGAAGTTGTACAAACAGCTTAATGAATGGCAAACGGACGACAGCGTCATCGCGGTATTCTTGCATGCTCAAGGTGAAAAAGCGTTTTGTGCTGGTGGTGATATTCAAGCGATCTACCGTGCACTTGAAAACAAAGAGCAAGACTTTGATTCTGCGTTTTCAGCGATGGAAACCTTCTTTGACCTCGAATATCGCTGTGACCATCTTATTCATACTTATCCAAAACCGATCATCGCGTGGGGACATGGTTATTTGATGGGCGGGGGAGTTGGCCTGTTTATGGGTGCCAGCCATCGCGTAGCAGAAACCACCACACGCTTTGCAATGCCAGAGATTAAAATTGGCCTTTACCCAGATGTAGGCGCGACGTACTTCCTGAACCAGTTGCCAAAACATTTGGCACTGTTCTTAAGTTTGACGGCTTGTCAAATTAACGCAACAGATATGAAAGCGTTGGGGTTAAGCCAATGGATTGCACAGCCAGAAAACAAGCAAGTGCTGCTGGATCTGCTTGCATCGGTAAGTTGGAAAGGTGAAGCGAACATCAACGAAAAAATCGCCACTACGCTGCGTTCGGTACACGTGGACGAGCCAACCGAAGGGATGTTGATGCCCTATGCGGAATTGATTGAGCAGTTATGTTCGGGTGACTTAGCGTCAATTGTTGATGCAATCAGCCGTGCTAACGTTGATAACAAGTGGTTCGTCAATGCGCAGAAGTCACTGAACTATGGCAGTCCGTTGTCGCTCAGTATCACTTATCAGCAGTTAACGCAGTATCAAAACCTCTCTTTGAAAGCGTGTTTTGATATGGAATTTAACCTAACACTACGTTGTGGCTTAGAAGGTGATTTTAGAGAAGGGGTTCGTGCGCTGATTATTGATAAAACCAATCAACCGACTTGGCAACATCGCACGGTTTCTGACGTAACGCCACAAGTTTTGGAGCGCTTCTTCTCGCCAATTGACTCAGCAGAATACCCACTGACCGCATCGTCGGTAGCTATAGCGGCACTTTAGTACAAGGAAGAAATACGATATGGACAAAATTGCATTTATTGGCCTTGGTAACATGGGTGCGCCTATGGCTAAGAATCTACTTAAAGCGGGCTTGAACGTCGAAGTATTTGATTTGAACCCAAACGCAGTTGAGGAGTTGACCGCATTGGGCGCTTCAAGTGCCGATTCCGTTCAGCAGGCAGTACAAGGTGTTGACGTGGTTGTCACTATGCTGCCAGCGAGCCAACACGTTCAAAGCGTTTATCTTGGTCAAGATGGCATCTTAGATAGCGTCGAATCAGGTACCTTGCTGATTGATTCTTCCACCATCGATCCGGCGACTGCTCGTTTGGTTGGCGAAAAAGCATCGCAACTTGGTATCAGTTTTGTTGATGCACCAGTATCTGGTGGCGTTGCGGGCGCAGCAGCAGGTACGTTAACTTTCATTGTTGGCGGCTCACAAGAGAACTTTGTTCAAGCCAGAGCGGTGCTTAGCCACATGGGTAAAAACATCTTCCATGCAGGCGATGCTGGAGCTGGTCAGGTGGCGAAGATCTGCAATAACATGATGTTGGGCATTTTGATGAGCGGCACCTGTGAAGCACTCAATTTAGGGATGGAAAACGGACTCGATCCCAAAGTGCTTTCCGACATCATGTTGCAAAGTTCAGGACGTAACTGGGCGCTAGAGCTTTATAACCCTTGTCCAAGTGTGATGGAAAATACGCCTGCAAGCAATGGTTATCAAGGCGGCTTTATGAGCCAGTTAATGGCTAAAGATCTGGGTCTTGCGATGGAAGCGGCGGTTGCCAGTCAAACATCAACGCCAATGGGCAGCTTGGCTCGTAATCTGTTTAATTTTCACAACGGTCAGGGCAACGGGCAAAAAGATTTTTCAAGCTTGTTTGAGTTCTACCAAAAGCAAAATCAGGCCTAAGGAGCGCTTATGGAGTTAGCAAATAAGGTCATTGCGATCACGGGGGCAGGGCAGGGGCTGGGTAAACAAATGGCACTGTCACTGGCGGAAAATGGCGTTCATCTTGCGCTTATCGACCTCAATTCAGATCAACTGGCTGAAACGAAAGCGGAATGTGAATCTCTCGGCGTTACCGCTCGTTTTTATGTGACGAACGTGACTGACGAACAGCAGGTGTGCACTGCTTTTGAGCAAATTGAGGCAGATTTCAAGCAGCTCAATGGCGTTATCAATAACGCAGGTATTATGCGTGATGGTATGTTCATTAAAGTCAAAGATGGTCAGGTTAACACGATGTCGCTGGAACAATTTCAGTCTGTTCTAGATGTGAATGTAACAGGCACTTTCCTGTGTGGCCGTGAAGCGAGCAAGGTAATGCTGAACACCGATAGCAAAGGGGTTCTGATCAACATATCCAGCGTTGCGCGTGCCGGGAATATTGGTCAAACCAACTATTCAGCATCTAAAGCGGCGGTAGCCACCATGGCAACGGTGTGGGCGAAAGAGTTAGGGCGTTTCGGAATTCGCTCAGTGGCGATTGCTCCGGGTGTCATCAAAACTGCCATGACAGACCAAATAAAACCTGAAGCGATGGAACGTTTAATCGGAATGATTCCGGTTGGACGTTTAGGTTTGGCGGATGAAATTTCATCGACCATAAAATACGTGTTAACCAACGAATTCGTGACCGGAAGAGTGTTCGAAGTCGATGGCGGAATGCGAATGTAACCCCTTCTGCAACATAAAAAAGGGGAGCGAGTTTGATTGTCCGCTTCCTTCCATTTTCTCCTTTCTTTTATTGCTTCTATCTGAAAAATGTATTGGATGCATCGTCGACTGCTATCTCATCGAACGGTATAAAAATTGATTCTATTTCTAATGTGAATGGTTAGTTCTATATTGCTTGTCATGTAAATGTATCAACTCACAACTAAGACGATCTTTTGTCTCACTAACGAGATCGTCATTCTTGGTGTGTAAAAAATATTCTTATTGGTCATATTGTAACCGAAAACTATTTCGGCATCTAAAGATGGTGATTTATTATTCAGCGCAAAATACATGGGAATATGAGGCTGACTGAATAACCTTCAGTTGTCTTAATAATAAATAATCAGAATTCTCAATTACACTGAAGTAACTACCCATTAGGGAAGAGCAATAATGTCACTATTTCATTCGCTTAGGACGATGCCGCTATTATTGGGGTGTCTGTGTTTTTCTGTTCAGGCCTCCACAGAAAAGGTGGAACAGGAAGGTAAGTTTTTACAGTCGTTAGAAGGCATCGAAAATCAAATTTACGCATTACCTCAGAGTTCTTTAGCTTTGATTGAAGCGTTAGAAGAAGAGTCTTTACTACAAAACCAACCAACAGCGCTGTTGGTGCGTTACTGGCTTGCCAAGGCCACGGTTTTAGAGCTGCTAGGGCGCGTAGAAGAGAGTCAAAGTGTCGTTCAAAAAGGATTGGAGCTTGTGCGTCCACAGAGCCATGAGTATCTCCTGTTTAAGTTGATTCAGATGCGAACTATGGTTGGAAAGAGCGATATCGATACCGCGCTTTCTGCGTTGGATAGCTTGTTGGAAACATCGCGTGAGAATGGTGATAAGCAACTTGAATCAGAAATCCTGTTGCTAAAAGGACGCTATTACGATGAGCAAGGTGAGTTTAAAAAATCCTATGCTGCACTTATGTCGTCCATGGATGTGGCTGAATCTTCAGGTGTTCACGGGCTGGTCGAACGTGCAGCACTAGAGCTAGGTGACGTACTTGTCAAAATTCAGGGTTACGACCGATCTGAGGCGCTTTTGGAACAAGCATATCGCTATTTTAGGGATAGGCGTATGTCGTTCAATGAGTTGTTGAGCGTTTTGACGATAGCGAAACTTCATAAAGCACAGTTCCAATACGAAGAGGCGATAGCGTCATATCAGCGAGCGTTAAAGCTGGCTCAAATTATCGGTGATGGACGCTTTAGATTTCGAGTTAACCTTGAACTTGCAGCTTTATATCGCGAGACGAAACAAGAAAAGAAGATGGTTAACCACTTGAAGCTGGCGGAGAATTTACAGTACAGAGAAACGTCTAGCGCGTATTTGGCAACATTTAAGTTGTTACAAGCCGAATATATGTTAGAGCAGCAGCAATTTGAAATACTTTTAGCGATGATCGCGCCAATGCTACCGGAGATTATAGAGAGTCGATACGTCAAGCAACAGCAAATGGAGCTACTAAAAGTCGCCGCTATGGCCTATGCGGGAAGCAATGACTTTAAACTAGCATTCGAAACTTACGGTAACTATCACGATAAATTTATCCAATTTAGCAATCAAAGAGAAGTTGAAAATCTTGAGCGCCAGCAGACGTTATTTGAGTTGGAACGACTTGAATATGAGAACGAAGATCTCAACTGGAACAATGTTTTGCAGCGTATGGAGCTAGAAAATAACCGTCGTACTTTTTACTTATTGGGTGAAGCGCTACTTGCGCTCATCGGTGTTCTATTTTTGATGGCGGTAGTATTTCTCGTCGTCAATCGCTCGCGTTTGAGAATGCGTCGCCTCGCAAAGACAGACACATTGACAGGGTTGTTCAATCGCCGTTTTTTAGAGGACTGGTTCACTATGCCAGTAGAAGTGAGGCGTGAGCGAAAAGAGAAACCGGTACCTCAATCTAAGCAAGAAAAAATACAACACTTTGTTTTTGAGCAAGTCGAGCAAGTTAAGTACGGTTATCTAGCTTTAAATAAATGGGTAGATAGCAAACTCGATAAACAGAAAATGGTGCCAAATAAACCACAATCGGGGCCAGTAACTTTAGCGTTAATCGATGTGGATTATTTCAAGCAGGTAAATGATACCTATGGGCATGTGTTTGGAGATACCGTACTAACGGGCGTTGCCAAAGTGTTGGAGGAAACTGTACGTGAAAACGACATTGTTGCTCGCTTTGGTGGTGAAGAGTTTGTTGTTGTTATGCCCAATACAGACCATGAAAACGCCCTTATTACTGCCGAACGTTTACGTAGCGCTTTATCCCTACATGGCTTTGTTACGGAACAGAAAGAAGAAGTGAGAGTGACCTGTAGTTTTGGAGTCGTTACCACTGAAGATAATGAGATGAGCTTTAAATCACTTTGCGATCAGGCCGATAAATTGCTTTATCAAGCGAAAGCGAACGGACGCAACTGCGTGAAAGGTCGCTCGCTAGCGTAACAGAAATCAAGAGTTCAGGCTCATCGCACGATGAATCTGAACTTATCCCTCCCATTTACTTTGATAGCCAAGTGACTTTGAGATCCTTGCTTCGAATATAAAACGCTGAATCTAACATCTTAAAGTCACTTGGCGATATTACTTAAAAATGGCTTAAGGATATCGAATCGCATATTCATGGCGTTCAACATAACCTCTCTTTTTGCCTCCTTCACCTTCAAAGTGCGAATGCCACTTGTGTCTACAAAACTATAACAAACTAGTGTGTCTATTCTTTGTACAAATAAACCGTGTACAGGTGAAATGATTAGTGGTCGATATAAATTTTTTGTGGCACAGATTTTTGTTGTTCAAAAATCAACTCGTTCATCATCGTTTTAAAAATAGAGAAAGATTTAAGTGTTTGATTTTGTTTTTCTTGTTTGTTTGTTCTTAAACTGAAATCTAGTTATCCCGACAAGTTCTTACCGAGCGATTTTTCGTACACCCTCAACTTTTCATCCTTTTTTACTAACATTTTTCTTTAAAAATAATTTGAGTTCGAATTAATTTTCAGGCATTTTATATTTAACTAACCGTTCAATTAAAAATAACAGGGACGCAAAATGCCAAAGGTGGGGATGCCTGAAATCAGAAAACCGCAGCTTGTGAAAGCGACAATGTCAGTGATTGATAGAGTCGGTTTACACGCGGCGAGTATTTCGTTAATCAGCAAAGAAGCCGGTGTATCAACGGGGATTATCAACCACTATTTCGGTGGTAAGCACGGATTGCTGGAGGAAACGATGCGAGAAATCTTGCGTCAGCTTTCGTCCACTATCACACAGAAGTTACGTGAGCTGCCAAGTGATGCTCATCACCAAAGAATTAATGCAATCATTGACGGTAACTTTGTCGGCTATCAGGCAGAAAACCAAGTTGCTAAGACTTGGCTGGCGTTTTGGTCGTACTCAATGCATGACGAGCAGCTCAAGCGTTTACAGCGTGTCAACGAACGACGTCTATTGTCCCACCTAAGAAAAGAACTCAAAGCATTATTAAATGCAGAGCAGGCTGAATTGGTTGCTCATGGTATTGCATCACTTATTGATGGAATTTGGCTGCGCGGAACGCTCAACCCGCAAGGCATTGATGCAGAAAGAGCGAGAATCATCATCAACGATTATCTCGAAAAACAACTTACGTTTTATTCTGAAAAAATATAAAAGTTACAGGTCTTCAAAATGGAAATGAAAGCACACTATATCAATGGTGCGATGTACGACGGGTGTTCAGATGAACACTTCACCACTTACAATCCGGCGAATGGTGAGCCATTGGCCAACATTAAACAAGCGAACCAAGACGATCTTCAAGCAGCGATTGAATCGGCAAAAAAAGGTTTTGCTGCATGGTCGGCGATGACTGCGATTGAGCGCAGCCGTATTTTACACAAAGCCGTTGCCATTTTACGTGAGCGTAATGACGAGTTGGCTGCATTGGAAGTGGCAGATACTGGTAAGCCCATTCAAGAAGCTATCGCGGTTGATGTCACAACAGGTGCCGATGTTCTTGAGTACTACGCTGGCCTTGCTCCAAGTCTACAAGGTGAACAGCAGCCGCTCAGCGACGATCAGTTTTTCTATACACGTCGTGAGCCATTGGGCATTTGCGCGGGTATTGGCGCTTGGAATTATCCAATTCAAATTGCGATGTGGAAATCGGCGCCAGCACTGGCTGCGGGCAACGCAATGATCTTCAAGCCATCAGAAGAAACACCATTAACGGCGCTTAAGCTCGCCGAAATTTATTCAGAAGCGGGCATGCCAGATGGCGTATTTAATGTCGTGCAAGGGGATTACCGAGTAGGACAGATGCTAACGGCGCATTCTGATATCGCAAAAGTTTCATTCACGGGTGAGTCAGGCACCGGTAAAGTCGTCATGAGTGACAGCGCTAAGACACTAAAACAAGTAACGATGGAGCTTGGTGGTAAGTCTCCACTGATTATTTTTGATGATGCGAAGTTAAACGATGCCGTTTCTGCGGCCATGGTGGCGAACTTCTACACCCAAGGTGAGGTTTGTACGCACGGTACACGTGTATTTGTCCATGAAGGTATTTATGACGACTTTATCGCACAGCTTAAAGCCCGAACCGAGTTGTTAGTCGTCGGCGATCCGCTTGATGAGAACACGCAAATTGGCGCGCTAATCTCTAAAGACCATGAATCGAAAGTTCTAGGAGCGATTGAAGCCGCGAAAGCGAGTGGCGCGACGTTACTGACTGGCGGCTACAAAGTAACAGACAATGGCCTAGCTAATGGTAACTTTGTTGCTCCAACCGTATTTGTCGATTGCGATGATGACATGAGCCACGTTCAACAAGAAATCTTTGGCCCGGTAATGTCAGTTCTGAAATTCCGCGATGAGTCGGAAGTGATTGCGCGCGCAAATGGCACCGATTATGGCTTAGCGGCAGGTGTATTTACTCAAAGCCTATCTCGTGCGCACCGTGTGATCCACCAAATTCAAGCGGGTATTTGTTGGGTGAACACATGGGGTGACTCACCTGCGGAAATGCCAGTTGGCGGCTACAAGCAATCAGGTGTTGGCCGTGAAAACGGAGTCGAAACCCTTAAACATTACACACAAACGAAGAGTGTTCTGGTTCAGCTAAGCGACTTCGAAAGCCCTTACAAATGATACTACTCATAGTAGATAACTGACCACTTTAGCTTGTTAAAATGCTCGATAACTACGTTGTCAATTTTGATTGTAGGTTAACTACTTATCAAAATTTCCGCCTTGTTCTCAAGCATTTTTCCTACGCTAATTTCGTTCACTTATCTACGGTGATTAGTATTAACTCCTAGGAGAATAAAAATGCAACAACACTACGATTACATCATCGTCGGTGCGGGTTCGGCCGGCTGTGTGTTAGCGGATCGCTTAAGTGAAAGTGGTCAAAATTCGGTCCTATTACTCGAAGCGGGTGGGTCGGATAAAAGTATTTTTATCCAAATGCCAACAGCGCTTTCTTACCCGATGAACACTGAAAAATACGCGTGGCAGTTTGAGACGGTTGAAGAGCAAGGGTTGGATGGTCGCCAACTTCATTGTCCTCGCGGAAAAGTTCTGGGCGGTAGCTCATCTATCAACGGCATGGTTTACGTTCGCGGACACGCTTGTGACTTTGACCAGTGGGAAGAGGAAGGCGCGAAAGGCTGGAATTATCAGTCGTGTTTGCCTTATTTCCGTAAAGCAGAGTCTTGGATTGGTGGTGCTGATGAATATCGGGGCGATCACGGTCCAGTCGGCACATGTAACGGTAACGATATGAAGCTCAATCCACTGTACCAAGCTTTTATTGATGCAGGCAAAGAAGCGGGCTACCCAGAAACAAAAGATTACAACGGTTATCAGCAAGAGGGCTTTGGCCCAATGCATATGACCGTCGACAAAGGCGTACGCGCTTCGACCTCTAATGCATACTTAAGCCGCGCTAAAAAACGCAAAAACTTCACCCTAATGAATAGGGTGACGGTTCATCGAGTTTTATTAGAAGAAACTGGTGCAGAAGGTAAGAAAGCGGTAGGCGTTGAATTTGAAAAGTCAGGTTCAATTCAGCAATGTTTTGCGAATAATGAAGTGATTTCGAGTGCGGGTTCGGTTGGCTCCGTTCAGCTGTTGCAGCTTTCAGGCATTGGCCCTAAGGCAGTACTAGAAAAAGCGGGCATTGAGGTGAAACACTCGTTGGAGGGAGTAGGTAAAAACCTGCAAGATCACTTAGAAGTGTACTTCCAATATCACTGTAAACAACCTATCACGCTCAACAGCAAATTAGGTTTGGTGAGCAAGGGCTTGATTGGCACTGAGTGGATATTAACTCGCAAAGGCCTTGGTGCGACTAACCACTTTGAATCGTGTGCATTTATCCGCTCTCGAGAAGGGCTAAAGTGGCCAAATATTCAATATCATTTCTTGCCAGCGGCAATGCGTTATGACGGGCAAGCTGCTTTTGATGGTCATGGTTTCCAAGTGCACGTTGGACCTAACAAGCCAGAAAGTCGCGGGTCGGTCGAAGTTGTCTCTGCGAATCCGAATGATAAGCCGAAGATTGAGTTTAACTACATTTCCACTGAACAAGATAAGCAGGATTGGCGTGATTGTATTCGCCTTACTCGCGAGATCCTCAATCAGCCAGCCATGGATGAGTTTCGTGGGGATGAGATCCAACCCGGTCTGAACATCACAACGGATGAACAGATTGATGAATGGGTGAAGCAAAACGTCGAGAGTGCTTACCATCCATCTTGTACCTGCAAAATGGGCGCAGATAATGACCCATTAGCCGTCTTAAATGAGCGATGCCAAGTACGCGGTATTCAAGGCTTGCGTGTGGTGGACTCTTCTATTTTCCCAACTATTCCGAACGGTAATTTAAATGCGCCAACGATTATGGTGGCAGAACGCGCCGCGGATATGATTTTGGATAACGCCCTAGAAACGTCGAACAACGTACCAGTTTGGATTGCACCGGACTGGCAAGAGATGCAACGAATGCATCCGCCAAAAAGAGATCTCGATTCGATCTCATAAAATGAAAAAGTCAGTAATCATTACAAGGAATTCAACATGTCTAAGATGACAAAAATCTTCTCAACAATTGCACTAAGTACTTTAGCAACAGGCGCTTACGCCAACCAATGTGAAACGGTTCGTTTCGCAGATGTAGGTTGGACTGACATCACTGCGACCACTGCCGTTACATCAGAGTTACTTAAAGGGTTGGGGTACAAAACGAAGACTGACCTTCTGTCTGTGCCTGTAACTTACTCCTCTATGGCTAATGGCGATATCGACATTTTCCTAGGTAACTGGATGCCAACGATGGAAGGTGATATCGCGAAATACCGTGATGCAGGTACTGTTGAAACCGTACGCGCGAACCTCGTTGGCGCAAAGTACACGCTAGCGGTTCCAAAATACGTTTATGACGCAGGCGTAACCAACTTCGCTGACCTAGTAAAACATGCCGACAAATTTAAAGACCGCATTTACGGCATTGAACCAGGAAACGATGGCAACCGCTTAATTCAGTCAATGATTGATAGCAACGCATTCGGCCTAAAAGATTTCAGCCTAGTTGAGTCCAGTGAAGCTGGCATGGTGTCTCAAGTATCACGTGCCGCACGCCGCAATCAATGGATTGTGTACCTAGGTTGGGCGCCGCACCCAATGAATAGTAACGTTGAAATGGAATATCTAGCGGGTGGCGATGACTTCTTCGGTCCTAACTACGGCGGCGCGAACGTCTACACAAACGTACGTAAAAATTACCTCGCTGAGTGTCCAAATGTAGGTCAGCTAGTGAAAAATCTAGAGTTTAACCTAGAAATGGAAAATGAACTGATGGAAGCGATTCTTAACCAGAAACAGAAGCCATCAAAAGCAGCGCAAGCATGGTTGAATGCAAACCAAGAGCAAATTGAAGCGTGGCTAGAGGGCGTGAAAACGGTAGATGGCCAAGATGCGCTAACAGCTATTACAAACTACTTAAAAACAAACGCTTAATAAGCAGTATTTGAGCTCGTTTTTTTAAAAGAAAGTGGGCAGAGTTTTGCCCGCTTCATTAACACAAAGGTTTTATTTTGAATTTTATTACGGACAACAAACTACCGTTGGGCCAATGGATGGAAACTGGCGTCGATTGGTTAACCATCAATGCATCGGGTTTTTTCGATGCAATCTCTATTACACTTGAAACGATCATTCTTTTCGTGGTGGACATTTTTAAATGGATGCCACCTGCAGCGCCAATCATTATGACGGCGGCAATTGCTTGGTTCTTACATCGCAGCATTCCTCTTGTCGTATTTATCGTGTTGGCCTTACTCGCAATTCTCAACCTTGGTTACTGGCAAGAAATGCTGGAAACCTTTGTCCTTGTGTTTGCAGCGACAACGATTTCCGTATTAATTGGCGTGCCGTTGGGCATTATGGCGGCGCACCGTCCTTGGTTATACACCTTGTTGCGGCCAATACTCGATTTAATGCAGACCGTCCCGACATTCGTTTACCTAATTCCAACCTTGGTTCTGTTTGGATTGGGTATTGTCCCAGGTCTAATCTCGACCATCATTTTCGCTATCGCTGCGCCAATTCGATTGACGTACCTCGGCATTATTAAAGTGCCGGAGGAGCTACTTGAAGCGGGTAAAGCATTTGGTGCCAGCCGCATGAAGCTACTGTTTAAGGTGGAGTTACCTGCGGCATTGCCAAGTATTATGGCTGGCGTTACTCAGTGCATTATGTTGTCTCTTTCTATGGTGGTCATTGCGGCGCTTGTTGGTGCTGATGGGCTTGGTAAGCCAGTCGTACGTGCACTGAATACGGTAAACATTTCACAAGGTTTTGAAGCTGGTTTAGCGATTGTACTCGTTGCCATCATTCTTGATCGCTTGTGTAAAGCACCAAACCAGAAGGAGGCATAATCATGGACGCTATTACTATTAAAAATCTTGATGTCGTTTTTGGTCAGCAACAAGCACAGGCGCTAGCACTACTAGATCAAGGGAAGTCTCGACAAGAAATCATTGATGAAACTGGCCAAGTGGTTGGGGTTGATAATGTTTCGCTGAACGTGAAACAGGGTGAGATCTGTGTCTTGATGGGGCTTTCGGGCTCGGGTAAATCAAGTTTGCTGCGAACGGTTAACGGGTTGAACGATATTTCTCGTGGCTCTCTGAAAATTAAAGACGGCGACGACATGGTTGAGCTCTCTAACTGTGACGAACAGAAGTTGCGCCACCTTCGTACTCACCGCGTATCCATGGTGTTTCAGAAGTTTGCATTGATGCCATGGTTAACGGTATTAGATAACGTTGCGTTTGGTCTAGAAATGCAAGGCATTGGCAAAGCAGAGCGCCGTAAAAAAGCGCGTGAACAGCTCGAAATGGTCGGTTTGTCTGAGTGGGAAACGAAATTCCCGCACGAGCTCTCTGGTGGTATGCAGCAGCGTGTTGGCCTAGCGCGAGCGTTCGCGATGGACACAGATATCTTGTTAATGGATGAGCCGTTTTCAGCGCTTGACCCATTGATTCGTGCTCAGCTTCAAGATGAATTGATTCTGCTTCAAGAAAAGCTAAACAAAACCATTCTTTTTGTAAGTCACGACTTGGATGAGGCGCTTAAAATCGGCAACAACATCGCCATTATGGAATCAGGAAAGCTGATTCAACATGGCAAGCCAGAACAGATCATTCTTGCTCCAGAAAACGATTATGTGGCGGACTTTGTTGCTCACACTAATCCATTAAATGTGCTGAAGGGACGTTCCTTAATGCGTGACGATTTGGTTCGCGAAGATACGCGTGTTCTGATTTGCCCTGATAAAAATATTTGGGTGATACAAGAGAGCAAGGGGTTAAGTTTAGCGGATAAAGATAAATCGTTGATTCAATGGAAGAGCGACTCTTCGAACCTTGACGAAGTTAATGAAAACTCTCTGGTTCAGGTTAGTCCAGAAATCAGTATGCGAGAAGCGATTGAACTTAAACAGCGTAGCAATCAGCCTCTGCTTATGGTTGAAGATAATAAGTTGGTTGGTGTGTTAAGCGACAATGAGCTTTACGATGCATTGCTTGGTAATTTTAAGTCAGAGCAAGTTGCGTAAAGTTGACGCAGAACCAAGTAAAAAAGAGCCGCACATTAATGCGGCTCTTTTTAGTTTAAACAATGATTTAAGTCGCTAAGCTAAGACAATGGTCGACTATAGAGTCGTAATTACGTCATCCATTGCAAGGCGCGCTTTTGGAAGACCATGATTATAATCTTCCCCATCTTTATGGTAGCCAATCGCCAGTGCAACTTCACAAATATGGCCCTCGAGCTCTTCTTTAAACTCTTCTCCAATCAGAGCCGGATCGACACCTTCCATCGGTGTTGAATCAATGCCTAGTCGTGCCAATGTGTGTAGTAGGTTGCCTAGTGCCAAATAGACTTGTGCTTTTGTCCAGTTTCCGTTGAAGCCATTTTCGTCCGTATTTGCATCGGCAAAAGCGTAAGCACCCATAAAGTTGTTGTACATCTCCGCTGGCAAGTGGCCAGATGTTACTTCTGCATCCACACGCTTCGCAAATTTCTCTTTAGTAAATTTAGGATCGTAAGCAAACAGAATCGTATGTGATGCGGCTTTCGCGTGTGGTTGGTTAAACTGATGCATATTTGCAAACGTATTGTGGAAACGTTGCTTCGCTTCATCACTTTCAATAACGATGAATTTCCATGGTTGTGAGTTGATAGAAGACGCCGACAAACGCAGTGCTTCTTTGATTATCGCCATGTCTTCTTGAGAAACGCGCTTGGTTTCATCATATTTTTTTGCAGTGTAACGGCTATTTAGATCGGTAATGATTTGATGGGACACGTTTATATCCTCTTTATGTGATGACAGATGAGGATGCACTAGCATCGACAACCATGCGTACCTCGAATATGGGTTCATGATAATGGATATTTTTTCATTGATAAGAGGGTGTTTATTTAAATCACTTTTTACTTTTTGTTGAAAATCGATGTGAGTTGATCGATTTGAAACTTAAAAGTCCTTATTTGGAAGCTTTTATTTGATATTAAATTAAACTCATATTGAGGCGTAGGGGAAAGCAACATGAACGTGATTGAAGTTTTTAATGATAGCTATGAACGTTGTACTTCAGATCAGGAGTTTTTCGACTTGTTCTACAAAAATTTATGGTCGAAAAGTGCCAACTTTAGACAGAAGTTTGACGGTATAGACATGCACCAACAAGTGAGAATGCTTAGAGGGTCTATTGTATTTTTTATGATGGCAGATACCTCGACCGAAGCGCACAAAATGGTGGAAAAGTATGGGAAAAAGCATGCAAGTGCAGATATTGGTATAGAGCCGCAGGATTTTGATGTTTGGCTTGAGAGTTTGTTAGAAACGGTTCGACAGTGTGATTCCGGGTATGATGCCGATGTTGAAACCGCTTGGCGAACATGCTTTAAAACGGGCTTAGAAGTAATGAAACAAGAATGTGATAAAGAAGATAGGCACATCCTTAAAGCGAGTACCAAATAAGGAAGTAACGTGAGTGGTCGTTACTTCCTAGGGGCAGAATCTTACTTATCTTGTGTCTCTTTATTCTTTTTCACCGCTTCGGCGATATCACTGACAGCTTCGACAAGATTGATCGGCATTGGAAAAATAATAGTGGATGTCTTGTCTGTAGTGATTTCAGTGAGTGTCTGCATGTAACGTAATTGCAGTGCATTCGGTGCTTCGTTGAGCATTTGCGCTGCTTCTTTTAATTTATTTGAAGCCTCTAACTCACCAGTAGCGTGAATGATCTTCGCCCTACGGTTACGTTCTGCTTCTGCCTGACGGGCTAGGGCTCTGACCATGCTGTCATTTAAATCAACATGTTTGACTTCAACCGTAGCAATCTTGATTCCCCAGTCATCAGTCTGTTGATCGAGAATGGATTGTAAATCCTTATTGAGGCGTTCTCGTTCTGATAGCAATTCATCGAGTTCATGCTGACCCAATACCGAGCGCAGCGTGGTTTGTGCTAGCTGACTGGTAGCATCGCTGTAGCTTTCAATATTGTTAATCGCCATTTGAGGATCGACTACGCGAAAATAAACGACCGCGTTGACACGCACAGAAACGTTATCTTTGGTAATTAAATCTTGTGTCGGCACATCCAAAACGACAGTACGTAAATCAACCCTCACCATTTGCTGAATAAATGGGATAAGGATGATCAAACCAGGTCCTTTGACTTCTTGAAATCGACCAAGAAAGAACACAACCCCACGTTCGTATTCTCTCAAAACCTTGAACATTTGGGTCGCTAGTGCGAACAGCAGCACCACGATCACCGCAACGGTATAGAGCATCATAAAGCGCCTCCTATTTATTTTGGCGGTCATCAGGCATCACAGTTAAGGTCAGCCCTTTAACATTAACAATGGTGACGTGATCACCTTGTTTGAATTGTTGATGGTCTTTGGCTTTAGCTCGCCATAACGCACCGTTGAGTTGAACGCGTCCTTCGCCATCGATAAAGTCATCGCTTACCACGGCGACCTTCCCAGGGTAAGTCTCTAAACCCGTCGTTACACGCCGGCGACGAATTTTGAGCAGCAGGCCGACGGTCAGCACGATTAGAGCCACGGAAAATATGGCAATACCAAAAATCAAAGGAAGGGCGATCTGGAATCCTGGTAACTCACTGTCCATGAGAAATATCGAACCGAGTACAAAGGCGACAACGCCGCCTAAGCCCAAAATACCAAAGCTCGGACTGAATGCTTCCGCTATCATTAGTGCAATACCGAGTAACAGCAGACCAAGACCTGCGTAGTTGACGGGCATCATTTGTAGTGCGTACATGGCAAGAAGCAGACAAATCCCACCTAGCACACCGGGTAAGCCAATTCCTGGGTTGTAAAATTCAAGAAGTAAACCGTAGATGCCGATGAGCATTAGAATGTAGGCAACGTTTGGATTGGTGATAACGGCTAGCATTTCTGCTCGCCAATCGGGTGTTCTTTCAATCCATACGGGATTTTCCAGTGACAATGTCACATCACGATTGTTAACTTTAACAGTTTGTCCATTAATGGCTTTGACTAAATCCTCTGGTGAGTTGGCTATATAATCAATAACGTTTAATTCCAATGCCTCTGTGGCGTCCAAACTCGCTGCTTCGCTCACTGCTTTCTCTGCCCACTCTGCATTTCGGCCATGAAGCTTTGCTAAGCCTTTAATATAGGCTCTAGCATCATTAATCACCTTTTTCTCCATTGCGGTTTTCGCGGGAACTTTCTCTGAGCTTTCGTTGGTTCCTTCTGGCGTTTCTTCCGCGTTTTGATCTTTGCCATCATCCGATGAAGGGGGCTGAGGGGCACCACCTAACGCGACGGGCGTTGCCGCGCCAAGGTTGGTGGCTTCAGCCATTGCGGCAACGTGGCTGGCGAGTAAAATGTATGTCCCTGCGCTAGCCGCTCTAGATCCTGACGGGCCAACCCAAGTCGCAATTGGAGTGGAGGAGGTGGTAATCGCGTGAATAATATCTCTCATTGCACTGTCTAAGCCGCCTGGTGTGTCCATCTCTAAGATCACTAAACTGACACCGTTTAGTTGAGCTTCTTCTATTTCACGAGATAAATAGTCGCTAGTAGCAGGCCCTATAGCGCCTTTGACAGGAACAATCCAAACGGTATTCGCCAGTGCTTGACTGGCCATCAAGAGTAAAGGTAAGAACCATATCCATAGTCGTTTCATGCAGTCCTCCTTGTGTGGTCACAGGGACTTTTTGAAATCCTAATTCAAGTATATCCAAATAACTTAGAGATGCTTGAGTATAGGTTCTAATGAATAAGTTGCCGAGGCTAATTAGGAGACTACTTTTTTATATATAAACGCTGTGTGAGATAGTAAACTAAAGCAAATTATTGGTAATTGTGATGTTTATGTTTATTGTTCAGCGTTTGATTAAGTTGGCCGTTATCTGTGCCGTATTCTTTACTATTTTCGATCTGATCTCGTATGGAGAGGTGACTTGGTTTCAACGGTTTTTGGCTTTTCTACACTAAACTCAGATTTCAATACGTTAGCTACTCATAAGGCGATCGATTTCTTCCTATTCGCCTTATTACTCCCTCTTCAACCAAAGCCTTAAACAAAGCAATACTTAACTCGTTTTTTCAACTTCCTGTCGGTGGAAAAAACGCCAAAATGCAACTAAATTCATATCAATGACAAGTTTAAGGTATGTAGTTGATGAGGCAATTCAGCGCAATCGCACTAGCTGTTGTAACACTCATTTTGAGCCAAACAACAACCGCAAGAAACGCGAAGATGTTAGGTGATATCTCCCTAGTTCAGCCCATACAGGGTGATCCTAATGTGGATATCAAGCTAGCGAGAATTGGCTGGCATCTCTTCCGCGATCCTCAATTATCGTCAAATGGTAATGTCAGCTGCGCGACATGCCACAATCTGCAAACCAATGGCGCTGAAAATACACCAGTCTCTACGGGGGTGAAAGGTGATGGAATTAGAAATTCTATAACAGTGTTTAATGCAGCGTTAAATTATCGTTTTTTATGGGATGGTACGGAAAACACCTTGATGGCTCAGATTGATGGTCCAATCCATAATCCAATGGAAATGGACTCAAACTGGCAAACAATAGAGCAATATGTAAAAGAGAGTGAACATTATCAAGCGCTATTTAATCGTGACGGTGAATTGCCGATTAACGTTCATAATATCAAGTCCGCTATTGTGGAGTTTGTTGAAGGGCTGCAGACGCCTGGCGCACCATTCGATGCTTACTTATTGGGTTACACGCATGTATTGAGTGAACAGCAAATCAGAGGTTGGAAAACATTTCAGACTTCAGGTTGTGTGCAGTGTCATCAGGGCAAAAATATCGGCGGAGCGATGATCCAAAGGTTCGCCTATTTCAAGGATAAGCCAGTAGTAGAGGACTCGGGCAGGCAACTCGTTACGATAGAAGATGAAGAGCGATTCTATTTTAGAGTAGCCAGTTTACGCAATGTCGCGCTAACGAGTCCTTATTTTCATAATGGGCAAGTCGATAAGTTATCCGACGCGATACAAATCATGGCTAAAACCCAGCTCGGTATAACGATGAACGATGAGAATGTCGCGGACATTGAAGCATTCTTGCAGTCGTTGACAGCACCTAGACCCATAATTTTAGAGGTGTTGGAAAATGAATAAATTCAAACTGATCAACTTTTGCTTTTTTATTGGGATACTGACGTGCTGCACACTGGCGTATATGTCGTATATGAATTCAAAAAACGCTCAAGAATTTCATGCAGAGCTAATGAATATCGGACATGAATTGATTGAAGAGCGTGATGTTATCGTGAACCGATATGCCGTTGAAGATAGGAAAAACTATGAGTTAACAACATCTTTAGTAGAGATAGAAATCGCAGCACAGGCACTGTTGGAATCATCAAAGGCATCAGTTTGGTTTCCCGTGACACCCAATCGTATAAAAGTTAGGGATACGCTTGAACAGTTTAAGGAGCGAGTGCTTCAAACAACGTTGAAGCTTGATATGTTAATTGGTGTTCAGGTAGAAAATCGGTATGCATTACTCATGTTGTTCAATTTATATCAGCAAGATGTTTCTACCGAGCGCGGCCAATCATTGGGTGGCAGTCGTTATTTTGAATTTCTCAACCAGTTGCTTCTAACACAAACTGAAGTTGAGAGTGAAAAGGAAGCGAACTTCCTTAAACGGCTTCAAACGAGTGATAAAAGAATTGAATTGCTGACGAATGAACTGCTTGATCACACTTATATTGAGTTTGTCGAAAGCTCAGAGCATCGGTTACTCAATATTGCTCAAAGTGAGGCGCGTTTTACGTGGTTGTTTGTATTTATTGCGGTGATGTTTCTAGTTAGCGCGTTTGTTTATCAGTCACATCACCGAATGCATAACTTAAAACAGTTGAATCTTGAAATTGAAGAGGCGAGAAACAAAGCCGAGCGAGCGGCAAAAGCGAAATCAAATTTTCTCGCTGCAATGAGTCACGAACTAAGAACGCCGATGAATGGCGTACTAGGGCTTTCTCAAATGATTGCAGAAGAGACCAAAGAGCCGACGACGAAAGAGCACATTAGGGTTATTCTTGACTCTGGCCAGCATCTGATGACTATCCTCAACGATATTTTGGATTTTTCTAAAGTTGAAGAAAACAAACTGGAATTTGAGCAAGCTAAGTTTAAGCTCGATCAAGTGCTTTCTCCGGTGTGTAGCGCAATAAAACCACTTGTTGATGAAAAAAATATCGAGTTAATCTTGGAAAACGAGATTTCTGAATATACTGAATTTACTGGGGATTGTGCGCGTTTACGACAGATCTTGTTTAATCTCGCCGGTAACGCGGTGAAGTTTACTAATGAAGGGCATGTGCTGGTTAGAACTGAGTTAGATGAATCGAATCAGTTGTTGGTCATGCGCGTGAGCGACACCGGTATTGGTATTGCGCCAGACAAGCACGAGCATATTTTTAACTCGTTTGAGCAAGCAGACTCATCAACGACTCGAAGGTTCGGCGGAACAGGGCTTGGGTTAGCCATCGTCAAAAAACTAACCGATTTGATGGGTGGCCATATTACTCTGAAGAGTATAGAAGGCGTTGGAAGTCAATTTATCGTTGAGTTGCCGATTCCTTGGGTAGAATCTGCTCCGAAAAAGCAGCAAGAAGCACCGAAACCTCGCGCAAAATCACACCATTTAAAGATACTACTTGCTGATGATAACCGTGTGAATGCCATTGTGGCAAAAGGGTTTTGCGAAAAGCTTGGGCATGAAGTGGATGTTGCAGAAAATGGATTAATCGCGGTTAAAAAGGCGAAAGAGAACGAGTACGACCTGATCTTGATGGACAACCATATGCCCGAGATGAATGGCGTTGAGGCGACACGCGTTATCCGAAAAGAGTTAGGTATCAAGACATTACTCTTTGCGTACACGGCAGACGTATTTCGTGAAGCTCACGATAGCTTTATTGAAGCAGGAGCAGACCATGTGCTTACGAAACCGCTACAGCATGAGAGCTTTTCAGACGCTCTCAAACAGTTTGCCGCCAGACTCGAACCGAAACAGAATCCGCCACTAACGAGTGACAGCAATGTGCTTCAATTGCAACGTAAGCCAATCGAGAACTTAAGGTTAACAGAGGAAGAACTCTCCCGTTCAGGCATGTTTACTTCTTTACGAGATGAGCCAGAAGCGCTCGACGAGTTGCTAAAAAGCATTATTGTCGATTTTGAGACTTCTGTTGATGAACTTATTGAATACTTTATGGCTGAAGATTTTGCTTCATTAGAGCTGACGTTGCACAAAACGAAAGGGATGGCACTGAACCTAAGTTTACCTATTTTGGCGAGCCAAACGGAGGCCCTGGAAACTCGACTTAAAGCCAACCAAAGTCCCGAGATTGAGCAGTTGCAGATGCTGATCAATCGGTTACAGGTCAACATCCATCAGTCTCATAGACTTTTGGATGATATCCAGAAGAACAATGCCGATCCTCAACAGATTTTATAGTCCCTGTGAGTGCGATGCTTTCCTTAACTCATTTTGTTGTGGTTTACTGTGGCAAGGACGGATAGTGTTGATTCGTCGTCGGAAAATCAGGGAGTTAGAATGAGTAAGCATTCCGCTTTAATCAAATGGCAT
Organism: Vibrio sp. 779(2023); assembly: GCF_033344285.1. Classification (NCBI taxonomy): domain Bacteria; kingdom Pseudomonadati; phylum Pseudomonadota; class Gammaproteobacteria; order Vibrionales; family Vibrionaceae; genus Vibrio; species Vibrio sp. 779(2023). Next base: position 448,888 of record NZ_JAWPOM010000003.1, read on the forward strand.
CGTAAAGCTGGCGAAGAGTTTAGTGATAATAAGTATAGTAGGGCACACATTTGGCAATTTGATGGAGGGTTGCAAGTCCCAGCATCTCCATCTCCCCACGTAGTACCATTACCACTATCCGTAGAAGAAAATGTTGATCCAGAAGAAGCGTTTGTCGCGGCACTTTCTAGTTGTCATATGCTCGTTTTCCTGTCTATTGCAGCAAAGCGACGTTATGTTGTGGACAGTTACTTAGATGAAGCGGTGGGGGAGCTTGAAAAAGGCGAAAACGGAAAAGAGTGGGTATCAAAGGTGACGTTAAACCCTGAGATAACATTTTCAGGTGAAAAACAACCGACACCATCTCAATTAGAAAAACTGCACCACATGGCCCATGAGAATTGCTTTATCGCCAACTCCGTTAAAACAGAAGTGACAACGCTTATTGTGAATTAAGTGAAGCTCTTTATCGAAAGCGCGGCCTATTACAGAGTTATATTAAGCCAGCAGTCATCCTGCTGGCTCGTTCATCTAGACGACACCTTGCTCAATCATTGCATCAGCGACTTTTCTAAAGCCTGCAATGTTGGCGCCTAAAACTAAATTTCCAGGTTGGCCAAACTCTTTACTGGTTTCGTTTGCATTGATGAAAATATTTTTCATGATGGTTTGCAACTGACTATCCACTTGTTCAAACGTCCAGTTTTGCATGCTGGCGTTTTGCGCCATTTCAAGTTGACTGGTTGCAACACCGCCTGCATTGGCTGCTTTGGCAGGCCCATAAGCTATGTCTGAGTCCACGATAATATTGGCAGCATCACGGGTGGTTGGCATGTTCGCCCCTTCACTAATCAAAATACATCCGTTTTCGATAAGAGCCAGTGCGTCGTCTGACGTTAATTCATTTTGAGTCGCACAAGGGAAGGCAGCATCAGCCTGATATCGCCAAACAGCATGCCCTTCATTAGGATAGTCGCCCTCTGGTGTGTATTCTGCTTCAGGGTAAGTTTCTAAATATTCTTCTAAGCTTGCTCTTTTCACTTCTTTCAGTTGTTTGAGGAGCTTAAGATCAATACCGTGCTCATGATAGATCGTACCTCGAGAGTCGCTGCATGTAACCGGCGTTGCTCCCATATGGTACAGTTTTTCAATGGCGTAGATAGCCACGTTGCCAGCACCAGAAACGAGGCAAGTTTTCCCTTTCAATGAATCGTTGCGGTCGTTGAGCATGCATTCTGCAAAATAGACGGCGCCATATCCTGTCGCTTCTTTTCTGGCGAGTGAGCCCCCCCAAAGCAGACTCTTGCCTGTAAGCACACCTTCGTAGCGCCCCGTCAATCGTTTGTATTGACCAAACATATAGCCAATTTCGCGCGCCCCGACGCCGATATCGCCTGCGGGAACATCGGTGGCAGGACCGATATGACGGTACAACTCGTTCATAAATGATTGGCAAAATCGCATGATCTCGCCGTCGGATTTTCCTTTAGGATCGAAGTTTGAACCGCCTTTGCCGCCACCGATAGGAAGGCCAGTCAGTGCGTTTTTAAAGATTTGCTCAAAGCCGAGAAATTTTATGATGCTCGCATTGACTGAGTGATGGAATCTCAATCCTCCTTTGTACGGCCCCAAAGCAGAGTTGAATTCAACTCGATAACCTTTGTTTACTTGTACATTTCCAGCATCATCAACCCAAGGAACTCGAAACATGATTTGACGTTCTGGCTCGACGATCCTCTGGATAATCGCTTGTTCCTTATATTTATTATTGCCTTCTATTACCGGCGCGAGAGAAGTTAATACTTCTTCTACCGCTTGGTAAAATTCTTTTTGCGCAGGGCTACTGTGTTGCAACGCAACAATAGTATCGTGTATGTATGACATAGATTTCTTCCTTGATGTGAATAAGCAATCAGTTTATATGAATGTATTTCCATTAAATAGTGATTTTGACCAAGATTCAATGGTTGTAGTGGTCTTTCCTGCGGATGAGAATGTGCAGCTTCTAACCCAGGCAGTGTTGGTTGAGATAGGTAGGGCGAGCTAAGTAAGCGGGTGGTTGAGTGATCAGTTTCACATATAACAAGCAGAAATCACTTTAGTCGATGTTGTTGTGCAGTTACGCAAATTGTTTATGTTAACGTCATGTTAAAGTTTGTGTGTGATAACTTGTGAAAAGACAACTATATGGATGAGCTTAAGGTTCTGAACTCGTTTATTCAGCAGAATGGTCTACCAGCGTTTGGCCACCTTGATGGAATTCCAACATCGTTACAGCTAGATAAATTTACTTACCTCGATGAGATGGATAAGCCAGTGTCTAAGTGGCGCCGTTACCGCGATTATAAGCAGTTTCAGTTCGTCAATTTGGTCACACCTGATTACGTCATTGGAGTAGCGATTGCTGATATACGGTATTTAGCATCCGGCTTTTGCTACCTGTTTGATATTAAAAAGAATAAGTTGATTGAGCAACAATGGTTGAAACCTTTTAATATAGGTTATCAAACTCAGCCTTCCAGTTGGTGCAGTCTTGCCCATCTTGCTAACAAAAGAGTTCAGTTTTCTATTAAGGATGGTATTTGGCACGTCCACTTTGTGACAGAGTCAGTCAATGCGGATCTCTATTTACGTCCAGAAAACATGAGTTTGCCATTAATGTTGTGTACGCCAACAGGTTATGCGGGTTGGACATATACTCAGAAGCACAATGCGTTAGCAGTAGACGGTAACTTGTTCATATTAGGAAAAGAGCAAGATCTTTCAGAGGTGGCTGCTGGTTACGATTTTTCCGCTGGGTACATGCGGCGAGAAACAAGTTGGCGCTGGGCGAGTATCAATTGCTTTGAGGATGACAGGCGTCTGGGGTTGAACTTGGCAGCTGGCGTTAATGAAACTGGCTATTGCGAAAATGTATTGTGGATTAATGGTCAGCGTCACTTTTTGCAACCTGTGCAGTTTCAGTTTTCACGAAGTGATGAAGGGCAAAAGTGGCATATTACGTCTGAAGATAAACGAGTTAACTTACAGTTCACGCCTTTGAATCGACGCTCAGAGAAGAAAAATTTTTGGCTTCTCAAAAGTAACTTTCGTCAGTATATCGGTTATTTCTCTGGCTATCTTATCGATGGAAATGGCATCAAACATCAGTTAGAAGAAGTTATGGGTCTTACTGAAGATCACTATGCAAAATGGTAGAAACACAATGGATTGGACGCAGTTGATGGACCGCCCAGAATTACTTCTGATGATTCTGGCTCCAGTTTTCTTTTTCTGCATGCTTGCCGAATATTGGTTCGGACAAAGAAGGGGACGCTTGCCTGAAAGCGCGACGTATTACTTCCCTGAAGTAGCGTGTAATTTTGTTCTTGCGGGCTTACACCAAGCGACAGACATACTCACGGGTTTACTGATTGCTCAGTTGTATTTGTGGTGGTTCGATTGGCGTTTGTTTGATATCGAAATGAGCGTCTCAGCTTTTCTTTTACTTGTTGTCCTGCAAGATTTTTTCTATTACTGGTTTCATCGGGCTAGCCATCGTATTCGTTGGATGTGGGCCGCGCACGTTGTTCATCACAGTTCGGAAAGAATGAACTTCAGTACCGCCTTTCGTCAAAGTTTAATGTATCCGCTAGCGGGGATGTGGATTTTTTGGTTGCCCTTGGTGATTATTGGTTTTGAGCCAAAATGGGTTGTCTTCGTTGTGTTGTTTAATCTGGGCTTACAGTTTTTTGTTCACACCCAATCAATTCGTTCGCTCGGGCCACTAGAGTGGGTATTTAACACGCCGTCTCACCATCGCGTTCATCATGGTGTGAACCGTCAGTACATCGACAAAAATTATGCGGGTGTATTAATTATTTGGGATCGAATGTTCGGAACGTTTGAACCAGAGGTGGAAACGGTTCGGTATGGGGTTTCTAAACCTGTAAACAGCTTTAATCCCATCCGCGTGACGTTTGCAGAATGGAAAGACATGTTTTATGACGTAACTCGACCAAACTTATCATGGAAACAACGCTGCCGCCGTTTGTTCGCTCCGCCATCGGATTTTTATGAGTAAATTGAGATAAAGAGATTGGAGCGGGCAGCGGGAATCGAACCCGCATCATCAGCTTGGAAGGCTGAGGTAATAGCCATTATACGATGCCCGCGCATCGATAGGACTCGGTTAATATGCCACACTGGACGAAAAAGAAAAGTCTTTTCTCATCAAATGTTTGTCAGTTGCCTAAAAAAGTAGCGGACTGATGTTAAAGTGTTCATTGTCTCTGGTTTTTTGTGGCACTCGCGATTTCGTTACTAAGCCTAGAGGCTTCCAATTAGGTCGTAAACACCGAATTCTTAGGTGTTTAGATGTTGATGATATTCAAGATTTTCTGTGTAAAGGTTAATCTCGTTTATTGAACAGTCACGTTTCATGGTCAAGACTAGATATTGAAATGATTACTTTTTACTGTTGATGCGTATGTATAACACAGGGTAATTCTGCTGAAACAGTCAGCTTAACCAAAGGAGATTTAACATGATGAGAGGTTTGATATTAGGGCTGGTGGTGATGCTGGTATCTGCTTGTACTACCGTTACAACCGATGTAGATAAACAAGCCGACTTTTCAGCTTACAGAACGTTTGACTTCGGTGCTCAGGCGGAAGCTCCTACCAGTATTGATGGTCGACGTATTGAGCAAGGGCTTGCTGAACAGCTTGAGGGTAAGGGTTTAATTAAGGTAAATAGTGGCGGTGACCTTTACGTACATCATGATATCATAGAAGAATCCGAGCTTGTTTCTTCAGGATCGTCGGTGAGCTTTGGCTATGGCTGGAATAGCTTTGGTGTGATCACTTCAAGCCCAGAAAGATATAAAAAACGTAAGTATGGGAAGTTGGTGGTTGAACTGGTTGATGCAAAGGCTAATCAAGTCGTTTGGAAAGGCGTTTCAAGTCGTAAACTGTCTGAGTCAATGAGCTCTGAGAAAAGAGAATCTCTCATCCAAGAAGAAATCGCGAAGATGTTTGAAAGCTACCCTTACGGTGAAAAATAATTAGTATTCTTAACGATTAAGAATACTAATTGCCAATAGTTACGCACAGGGTTAAAAGAACTTATTATTTTGGTTTTGGTTACCTTTGTGCGTACGACCCTGATTGCTTTACTCGGACTACTTTTCTGCTTGTTGGCTCCGAGCATGAGCCTGGCGCACTCACACCCAAATTTTCTTTCCTTTCATAACCAGAATATTGCTGTTGACGCTAAGTCGAAGCACTTTTCAGAACATCCTATCTCTCCAATACAACAAGACTATCCGAGTTTAAACAGCCGGAATGTATTGAGGGTTAGCCATGCTAAGGAAATGAGCTCGAACGACGATGTAGAGCCCGAATGGTTTGAAATGCTTGATGTAGCATGGTGGGCGCATCGTTCGGCAATTTACTCGATGAAGCGGCTAAAACGCATCGGCAATGAGGCTTTAGGTTGTTGTATTGAAAGTATTTTTACTCACTTTAAATACAGAATCGGCGTGAGAAAAGAATCGAATTTCATATACCGCTTTATACATGCTCGCTAACACATTCCATGTTTTTGCAACTTTTGGTTAATTATGCTTAGGAGCGGTTTATGTTTGATTCGATAATTCAGGTCTTGAGTGCCTTTTGGCATCAAGATTTCACGGCGTTAATGGCGCCAGGCAGTGCAGGTTTAGTTTATTTTGTTGTTGCTGTGATTATTTTTTTGGAAAGTGGTTTTATTCCTGCTGCACCTTTCCCATGCGACAGTGTCGTCGTATTATCCGGTACGCTGGCGGCGGTTGGCGTCCTTGACCCAATTATGATCATGTTGGTGATAGCTGTTAGTGCGGGATTGGGAAGTTGGGCGGCTTATTTACAAGGCAAGTGGCTAAATCGCTTACCTAAGGTCCAAGGCTGGGTGAGTGCGGTTCCTCAAAAGCGTTTGGAACAAGTCGACGTATTACTTAGTAAACATGGATTGATTGCGCTTTTTTGTGCGCGGTTTATTCCGGTTGTTCGCTCCCTATTGCCATTAATGATGGGGTTGCGAGTGAAACGTATTAGTAAATTCCATTACTTTGCGTGGTTGAGTGCGATTTTATGGACGCTGGTATTATGCGGTTTTGGTTCATTACTTCCTTTGTTACCAGAAAATATGAGCAAAGCGATCACAATGCTATTAATGGCGGCACCAATAATTACTCTTGTGATTGGGGTGCTTAGTTTCTTGTTTGTTAAAGCACGTCGAGCGTTCTGTAAACCCAAGGATGTGTCTGAGTTTTCTCAGTAAGTTTACTTGATTTGCACTTTTAAGCTTGTATGCAGATTAGACATCTAATCGACAGGTTTTTATCAGTAAAAAGAAAAGCGCATACATTGCGCCTTTCTTTTTGAGTGTCGTTAGGGTTTCGAATTTAATAGCCAATGCTATATAAGTATTCGCCAACTTCTTTGCACTGAGACTTGTAGATGTTCTCTACTTCAGACTCATTCTTATCTGCTGCTTTAAATTCAAGTTCGGCAGACGATAGCTGGTCAAAGCTGTAGTCTCTCTCAGACATTAAGTAGTGTCTGAACATCGCTCTGTGTTCCGGAACTGCAATACGTGCGTTAGAAACGTTGGCACACTCTAACAGAGTGTCGTTACTCATTTCTTCTGGCTTAGTTTCTGTGTTTGCAAAGGTTGAGCCCGCTGAAAATAGTAATGCTAGTGCGATTGTTGTAGCGATTCTTGTCATTATATGGACCTCAAATTGGTTCTAGTAACAATGAGCATATTGGCTCTTATCGTTACATTTTCGTGTTCTCTGTATGTCATAAAAAGTTAAACAACAGAGAAGGCGTTGCGACCATGAGTAAAGACGTACATTAAGTTCGCTTCCTTTCTTCCTGAGAGGCGATAAAGAGAGCGTTGACTCATGAGTCCGCCATAACTGTCTAGAGGTAAGCGAGATGCTTGTTTTGCCAACTCCAGTAGTGGTGGAGAAGAGAAAGCAATAAGTAAAAAATAATCAGGAGTAAAATCTGATGATAAAACGCCATCAGTAGCTGATGTTCGGCGACAGGAGACAAGCCCGAACAACTCGCGCTTTATATGTAGGTAGTAACTTTCTGATCCCCAAGAACTCAGAGAAGCTGAGGCATGAAAATCAGTGTGTGCTAGCTCAAAATCGTCTTGTTGTGAGAGTTTAAGTAAACGCTCGGAAGTGTAATGTTTGGTGTGGTGCCACTCATGCGCATATGAAGCTGTGATGAGCCCTGAGAGCAGGGACAAAGAAAGCATCAATAATATACGGTGTAGATAACGCAAGAAGTAACCCTAAACATATAAAGCCACAGTTACCCACCATGATTAAGGAATCTTAGTGGAACTATGATAACGATGAAAGCCAGTGTCTGATGAACTCAGCGTATACTAACGATATGGAAGGGGGATGAACAGAGTTTTCTGATCGCACTTAGGTATATGAGCGAATAACACAATAATTTTCGCTTTCGAGTAAGCGAAAATGGAAAGAGAGTCGTTGCACAGGACGATTAAGCTAACAGGATTATTACTGGGGAAGAAATAGAATCTTCTTTTTTCTTCCCCATATGTGTCACATAGGTATTACGCGCTTGCGTAAATAACGCTGCCGCCTTTTATAGTGTCAATGATCTCGCGAGACAACTTCTCTGGTAAAGCAGGGCAACCCCAACTGCGTCCGAGGTATCCATTCTTCTTGATAAAGGAAGGGTTTGCGTAATCGGCACCGTGCACGACAATGTAACGCTCGCGAGCTTTGTCGTTTAATCCAGAGCTTAGCCCATCTAATCGAAGTGAATAGCCATTTGAGCCGTAGTAAGTGGTATCAGTCAAAAAAGTGCCCAATGATGTTTTTCGCGAGTTTACGACATTTGAAAACTGTGTCGCTGTTTTCTTTCCGCTGTTCACGCCGTGAGAAACATACGTATTGTAGATTAGCTTCTTTTTATCTAAATCAACCACATAAAAACGCTTTTCAGTTGATGGTTTACTATAGTCGATGATCGTTAGTACCGACTTCTTTCTATCGGGTGTCTTCTGATAAGCGATGTAAGCGTCACTGAACAACTTAAAGTCTACTATGCCATCTAGCTTGGCTTGTTTAAACACATGTTCAACTTGCTTTGGTCGTAAATGATCCCTGGGTTCGTTATCTGATTGTTTTGCAAAAGCAAAAGGTGAGACAGACAACAGCGCACATGTAAATAATAAAATTAACTTTTTCATCTTGGCTAAATAAAACTCTATGGTGTTACAAATTTACCGATTGCTTCATGCATTCGTTAAAACAACATGCACATCAATATAATTCTATTCCCAATGTTTCTTATTGCACGCTTAGGTGCTTGATATTGGGTTGACGATAAGTTTTCGAGTTAAAAACTAACTAATTGAAACTTATAAAAAATATGAAGTTTAACGATGATTTCTATAAACTTCGGCGTAAATAATATCTGATATATGTAATTAATAAAACTGTGTTTAAGGATATTTGTGAAGTTGCTAATTTATAAAAACGGCGTTTTATTTTTCGTACTTTAGAAACTCTTTTTATTTCAATGTGTTTTCTTTTTCTACGCTTTATCCAATACCTCAAAAGTTTGTGATTTAACTCGTAACAAATCGTAACGCCGAATCGTTATGTGTATAAATGCATTTATAATGTATGAATAAACAACAGGGTGGTAAGAAAAGGCAGTAAAACAGCGGTGAATCGGTTGTTTTTAATTCACGATTGACAAAGCTAAGTCTAAGTCGTACAAAAATTGAACTTGTGAATGTATCGTTTAAGTGAGAGTGATGAGCTCGACAAAAGTGAAGTGATGCGTGCTATTGTTTATTCTCTAATTTATTCGATTACATAAGGAAGGGTACATAGTAAAAATTGAAAAAATAATTCTATCGTGTGGATTAAAATATATAAATAATAAAACTTAGAAATTAAAAGATAAGAACGCCAGATATTAATTCATTAAATTTTTGAACATGAAAGTAAACTCTATCTATTATGTTTGTTTTGTTTTGGTTTGGTTTGGTGTGAAAGCGATCGTCTCATTAAGAAAAGCGCTCAAATTTATTTAAGGACGGTTATGACAGCATTTAATAAAGTGTTTATTGTCACTCCCAATGTTAATGATTTTGCAATGTTGCAAGAGTCGCCATTGGAAATGTCTCTTCAAGTAACGGCAAGCAAACCTATCCAACTCTATGGAGAGTCTGTTAAAGCCAGTTGGAAAAGTATTGATATTGAATGGTTAGACGTTATGGGTGAAAAGCCATTGCCCAGGCCTGATATTGCAGCATGGGGATCTTTTACTCTTGCTGTATCCGCTTCTATTGCGGATAAGCTCGATGTGTTGAGCGAGAATGTCGAATTTTTACCATTAAATCTACAAGGAAAGCCTTGGCGAGCATTAAACATTGTCACTCAAATTGATGCCATTGATACCTCTGCTACCGAGTATAATCTTCGTCATGGTAAGCTAAGTCGTGCTAGACCGTTTAAGAAACTCGTTTTGAATAGAGAAGCCGTTAATGAATCTGACTTGTTCAGAGTAAAAGGTGCTGGGCTCAGAACGTTTTGCACGGACAAAAAAGGTGGCTTGTACGATAGCGTCAAAGCGCTGAATTTGACCGGTTTGGATTTCAAGGAAGTGCTGGTTTAAAAACGAATAAATAGTGATTTACTCAACTAAAGTTATAGATATAGGTATGGGGGAACAAAAGCTGAGCATCTATCAATGAAGCTCATATACAGCTAAATACAGCCGCCACAGTTGTGACTGCTGTACGTCTCCCCTTAACTTATGTTCTTGAAACCCTAATTGAGCTGACCATGGACGCATCAAATCGACTGTCGTCATTTGCCGATTGCCACCACAAGCTCAATTGTTCTTTAGTCATTGGTTTGCCAAATAAATAGCCTTGCATATAGTCGCAGCGGTATGCCGATAGCCATTCATGCATCATATTGTGTTCAATACCTTCTGCTGTAACCGTTTTATTTTGGGCATGGCATAGCTCAATAATAGGTTTGATCACATGGCCGTTGTTGGTGTTCATCAATGTAACGAGGAACTCTCGATCAAATTTGATTTTTTGAACCGGATACTGAACGAGCTGAGTTAACGATGTGTAACCAGAACCAAAGTCATCAATTGCAAGACGGTAGCCACGTTTTGATAGCTCATCAAGTAGAGCCGTGCCTTGTTGTTCTGCGGCAAAGGTTTCGGTTATTTCTATCTCAATACATTCTGGTTTAACACTGTGCAGTGTCGCTTGTTCATGGATGTAGTTTGCCATTTCTATCGAGTTTAGCTCTGCTGATGAAAGATTGACCGAAAGAACAATATCCTTACCGAAAATATTCCTTAATTGATGGTATTCCGCCGTTGCATTGGCGAAAACCCAGCGGTCAATTTTATCAAATAATCCGGCTTGCTCTGCAATTGGAATAAACTCCTTTGGGGGGATAGGGCCGATACCTTCGGCTTCCCAGCGCAACAAGACTTCTAACCCCTCAATTTCGTTGCTTCGATTGTTCATATAGGGTTGAAAAACAAGGTGGAATTCTTCCTCTACATTGCTTTTTCGGAGCGCACGTTCAAGCTGACTTCGTCTTTGAGACTCAATATTGAGAGCGGCTGAATAATAGGCGTATTGATTTTTCCCTGCCCGTTTTGCTTGATACATAGCCGCATCGGCACTGGAGAGTAACTTCGCGATGTCAGTACCGTCTTGAGGATATTGTGCAATACCTACGCTTGCCGTAACGGGAAATGAATTACTCCAAGATGAACTGAGATTACTAATCGGTTTTAGTAACTCTGATGCAAGCAAATCAGGCAAGCGTTTTACCTCTTGATTTGAGCTCAGCAAAATTGCAAATTCGTCACCAGATAACCTGGCGGCAAAGCAGGGGCTGTTGTAATCGTGCGAGAACTTTTGACAAGCATTCTTGATGTGTGATGAGAACACTTTTAACAAGTTATCTCCCAATTCATGCCCGTATTTATCATTCACGTATTTAAAGTTATCAAGATCGACGTAAACAACCCACAGAAACTGCGAAGGGGAGATAAGTTCACGAGTGGCAAGCTCATGAAAACGATGGCGATTGGCGAGTTGCGTCAGGTGATCCGTTTCAGCTAGGCGTTTTGTCTTTTTATAGATGACATTAAGTTCCTCATACATATCAAAAAAGCGTGCAGAGAGGCGTCCTATTTCATCGTTTGTTTCTAGCTTTTCAATATTGTCACGTTGATTAGATTCAAGTTCGTTCAGCTGCTTATCAAGGCGAGAAACAGGGCGCAACACATAGCGGTACAACACCAAAATGATTAATGTGATGGTGAAAAACGCCGCTACGCCAAAGGAGAAAGCAAGTTCTAGCCACACTTTATCGACTTTATTCCACATTAAATATTCGGCAGGAGAAAGCACGGCATAAAAGTGCGGCAGCAGCTCAATGGTTTGAGCGAGAGGAATATCAAGATAAATGGGTTTGTCGGCGAAAGTAATCACGCTGTGTGTGTCAAACTCGATGTCATGCTTAATCTCGTTAAAGGCTTCAAGTGATACGGAAACTACCACAAAAAACACATTTTTCGAGTCAAAGCTCAAAGGGTGAGTCCCCGTTCTTTTGTCGACGACCTCATATTGAAGAAGAATGCTTTGTCCACTGGAGTTATAAATAAAGCCAGTGTGACTGAAAGCCTCTCTGTCATTGAAACTTCGTGATATGTACTCTAATACCTTTGGGTCGACCACGCCCGATGATTCGTAATATTTGTTTTCTGTGTAGTAGAGAAGGTTTTGTTTGCCGTCGAGGATCGCCATGCTCGCATCGCCTTTGTAACCATGGCTTAATACTTCAGCGGTCTCGTCTAATCGATTAAACAAGACTCGCTCACGATAGGGGTTGTTATGATTAACCAAATAGTCTTGTAATACATCACTTTTACTGAGCGTATAGGCATAGCTATTAAGAAAAATATTCGCTTGTCGAAACTGCCCGGCCAGCTTTTCCATCTGCAACTGAATATAGCTGTCTTCCCGCTTGATGAGCGTCACTTTTTGAATGCTATAAATAATATAGCTAGATACTAACGCGCTTAATAAGATCACTGGCGCGACAAGCAAAATGACTCTATTGCTTAACTTCATTATGGTTCTTAGTTTCCGTTTGTGTCCCTACAAACGTCGCGTACCAGGTAAGGTACTGAACGGATGATGTGTTTTGGCAAATTGTAACCAGATTGTAAGGTGAGCGTTCTCCAAAATCAGGCAGCTATCTAAGAATTGTGATGACGTGAAAGGTTTCGAGCTTATTAACTAGAGGTTTTCTCAGTAGTTGGACGTCTCTTTTCCTTCCTCCCTGTATAAAACCTAACCGTAATGACAGGGAAATACCATCATCGAAACGTTTCGATGGTAAAGTGTGACTCAAGTGCACTTTTCCTATTCAATGACAATTGAATTACAGATCATTCTCACACCTTATCGATCTCACACTGGTCAAATTGCGATGACGAATTATTATTTCATCGAAACGTTTCGATGAGTTTTCTGTTAATAACGAAAACACTTTAAGACAGGCGCTCATGGTTGTATGAACGTGTAACCGAAAGGTCGATGAGATGAAAAAAAGTACCCTAATTAACTCAGATATTTCTTACTTGGTGGCGACGCTAGGCCACACCGACGAGATCACGATATGTGATGCTGGTCTACCAATCCCAGAGCATGTTCAGCGAATCGATTTGGCGCTAACGCATGGGGTACCAAGTTTTCTTGATACTGTTCGCGTAATTCTATCTGAGTCCCAAATCGAAGGGGTCATCATTGCGGAAGAGTTCTCTGATGCAAGCCCAGTTTTGCATGAAGCGTTGCTCAACGAACTGAGCAAAGAGAGTGAAGAGACGGGCAAATCTATTGAGGTGAGCTACGTGTCACATGAAGCGTTTAAAGCACGCACGGCCCAAAGTCGCGCTATCGTAAGAACCGGCGAATGCTCGCCATATGCGAACGTTATTTTCCAAGCGGGCGTGGTTTTTTAAGCCAGAGATATTGAGGACAGATTATGACTCAAGCCATTCTACAACTAAGCGAAATTGAGAAGGCGTTTCCGGGCGTAAAAGCACTCGACAAAGCAAGCCTGAATGTTTATCCAGGCCGTGTTATGGCGCTGATGGGTGAAAATGGAGCAGGCAAGTCAACGTTAATGAAGGTGTTGACAGGCATTTACCACATGGATGCGGGGAGCATTCAATATCAAGGTCAGCCGGCGGCCTTTAAAGGTCCACGCGATTCACAGGAAGCTGGTATTAGCATTATTCACCAAGAGCTGAACCTGATTCCTGAACTGACGATTGCCGAAAATATTTACTTGGGACGAGAGTTCACTGGCTCCTTAGGGCGTATCCAGTGGGGCAAAATGTATGACGAAGCTGACAAGCTTTTAAAACGTCTGAATGTAAAGCACTCATCAAAAACATTGCTTGGCGATTTAAGCCTTGGTGAACAACAAATGGTGGAAATTGCAAAGGCACTTTCGTTTGAGTCGAAAGTCATCATTATGGATGAGCCAACGGACGCATTGACCGATACCGAAACGGAATCACTATTTAAAGTGATTAATGAGCTTCGCGAGCAAGGATCCGGCATCGTATACATTTCGCATCGTCTTAAAGAAATCTTTGAAATCTGTGACGACATTACCGTGCTTCGTGATGGTAAGTTTATCGGTGAGTGCAAGGTGTCCGACACTGATGAAGATGGCCTAATTGAAATGATGGTTGGCCGAAAATTAGAAGAGCAATATCCACGTATTGATGTCCAACATGGCGAAACTTGTCTTGAAGTCATTGGTTTGACTGGGTCTGGCGTTCAGGATGTGAGCTTTACTCTCAAGCGTGGTGAGATTCTTGGAATTTCTGGCTTGATGGGCGCAGGCCGCACTGAACTCATGAAAGTCATTTACGGCGCATTACCTAGTGAGCATGGTGTTATCAATCTTGATAACAAAACTATTAACCCGGTTAGCCCGCAAGATGGCTTGGCAAATGGTATCGCTTACATCTCTGAAGATCGCAAAGGCGATGGTTTGGTTTTAGGTCTTTCAGTTAAGGATAACATGTCACTTTGTTCGCTAAACCAGCTGACCAAAGGCTTCCAGATTCAACACAGCGACGAAGTGATTGCAGTGGAAGATTTTATTAAGTTATTCAACATTAAAACCCCAACGCGAGATCAAATCATCGGCAACTTATCTGGTGGTAACCAGCAAAAAGTTGCGATAGCGAAAGGGTTAATGACGAAACCTAAAGTTCTGATTCTGGATGAGCCGACACGTGGTGTTGATGTCGGAGCAAAAAAAGAGATTTATCAGCTCATCAACAAGTTTAAGGCCGAAGGCATGAGCATCATCTTGGTTTCTTCCGAGATGCCTGAAGTGCTCGGCATGAGCGACCGTATTTTAGTGATGCATGAAGGTCGTATCACCGGCGAATTTGATGCGAAAGACGCCGATCAAGAAAAATTACTCGCCTGTGCCGTAGGCAAAGAGATCAATGAGGAAGCAGCATGAGTACGAATACCATGAGCAAACCAACCGAAACTGGCAACAAGAAGTTGTTCACAAAAGAGTGGCTGATTGAGCAAAAATCACTGATAGCTCTGATCTTTCTGATCGTTGTTGTGTCATTTTTGAACCCGAACTTCTTTACGGTCGACAACATTCTCAACATTCTTCGTCAAACCTCCGTGAATGCCATTATCGCAGTGGGTATGACATTAGTTATTTTAACCGCAGGTATCGACTTAAGTGTTGGTTCGGTATTGGCGTTGTGTGGTGCCTTTGCGGCAAGCATGATCGCGCTTGAGGTTCCGGTGCTGGTGGCGGTTCCCACTGCTTTAGTCGCAGGTGCAGCGTTAGGTGCGATCAGCGGTATCATTATTGCGAAGGGTAAGGTGCAGGCATTTATCGCTACGCTGGTTACCATGACGTTACTACGTGGTGTGACCATGGTGTACACCGAAGGTCGTCCAATCTCGACAGGCTTTACTGACACCGCAGATGCGTTTGCATGGTTTGGTACTGGCTACGCGCTAGGCATTCCGGTTCCTGTTTGGTTAATGGTGGTTGTGTTCGCAGCGGCTTGGTATTTACTTAACCACACGCGCTTTGGTCGCTATGTTTACGCACTAGGCGGCAACGAGTCTGCGACTCGCCTATCAGGTATCAATGTAGACCGAGTGAAGATTGGTGTCTACGCCATCTGCGGTATGCTAGCAGCGCTTGCAGGTATTATCGTAACGTCTCGTCTTTCTTCGGCGCAGCCAACAGCAGGTATGGGCTACGAGCTAGACGCTATCGCAGCGGTTGTTCTTGGCGGTACCAGCTTGATGGGCGGTAAAGGCCGTATCATGGGTACCTTGATTGGTGCGCTGATCATCGGTTTCTTGAACAATGCACTTAACCTACTTGATGTTTCTTCCTACTACCAAATGATTGCAAAAGCAGTGGTTATCTTGCTTGCGGTATTGGTAGACAACAAAAACAAGTAATTCATAACAATCTGTATATATAAAACAGTGAATACAAACCGAGTCAGGGGACGTGTACTGGCTCACCCTACACAAAGGACTAGAACGATGAAAAAACTTGCAACTCTGATCTCTGCTGCACTTCTTTCTTCAACCGTATCGGTAGCGGCGCAAGCTCAAGATACCATGGCGATTGTGGTTTCGACGCTAAACAACCCGTTCTTCGTAACGATGAAAGACGGTGCGGAAGCAAAAGCGAAAGAATTGGGGTACGACTTAATTGTACTGGACTCGCAAAATGACCCGAGTAAAGAACTGTCGAACATCGAGGATTTAAGTATTCGCGGCGTAAAAGCAATTCTTATCAACCCAACGGATTCTGATGCAGTGTCTAATGCAATTCGTATGGCGAACCGTTCTAAGATCCCTGTGTTGACATTAGACCGTGGTGCAAGCCGTGGTGAAGTCGTGAGTCACATCGCGTCGGACAACGTAATTGGTGGTGAAATGGCAGGCCACTACATCATGGAAAAAGTAGGCGAAAAAGCAAAAGTCATTCAACTTGAAGGTATTGCGGGCACATCGGCAGCGCGTGAGCGCGGTGAAGGCTTTATGAATGCCGTGAAGGGCAGCGATATGGATCTTCTTGCTAGCCAACCAGCTGACTTTGACCGCACAAAAGGTCTAAACGTAATGGAAAACCTGCTAGCGGCTAACCCGGATGTACAAGCGGTATTTGCACAGAATGATGAAATGGCGCTAGGTGCACTTCGCGCAGTTCAAGCTTCTGGCAAAGATGTCGTTATCGTTGGTTTTGATGGTACGGAAGACGGCATTGCAGCAGTTAACCGTGGCAAACTAGCGGCAACTATTGCTCAGCAACCAGACCTTATCGGTGCTTTAGGTGTTGAAACGGCTGACAAAGTTTTGAAAGGTGAAGAAGTAGAAGAGTACATCCCAGTACCACTAAAAGTAGTCACTAAGTAAGTTTTAAGTTCAATAAATCATCCTAATTTTTGCTCTCTCCTCCGTTTATATCTGTCGTTTAGGAGGTGAGGGCAAACTTACCCAAAATACTGCAAAGTGTGGGGTATAGATGCCTTTGACTTTTTATCGAGACTCCTTCATCAGGAAGAGAAGTTAAAGTCATCTAATGTATTTTCCTAAACAGTTTTTAAAAAGGGTTCATTCAGAACCGAGGATAACCGTATGAATAAGTTAGTGGTGTTAGGTAGTGTAAACGCTGACCATGTTCTTCAAGTGCCTTCTTTCCCTCGCCCAGGCGAGACGCTGCATGGTCGCAACTATCAAGTTATCCCAGGTGGCAAAGGTGCCAACCAAGCCGTCGCGGCGGCGCGATTAAATGCAGACATAGGTTTTATCGCTTGTGTGGGCGACGACTCATTCGGCATTAACATTCGCGAAAACTTCAAAATGGATGGCATCGATATCACTGGTGTGAAGATGCAGCCAAATTGCCCGACAGGTATCGCGATGATTCAAGTGTCGGACAGTGGTGAGAACAGCATTTGCATTTCAGCTGAAGCGAACGCCAAACTGACAGCAGAAGCGATTGAGCCAGATTTAGAGAGTATTCGCCAAGCAGATTACTTGCTAATGCAATTGGAAACGCCGATGTGCGGCATTGAGAAAGCCGCGCGAATCGCGAAAGATGCCAAAACCAACGTAATTTTGAACCCTGCGCCAGCTCGTGAATTGTCTGATGAATTACTGTCTTGCATTGACGTGATTACGCCAAATGAAACCGAAGCTGAAGTTCTGACAGGTATTACTGTAACAGACAACGAAAGCGCGCAAGAAGCGGCCAATGTGCTACATGGTAAAGGTATAGAAATTGTCATGATCACACTCGGTGCAAAAGGCGTTTGGTTAAGCCAAAACGGTCGAGGCGAAATCATCTCGGGTTTCCGCGTTGAAGCGACGGATACTACCGCTGCGGGCGATACATTTAATGGGGCATTCGTCACTGGTCTCCTAGAAGATTTACCTTTAGAATCAGCGATTAAGTTTGCACATGCGGCGGCTGCAATTTCTGTGACCCGCTTTGGCGCGCAAACGTCGATTCCAACCCGCGAAGAGGTGGACGCGTTTCTCGCTGAACAATAAGGCGCACAACGCCTCATTAAAATAGGAGTAGTAACATGGCGACGATGAAAGACATCGCAAAACTGGCAGGGGTTTCCACTTCAACAGTGAGCCATGTTATTAACAAGACGCGTTTTGTGAGCGAAGAGATCTCTGAACGCGTTAACAATGCCGCAAAAGAGCTTAACTACTACGCGCCCTCTGCGTTGGCGCGTAGCCTCAAAGTTAATCGTACCAAAACCATTGGTATGCTCGTGACAACCTCAACCAACCCATTCTTTGGCGAAGTCGTAAAAGGCGTCGAACGCAGCTGCTACCAAAAAGGCTACAGCCTCATTTTATGTAACACCGAGGGTGATAACGAACGTATGCGTCAATCCATTAATACGCTATTGCAAAAGCGTGTCGATGGTTTGATCTTGATGTGCTCGTCGCTAGAAGGAGAGCGTATCGATGTATTTGAGCGTTACCCAGATATCCCAGTTGTGGTAATGGACTGGGGGCCGATGCTATTTACAAGCGATAAAATCCAAGACAACTCACTTCGTGGCGGTTACTTAGCGGCGAAATACTTAATTGATTGCGGCCATACCGAAATTGGGTGCATCACAGGCCCTTTGATTAAACACCAAGCGCAAATGCGATACGAAGGTTATAAGCGAGCAATGAACGAAGCTGGCTTGGAATTTAATGCCAATTGGATCATTGAGTCTGACTTCGAATGTGACGGTGGGTATCAAGCGTTCAAAAAAATGGCTCAGCGTGGCGCATTACCCAGCTCGATTTTCGTCTCTAACGATATGATGGCGATGGGTGTGATTAACGCCGCAAATGAGCTCGGTATTAAAGTGCCGGACGACCTATCCATTATTGGTTACGATGACATCCATATCGCGAAATTTATGTCGCCATCGCTAACTACCATTCATCAGCCTAAGTACCGTTTGGGGCAGGCTGCTGTTGAGACTCTTGTACGAAGACTGGACGACAAATCTAACGACGCTCAAGTCGTTCAACTGGAACCAACATTGGTTGTACGCAACAGTGTGACGAATTTCTCTTAATTAAAAACAAACGCATGGTTAACAAATATAGTGCATATAATTTATAAAAAATGGGCTAAAAAATAAATAAGCATGCAAAACAGATGTTCGAATTTATTAACTCAACATTTGAAAAGTGTGATTTTTTGCGAGTAACTCGAAAGATTTCGTGTCGATAGTGCTTAAAAAGCTTATTATTAATAAAGCCTATAATTAGATTTATAAATTATTGAGATGAATGGAAAATCTTTATGTTAGTTAAGAGATATGCACAGTATTCAGTAAAGAGGCCGTGGTTTCACCGTTTCAATATTTCACTAGTATTAACGGTGTTTGTCGTGAGTGTTTATGAACTACTTGCGAATGAAGAGTATGTATACTTGGCTGGCGTGGTGTTTACATTTGCTTCGACTTTACTGTTCGCGTCAGCATCGACGTTCAAAAAGCGCTACCTAGGACACGAGTCCTAGTTCATTTGGAATGAATAATTGAGATAAATAGGTACTTTCAAGTAAGTAATGAATCTGATTTATGATCGAGTGCATCAAGAGGAGGACAAATGTCCTCCTTTTTGTTGGATATCACGTTCTAATATAGGCGTATTCCAAACAAAATAATAAAGGACATGTTATGGACCTCTTTGCCTTACTCGATATTAATAATACTCTCTTTAACATTCCGATCGGCGACGGCTACGCAATGAGTTGGATCGAAGCTTTCGGTACCGTTTTTGGACTGCTTTGCATTTGGTTTGCCAGCCAAGAAAAAACCATCAACTACTTATTCGGTTTGCTGAATGTCACGCTTTTTGCCGTTATCTTTTTTCAAATTCAGTTATACGGATTATTGCTTCTTCAATTGTTTTTCTTCTGTGCGAACATTTACGGCTGGTATGCGTGGACCCGTCCAAACGCACAAGGTGAAACGCTGGAAGTTCGCTGGTTAAATAAACAGAAACTTATTACTACTGCCTCTATTAGCGTTGCATGTATCGCATTATTAACGATCTATATCGACCCATTTTTCTTTGCGCTAGCAAACATTGCTGTTGATAGCTTGAATCTCTTTGGTGCTGGCTTGGCTGAACCGGTGCTTGAACCTGACGCGTTCCCGTTCTGGGATGCAACCATGACAGTACTGTCTGTTGTTGCACAAATTCTGATGACACGTAAATACGTCGAAAACTGGATTCTATGGGTTGTGATTAACATTATCAGTGTGGGTATCTACGCGACGCAAGGTGTTTACGCAATGTCTGTTCAGTACGCGATTCTTATGTTCATCGCTGCCAATGGCACGCGTGAGTGGGCTCGTAGCGCTAAGCGCAATGGCGATAAAACCTTAGCGCACGCTGCTGTGTAAGGAACGAAAAATGGCCAAACAACCTCATATCGGAGTGGATGAAACACAAATCTCTCCTCTCGTTATTGTATGCGGCGAGCCAGATCGAGCGAATCGTATCGCGGCATTATTTGATGATGCAGAAATGGTGTCGGAAAACCGCGAGTACCGTGTGTTTACCGGCAACTACAAAGGCAAGCCTGTTTCAGTGTGTAGTACAGGTATAGGTGCGCCATCGATGATCATCGCAGTGGAAGAGCTAAAACAGTGCGGTGTGACTCATGTGGTACGTGTTGGATCTGCGGGGGCAATGCAATCAGGCATTCACCTTGGCGAGTTGATCATTGCCGAAGGCGCGGTAAGAGATGAGGGCGGCTCTAAAGCGTATGTCGATTCGTCTTATCCAGCCTACGCAAGCTTTTCACTGTTAAAGGAAGTTGAGCGTTACTTGTCGATGCAAAAAGTGCATTATCATTTTGGTGTGGTGCGTTCTCACGACAGTTTCTATACCGATGACGAAGATGCAATATGCCAACATTGGAACAAGAAAGGCATCTTAGGTGCCGATATGGAAACCTCTGCGCTGTTTACGGTCGGTCGACTACGAGGCCTTCATGTGGCTTCGATATTAAACAACGTGGTGCTGTATCAACAAGATGTGAAAGAAGGTGTTGGTCAGTACGTTGATGAAGCCAAAGTAATGATGCAAGGTGAGAAGAGTGCCGCGATTACGGCATTAGAAGCCTTGGTTGCTCAGCGTTAGCCAGTCTCTATCTCAGTAAGTCACATAAACAGAATAGATGTAAAGCGACAGGTCACTGTCGCTTTTTTATTTTCAGCCCTAAACCACCTACTTCAGTAGGTGGTTATCATCCGTTTCGGCTTTGCCTGTAAAACT